>NZ_JBYSZA010000002.1:0-473057 GCF_058786735.1 Pseudomonas sp. FW305-7
GCGATAGCGGTGTGTCAGTCAACAGAGATGTTGGATGATCCACCGTAATCGCTGGCAAGCCAGCTCCCACAGGTATTTGTGGTGTGACGCGGAGTTACGCGGCGGGTTGATCCAGCTCCAGGCCCACACCCAGTCGGCGGCTCATGCACGGCCAGCGCTTCCACGCGGCGCCGGTATCAGGGCTGCTGAGTTTTTCGCGGTAGGCTTCCACCGACTCCAGCGCAAAGCTGTCATCGTCGAGCATGCTGTCCACCGCGTGGTGCACGACTTCATCCAGTTCGTTGGCAAATTTCTCACCGAGTAACTGGTGAGCAATCAGATTGGCGACCGTCATGTCCAAAGGGATCAGTGGCTGGCCGAAATGCTTGATGTACAGGTCGTTGACCTCTTCGACAAAGCGGTGCGCCAGATAGGCTTCGTCCAGCAGATGTTCCAGGCCAACCGGAGGCTGGAGGAAATACTGCTCGGCGATTTTCAGCACCGGTTTGATCTGTGACTCGATTCCCGCTTCCCTGGCGACTTCATTGGCTGCGTCCAGCAGGTCAGGTACTTCGTCGATATAGGCTTCGACAAAACGCGTCAATACAGCCTTGGCATCCGTCTCCGGTAATTGGATAGAGGGGTGCAGGTGAGGCAGTTGTTCTTCCAGTTGACGGGTCAACCGTCCGGTTTCGTTTTCGTGTTGTCGGGCTTTTTGGATCTGCTCGCGCAATGCGGCGGTGTTCATGAAAACTCCAGGAAACAAGGCAATGAAATAGGGAAGACATAAGTTAGCTGGCTTACGAAAAATGCTAAGACGCATTTGTCATAATTATTTCATCCTTGATGCGCCTGCGTTATATCGGTTTGCCACCACTCGTCTGCATCCTTCTCCATTCGTGCCCTTGAACGCAAGTGTCAGCTGTTTCAGTTGATTTACGTGTGCACATTGCAATTTCCCGCCGCTGTCTATACTCGCCAATGAATGGAGTTAGCTGATGACGCCCGACTGCACCCGCAGCAAGGCCCGGCGATTCAAGTTCGTAGTCTGATGCAGCCGCTCCCTTGCCGCAGGCGAAAGCCGGCGGGATAACAAGAACGATAAGGGGAACCCGCAATGATGCGACATCCACACGTCTGGATGGGCCTCCTGTTGTGGTCGATTTTCAGTCCGGCGCATGCCGCCTGGACTGTGAATATGGCGCCTGGAGCGACTGAAATCAGTCACGCAGTATTCGACCTGCACATGACCATTTTCTGGATCTGTGTGGTGATCGGGATCATCGTCTTCGGCGCCATGTTCTGGTCGATGATGGTGCACCGCCGTTCTACCGGGCAGGTCGCCGCAAAATTCCACGAAAGCACCACCGTCGAAATCCTCTGGACCATCGTGCCGTTCGTGATACTGGTGGCGATGGCCGTTCCGGCGACCGCCACCCTGATCAAGATGTACGACACCAGTGAGCCGGATATCGATATCCAGATCACCGGTTATCAGTGGAAGTGGCACTACAAATACCTGGGCCAGGACGTCGAGTTCTTCAGCAACCTGGCCACCCCCGCCGAACAGATCCACAACAAGGAAGCCAAGGGCGAGCATTACCTGCTCGAAGTCGACAAGCCATTGGTGCTGCCGACCGGGGCCAAGGTGCGCTTCCTTGTAACCTCCGCCGACGTTATCCACTCGTGGTGGGTGCCGGCGTTTGCGGTCAAGCGCGACGCGATTCCGGGGTTCGTCAACGAGGCGTGGACGCGCATCGACAAGCCCGGCATTTACCGTGGCCAGTGCGCCGAACTCTGCGGCAAGGATCACGGCTTCATGCCGATCGTGGTCGAGGTCAAGGAGAAGGCCGATTACGACAAGTGGCTCGCCGACCGCAAAGCCGAAGCCGCGCAGCTCAAAGAGTTGACCAGCAAGGAATGGACGCTCGACGAACTCAAGGAGCGTGGCGACAAGATCTATCACACCACCTGCGTCGCCTGTCACCAGGCCGAAGGCCAGGGCCTGCCGCCAATGTTCCCGGCACTCAAAGGCTCGAAAATCGCCACCGGACCGAAAGAAGGCCATTTGAGCATTGTCTTCCACGGCAAGCCCGGCACCGCCATGGCAGCGTTCGGCAAGCAGCTGTCGGAAGTCGATATCGCGGCGGTCGTGACCTATGAACGTAACGCCTGGGGCAACAACAAGGGCGACATGGTCACGCCAAAAGAAGTGCTGGAGCTGAAACAGGCGGAAAGCAAATGAGCCGGTCTATCGCGCAGACAATCCATCGGCCGGAGCATCGCGCCTCGGCCCGCCCAGCTCACTCGTTTACAGGAGACAGGCCATGAGCGCTGTAATCGATGACCACGGTCATGCCGACCACGCCCACGGCCCCGCCAAAGGCCTGATGCGCTGGGTGCTGACCACCAACCACAAGGACATCGGCACGCTGTACCTGTGGTTTGCGTTTTCCATGTTCCTGCTCGGCGGTACGTTCGCGATGGTGATTCGCGCCGAACTGTTCCAGCCGGGACTGCAAATCGTCGAGCCGGCGTTCTTCAACCAGATGACCACCATGCACGGTCTGGTGATGGTCTTCGGTGCGGTCATGCCGGCCTTCGTCGGCCTCGCCAACTGGATGATCCCGTTGATGATCGGCGCGCCGGACATGGCGCTGCCACGGATGAACAACTTCAGCTTCTGGCTGTTGCCGGCAGCCTTCATCCTGCTGGTTTCGACCCTGTTCACCGCCGGTGGCGGGCCGAATTTCGGCTGGACGTTCTACGCACCGCTGTCGACGACCTACGCCCCCGAAAGCGTGACCTACTTCATTTTCGCCATCCACCTGATGGGGATCAGTTCGATCATGGGCGCGATCAACGTGGTCGCCACCATCCTCAACCTGCGCGCCCCCGGCATGACCCTGATGAAAATGCCGCTGTTCGTCTGGACCTGGCTGATCACCGCGTTCCTGCTGATAGCGGTGATGCCGGTGCTGGCCGGGTGCGTGACGATGATGCTGATGGATATCCACTTCGGCACCAGTTTCTTCAGTGCCGCCGGTGGCGGTGACCCGGTGCTGTTCCAGCATGTGTTCTGGTTCTTCGGGCATCCCGAGGTGTACATCATGATCCTGCCGGCGTTCGGCGCCGTCAGCTCGATCATCCCGACGTTTTCGCGCAAGCCGCTGTTCGGCTACACCTCGATGGTCTACGCCACAGCGAGCATCGCGTTTCTGTCATTCATCGTCTGGGCGCACCACATGTTCGTGGTGGGCATCCCGCTGGTGGGCGAGCTGTTCTTCATGTACGCGACCCTGCTGATCGCGGTGCCGACCGGGGTGAAAGTGTTCAACTGGGCCAGCACCATGTGGCAGGGCTCACTGACCTTCGAAACGCCAATGCTGTTTGCCGTGGCGTTCGTGATCCTGTTCTCAATCGGCGGTTTCTCCGGACTGATGCTGGCCATCGCTCCGGCGGACTTCCAGTATCAGGACACCTACTTCGTGGTCGCGCATTTCCACTACGTGCTGGTGCCGGGGGCGATCTTCGGGATCTTCGCCTCCACCTACTACTGGCTGCCGAAATGGACCGGCCACATGTACGACGAAACCCTCGGCAAGCTGCATTTCTGGCTGTCGTTCGTCGGCATGAACCTGACGTTCTTCCCGATGCATTTCGTCGGTCTGGCGGGGATGCCACGACGGATTCCGGACTACAACCTGCAATTCGCCGACTTCAACATGGTCTCCTCGATTGGCGCGTTCATGTTCGGCACCACGCAGCTGTTCTTTCTGTTCATCGTGATCAAGACCATTCGCGGCGGCCCGCCGGCACCGGCCAAACCGTGGGATGGCGCTGAAGGCCTGGAATGGAGCGTGCCGTCCCCGGCGCCGTATCACACCTTCACCACACCGCCGGAAGTGAAATGAACACTTTCCGCCCTGTGACAAACATTGTGGGAGCTGGCTTGCCAGCGATGGGGCCATTGCAGTGTGTCAGTCAGGCAGCCATCGCTGGCAAGCCAGCTCCCACAGGGTTCTCGGCAGAGGGTTGGAACCATGGCTGACTCGATCTCGATGAAGAAACTCGTCACCCGCCTGCTCGGGGTGGTGGTGGCGATGTTTGTCTTCGGCTTTGCCCTGGTGCCGATCTACGACGTGATGTGCAAAGCGTTCGGCATCAACGGCAAGACCGCCGGGCAGTACGAGGGCGAGCAGGTGGTCGACACTTCGCGCCAGGTGCGCGTGCAGTTTCTGTCGACCAACACCGCCGACATGCCATGGGATTTCTACCCCAAGCACGACGAACTCACCGCCAACCCCGGCGCGGTCAACGAGATGATCTTCATCGCGCGTAATCCCACCGACAAACCGATGAGTGCGCAAGCCGTGCCGAGCATCGCGCCGAGCAACGCGGCGGCGTATTTCCACAAGACCGAATGTTTTTGTTTTACCCAGCAGGTGCTGCAGCCCGGTCAGCAGATCGAGATGCCGGTGCGCTTCATTGTTGACCGCGACATGCCCAAGGATGTGAAGCACCTGACGCTGTCCTACACGCTGTTCGATATCACCGCCCGACATCCTCCGGTAGCTGTAAACACTGGCGGTTGAGCGTGCTCGATAAGGAGAACAATAAATGGCAACTCATGAGCATTATTACGTTCCGGCCCAGAGCAAATGGCCGATCATCGCCACCTTCGGCATGGCCATCACCGTGTACGGCCTCGCCACCTGGTTCAACGATCTAAAAGCCGCACGCCCGGAATCCCATGGGCCGTACATCTTTTTCGTCGGCGGACTGCTGCTGGCGTACATGCTGTTCGGCTGGTTCGGCACGGTGATCAAGGAAAGCCGCTCAGGGCTGTACAGCCCGCAGCTGGATCGCTCGTTTCGCTGGGGCATGAGTTGGTTCATCTTTTCCGAGGTGATGTTCTTCGCCGCGTTCTTCGGTGCGCTGTTTTACGTGCGACACGTCTCCGGCCCGGCGCTGGGTGGCGAAGGCCCGAAAGGCATCGCCCACATGCTCTGGCCGAACTTCCAGTTCACCTGGCCGCTGCTGCATACCCCGGATCCGAAACTGTTCCCGCCACCGAAGGAAGTCATCAGCCCGTGGGGCCTGCCGCTGATCAACACGATTCTGCTGGTCAGCTCCAGTGTGACCATCACCATCGCCCACCATGCGCTGAAGAAGGGCCATCGCGGCGCGCTGAAAATCTGGCTGGCGATCACCGTGCTGCTCGGCTGCGCGTTCCTCGGTTTTCAAGCTGAGGAATACATTCACGCCTATCACGAACTGGGCCTGACCCTCGGTTCGGGCATCTACGGCGCGACATTCTTCATGCTCACCGGTTTCCACGGCGCCCACGTCACCATCGGTACGATCATTCTGTTTGTGATGCTGATGCGCATCATGAAGGGTCACTTCGACGCCGAGCATCAGTTCGGTTTCGAAGCGGCGAGCTGGTATTGGCACTTCGTCGATGTGGTGTGGATCGGCTTGTTCATCTTCGTTTATGTGCTCTGAGGAGCAACGCTACCAAGGCGCATGCGACACCAGTTGGCCGCTGTAGAAACCCCAGGCGATCAAGCCGACGGTTGCAGCGGCCAATGCCACCCGAACACTCAAGGCGATGACCAGGCGATTCGAGCTGCTGTCGTCCTTGACCAGGAAAAACAGGCCGCTGAACAGGCTGATCACCGTGGCAATCAGCAGCACGACGATGGCTGCTTTGAGCATGGGAAGACTCCGGGGGACAGGCGATGCAGTTGAGTATAGCGATCGCGACGACTGACTTTGTGGCGCGGCCATGAAGCGCTTTCGGCCGGGGCTCATTCCGACGATTGTCGTAGCGTTGTTGCTGCCGCTGCTGGTGTCGCTGGGCTTCTGGCAATTGAGCCGTGGCGCCGAGAAAACCGCCCTGCTCGCCAGTTATGCCGAACGTCGCGCCGCCGAGCCGATGGCCAGCAGCGAATTGCTGCACAGCGCCGACCCGGCCTATCGCCGCGTGCATCTATATGGCCAGTTCGACGCCGCGCACAGCTTGCTGCTCGACAACCGCCAGCGTAACGGCAAGGTCGGTGTCGAACTGCTGCAACCGTTTCAGGATCAACGCAGCGGCCTGTGGCTGCTGGTCAATCGCGGTTGGCTGCCGTGGCCGGATCGCCGCGTGCCGCCGCAATTCACCACGCCCACTGATGCGCTGAATCTCGACGCCTGGGTCTACGTCGCCCCCGGCGCAACCTTCCAGCTGCACGCCGATCCGGTCAGCAGCACCTGGCCGCAAACCATCACCGCCGTCGAGCCGGCCAAGTTGTGGAAAACCCTCGACCGCGACGGCTTCGCCTACGAGGTGCGTGCAGAACAAGGCCCGGCCAGCTACGAGGCCGATTGGCCGGTGGTCGCCATGGGCCCGGAAAAACACCTCGGTTACGCCGTGCAGTGGTTCGCCATGGCCACAGCCCTGCTTGGCCTCTACCTCTATTTGGGCTTGCACAACGCAAAGGAGAAAAAACATGGGAACGGCCATGAATCCACCCAGCATGTCTGAGGCGAAACCTGCCGCCACCCGCCGGCGTGGGCGCATTCAACTGCTGCTGATTGTGCTCGGCGTGATCGGTCCGATGATCCTCGCCACCGGCATGTACAAGTTGCAGTTCTGGGTGCCGGAGGGTCGCAGCTACCACGGCGAACTGATCGGCAACGGTCAGACTCGCGCCGACCTTGGCGTGGTCGCCGATGAGCAGCGCTGGCAGATGCTGGTCACCGCGCCCAAGGATTGCGCCGTCGATTGCCAGCAGTTGGTGTATCTGGCGCGGCAGATCCAGATCGGCCTCGGTCGTGATGCCAGCCGCGCCAGCCACGCCCTGGCCGCCGCACAGCCTTTGGGTGCTGACTACGAAGCCAAATTGACCCGTGAATATCCGCAACTTCAACGCTACCCACTGGATGTCACCACCTTCAGCAAGACCACTGGCGACAAAGCCACCCCACAACTGTGGATCATCGACCCGCACGGCAATCTGGTGCTGCGCTACGACCCGAACGTCAAAGGCAAGGACTTGCTCAACGACCTGCGTCACCTGCTGAAACTGTCGAACATCGGATAAGGGCATCGTCATGGCCAAACCTGGATTTCGCCTCGCGCTGTTTGCCACCCTGCTGGCCCTGATTGTGGTGCTGCTCGGCGCCTACACCCGCCTGACCCACGCAGGTCTGGGCTGTCCGGACTGGCCGGGCTGCTACGGCTTTATCAGCGTGCCAAAAAGCGAAGCCCAACTGGCCCATGCCGAACTGCATTACCCCGACTCGCCGGTGGAGGCGCACAAGGGCTGGAACGAGATGATCCACCGCTACTTCGCCGGCACCCTCGGCCTGCTCATTTCGATTCTGGCCGGGCGCGCCTGGGTCAATCGGCGTCATCCGGGGCTGCCGTTGAAACTGCCGCTGTTTCTGTTGGCGGTGGTGTTTGCGCAAGCGGCGTTCGGCATGTGGACGGTGACGCTCAAGCTCTGGCCGCAAGTGGTCACCGGGCATTTGCTTGGCGGTTTTGCGACCTTGAGCCTGCTGTTTTTGCTGACGTTGCGATTGTCCGGGGTGCTGCCGGCGCTGACCGTGCCCAAGCGTTTGCAGTATTGGGCGACCGCTGGCCTGTTACTGGTGATCGGCCAGATCGCCCTCGGTGGCTGGGTCAGTTCCAATTATGCGGCGGTGGCCTGCATCGACTTCCCGACCTGCCACGGCCAATGGCTGCCACCCGCCGACTTCGCCAACGGCTTTCACCTGACTCAACACATCGGCCCGAATTATCTGGGTGGACAACTCGACAGCGATGCGCGCACGGCGATTCATTTGACCCACCGCATCGGCGCGCTGTTGGTGACGTTGGTGCTGCTCGGTCTGGCGTGGCAATTGAAAGTGGTCGGCATGACGCGGTTGGCCGGATTAGTCGTGGTCGCGCTCGGCGCACAGATCACCCTCGGCATCAGCAACGTGCTGTTCCATCTGCCGCTGCCGGTGGCCGTGGCGCATAACGCCGGCGGTGCGGCGCTGTTAATGACCATGGTGCTGGTCAATTACCACGCGCGGACCAGTCTGGTCCGGGTCAAACAACCGGTGCTCGCGCGCTGGCGCCTGAGCCCGCGTAAACACGCGGCCGCGCCCATCACAATAAAAGGAGAAACGCCGTGGCGATTCTGATTGGCGAACGCCCGCATCAGGCGATCTGGCGTGACTATCTGGAGCTGACCAAGCCAAAAGTCGTGGTGCTGATGCTGATCACTTCGCTGGTCGGCATGTTCCTCGCGACCCGCGCCGGGGTGCCGTGGACGGTGCTGGTGTTCGGCAATCTGGGCATCGCGCTGTGTGCCGGCGGTGCGGCGGCGGTCAATCATGTGGTGGATCGGCGCATTGATGCGGTGATGGCGCGCACGCATAAACGGCCAATGGCCGAGGGCCGGGTTTCGCCTGCCGCTGCACTGACCTTTGCGCTGGTGTTGGCGCTGCTCGGTCAGGCGTTGCTGCTGACCTTCACCAATGCGCTGACGGCATGGCTGACGCTGGCTTCGCTGCTCGGTTACGCGGTGATCTACACCGGTTTTCTTAAACGCGCGACGCCGCAGAACATCGTCATCGGCGGCCTCGCCGGCGCCGCACCGCCGCTGCTCGGCTGGACCGCCGCCACCGGCCACGTCAGCGCCGAACCGCTGTTGCTGGTGCTGATCATCTTCGCCTGGACGCCGCCGCACTTTTGGGCGCTGGCGATCCATCGCAAAGAGGAATACGCCAAGGCCGACATCCCGATGCTGCCGGTCACTCACGGCGAGCACTACACCAAGGTGCACATTCTGCTGTACACCTTCGCGCTGCTTGCGGTCAGCCTGCTGCCGTACGTGATCCATATGAGCGGCGCGCTCTACCTGATATGCGCCCTCGCCCTCGGCGCAAGGTTTCTGCAATGGGCCGTGGTGCTGTACCGTGGCACTCGGCCGCATGCGGCGATCAACACGTTCAAGTACTCTATCTGGTACTTGTTTCTGCTGTTCATCGCCCTGCTCGTAGACCACTACTTACTGTTGAACCTATGACTCGAACCCAGAAAACCGTCTTCATCCTCGTCGCCGTGATCGCGCTGATCCTCGGGCTTACCGTCAACAAGGTGCTGAGCGGCAAGGGCCAGGGCGACCCGACCGCGCTGATCGACGCCGGCATTATTCTGCTGCCGCAGAGCCGCACCCTGCCGAACGTGACGATGACCGATCAGGACGGCAAACCGGTCGCCATCGACGAGTTGAAGGGCAAGTGGAGCCTGCTGTTTTTCGGCTACACCTTCTGCCCGGACATCTGCCCGACCACATTGGCGCAACTGCGGCAGATCAAGAGCGAACTGCCTAAAGACGCTGTGGACAAGTTGCAGATCGTGCTGGTCAGCGTTGACCCGAACCGGGATAACCCGAAGCAGCTGAAGCAATACCTGGGTTACTTCGATCCGCAGTTTGTCGGCCTGACGCCGACCTCGATTGAAGAGCTGCAGAAAGTGGCGAACGCGGTAAGCATTCCGTTTATTCCAGCGGACACCACCAAGCCGAATTACACCGTCGACCATAGCGGCAACCTCGCGGTGATCGGCCCGGATGGTACGCAGCGTGGCTTTATCCGTGCGCCGTTGAACAACGCCAAACTGGTAGCGCAGCTGCCGGTGATGCTTAACCGCAAATAACCGCAGCAAAGCTCGGACACAAAAAAGGGGACGCCATTGGCGTCCCCTTTTGTTTTTGATCGTTCCCACGCTCTGCGTGGGAATGCAGCAAGGGACGCTCTGCGTCCCAGAGGACGCGGAGCGTCCGGAGATGCATGCCCACGCAGAGCGTGGGCACGATCAGGTTGCAGCAATCTGTCTCAGAACGCCGGCAATACCGCACCCTTGTACTTCTCGGTGATGAATTGCTTCACTTCCGGGCTGTGCAGGGCGGCAGCCAGTTTCTTCATTGCATCGCTGTCCTTGTTGTCCGCACGGGACACGAGGATGTTCACGTAAGGTGAGTCGTTGCCTTCGATCACCAGCGCGTCCTTGGACGGATCGAGCTTGGCTTCCAGTGCGTAGTTGGTGTTGATCAGGGCCAGATCGACCTGGGTCAGCACGCGCGGAATGGTCGCGGCTTCCAGTTCACGGATTTTCAGATCTTTCGGGTTTTGGGCGATGTCTTTGAGGGTCGACAGAATGTTGGTCGGGTCCTTCAGAGTGATCACGCCAGCCTTGGCCAGCAGCAACAGCGCACGGCCGCCGTTGGTGGCGTCGTTCGGGATCACCACGTTGGCGCCGCTTGGCAGGTCTTTCAGATCCTTGATCTTGCTCGAGTAAGCGCCCAGCGGTTCCAGGTGCACACCAGTCACAGCCACCAGGCTGGTGCCCTTGGCTTTGTTGAACTCATCGAGGTACGGCTGGTGCTGGAAGAAGTTGGCGTCCAGACGCTTTTCGGCAACCTGTACGTTTGGCTGAATGTAGTCGGTGAAGACCTTGACCTTCAGATCCACGCCTTCTTTGGCCAGAGCCGGCTTCACGAATTCGAGGATTTCCGCGTGCGGCACCGGAGTGGCGGCAACGGTCAGGGTTTCGGCGTGGGCCGAGAATGCCGCAACGGCAGCGAAAGCAGCGATCAGTTTTTTCATTCAGCTAACTCCTTTTGAGGCGCCCGTCTGGCGCCTGCCAGCGAATGGCCGGCTCATCTCTAAGTTACAAAAACCGGTTATTTGCGCGAGAAATGTACGACCAGTCGATCACCGACCATTTGCAACACTTGCACCAGGATCAACAGCAGCACCACGGTGACGATCATCACGTCGGTCTGGAAACGCTGATAACCGAAACGGATCGCCAGGTCACCCAGGCCACCGGCGCCGACCACACCGGCCATCGCCGTATAGGACACCAAGGTAATCGCCGTCACCGTTATCGCTGCAAAGATGCCCGGACGGGCTTCCGGCAGCAAGGCGTTCATGATGATCTGCCGCGTGGTCGCGCCCATCGACTGGGTTGCTTCGATGATGCCGCGATCGACTTCACGCAGCGCGGTTTCCACCAGACGCGCGAAGAACGGCGTGGCCCCGACCACCAACGGCGGAATCGCACCGGCCACGCCCAGCGACGTGCCAGTAATCAGCACGGTGAACGGGATCATCACGATCAGCAGAATAATGAACGGCAGCGAACGCAGAATGTTCACCGCCAGCGACATGACCGCGTAGAAGCCACGGTTTTCCAGAAGCTGACGCGGGCTGCAGAGGAACAGCAACACGCCCAGCGGCAGGCCGAGCAGCACGGTGAACAGCAGCGAACCGCCAAGCATCAGCATGGTGTCGCCGGTGGCCAGCCAGATTTCGTACCAGTCGATATTGGTGAAGAAACTGATCAGGTCTTCCATTAGCGCAATACCTCCATGTGAACGTCAGCGGCGGTGAAGCGGGCGAAGGCCGCTTCCATGTCGCCACCGGTGACGGCGAGGGTCAATTGCCCGTACGGAATGTCTTTGATGCGGTCGATGCGACCGGCGAGGATGCTGTAGTCGACGCCGGTTTCCCGGGCGACGGTGCCCAGCAACGGCGCGTAGGTCGCTTCGCCCTGGAAGGTCAGACGCACGATGCGGCCGGGCACGTGAGCGAAGTCATCGCGCTGCTCGCTTTCGTCGATCTGCTCGCTTTCCTGGACGAAACGCTTGGTGGTCGGGTGCTGCGGATGCAGGAACACATCGGCCACCGAACCTTGCTCGACGATCACGCCGGCATCCATCACGCCAACCTGATCGCAGACGCGGCGGATCACATCCATCTCGTGGGTGATCAGCACGATGGTCAGCTTCAGTTCGCGGTTGATCTCGGCCAGCAGTTGCAGAACCGACGCCGTGGTTTGCGGGTCGAGAGCGCTGGTGGCCTCGTCGCAGAGCAGGATTTTCGGCTTGGTCGCCAGGGCGCGGGCGATGCCGACGCGCTGCTTCTGGCCGCCGGACAACTGCGCCGGGTACTTCTTGGCGTGATCGGACAGGCCGACGCGCTTGAGCAGCTCGGCGACGCGCTTGTTGATTTCGCTGCTCGACAACTCACCGGCCAGGGTCAGCGGCAACGCAACGTTGTCGGCCACGGTCTTGGAGGCGAGCAGGTTGAAGTGCTGGAAGATCATCCCGACTTGCTGGCGGAAACGGCGCAGGCCGTTGGCGTCCAGCGCGGTGACTTCTTCGCCGTCGACGATGATCTTGCCGCCACTGGATTGTTCCAGGCGATTGATCAGACGCAGCAGGGTACTTTTGCCCGCACCGGAATGACCGATCAGGCCGAAGACCTGACCGTTCTCAATCTTCAGACTGGTCGGGTGCAGGGCGGGAATGTCCTTACCGGCGACGCGGTAAGTCTTGTGGACGTTTTGAAACTCGATCACGTAGCGAACCTTGTGGGGCGCGTTAGAAAAGGATCAGCGGTTAGCCGGGCGCGCATTTTAGCCTGTCCGTATAGAGGTTCTTAGCATTTATTTCGCAATTAACCTTCGATTTGGCAATAACAAGATCAAAGGTCATAAAAAAGGAACGCCCGTTCCTGCTCATCGGTCACTAGTTAAGCGACTTGAAACCCTGGGTAACCGTGCCCGGAAACGCTCAAGAGTCCCCGTTGAAAAGGGGTCAAACGAGGAGTTTACGTCTGATGAGTACCAAGAAACCTACCACCGGCAAAAGTGAACTGGCTGGAACCGATACCCCGGATCGCGCCAACACCAATACCAAACTCGACAGCCTGGAGAAATTTCGCTCCGACGCCACCGGCCAGGCCCTGCGCACCAACCAGGGCGTGAAAATCGCCGACAACCAGAACACCCTCAAGGTGGGCGCCCGCGGCCCATCGCTGCTGGAAGACTTCATCATGCGTGAAAAGATCACGCACTTTGACCATGAGCGGATCCCGGAGCGCATCGTCCACGCCCGCGGCACCGGCGCACACGGTTTCTTTCAGGCTTACGAGAACCATGCCGCTCTGACCAAGGCTGGCTTCCTACAGGATCCGGGGAAAAAGACCCCGGTATTCGTGCGCTTTTCCACTGTTCAAGGACCCCGCGGCTCCGGCGACACCGTACGTGACGTGCGCGGTTTCGCGGTGAAGTTCTTCACCGATGAAGGTAACTTCGACCTGGTCGGCAACAACATGCCGGTGTTCTTCATTCAGGATGCGATCAAGTTTCCCGACTTCGTCCACGCGGTAAAA
Source organism: Pseudomonas sp. FW305-7 (assembly GCF_058786735.1). Classification (NCBI taxonomy): domain Bacteria; kingdom Pseudomonadati; phylum Pseudomonadota; class Gammaproteobacteria; order Pseudomonadales; family Pseudomonadaceae; genus Pseudomonas; species Pseudomonas sp. FW305-7. The sequence goes on from NZ_JBYSZA010000002.1 coordinate 13,204, forward strand.
CCTGAACCGCACAACGAAATCCCGACCGGCGGCTCGGCCCACGACACCTTCTGGGATTTCGTTTCACTGGTGCCGGAATCGGCACACATGGTCATCTGGGCCATGTCCGACCGGGCGATCCCGAAAAGCCTGCGCAGCATGCAGGGCTTTGGCGTGCATACCTTCCGGCTGGTCAACGCCGAGGGCAAATCGCGCTTCGTCAAATTCCACTGGCGCCCTACCGCCGGCACTTGCTCGCTGGTCTGGGACGAAGCGCAGAAGCTCGCCGGTAAAGACACCGACTACCACCGTCGCGACCTCTGGGAAGCCATCGAGATGGGTGACTACCCGGAATGGGAGCTGGGCGTGCAGGTCATCGAGGAGGAAAACGAGCATGACTTCGATTTCGACATCCTCGACCCGACCAAGCTGATCCCCGAAGAAATCGTGCCGATTACGCCGCTGGGCAAAATGACCCTCAATCGCAATCCGGACAACTTCTTTGCCGAGACCGAGCAGGTCGCGTTCTGCCCGGGCCATATCGTGCCGGGGATCGACTTCTCCAACGACCCGCTGCTGCAAGGTCGTCTGTTTTCCTACACCGATACGCAGATCAGCCGACTTGGCGGGCCGAACTTTCACGAGCTGCCGATCAACCGCCCGGTCGCGCCGTTCCACAACGGTCAGCGTGATGCCCAGCACCGCACGGTGATCGACAAGGGTCGTGCGTCTTACGAGCCGAACTCGATTGACGGTGGCTGGCCGAAAGAAACCCCGCCGGCCGCGCAGGACGGTGGTTTCGAGACGTACCCGGAACGCATCGACGCCGCCAAGATCCGCCAGCGCAGCGAATCGTTCAGCGATCACTTCTCGCAAGCGCGGCTGTTCTTCAACAGCATGAGTGCCCATGAGAAAGAGCACATCATCGCCGCCTATAGCTTCGAGCTGGGTAAGGTTGAGCGTGAGTTCATCCGAGCACGTGAGGTGAACGAGATTCTCGCCAACATCGATCTGGAACTGGCCAAACGTGTGGCGGCCAATCTGGGTCTGCCGGCACCAACCAAAGGCACGGTGGAGGTGCGCAAAACCTCCTTCGACAATTCGCCTTCGCTGAGTCAGGCCAATCTGTTGCCGGAGAACATCAAGACGCGAAAAGTGGCGATTCTTGCTGCCAACGGCGTTGATGGTGCGGCGATTGATGCAATGAAGAAGGCATTGGCCGCTGAAGGTGCGCATGCCAAGTTGCTTGGCCCGACTTCGGCGCCAGTGAAGACTGCCGACGGTAAAAGCTTGCCAGTGGATGCATCGATGGAAGGCATGCCTTCGGTAATTTTCGATGCGGTGTTCGTGCCAGGTGGTGCGGCGTCGGTCAAAGCACTAAGCGGTGACGGCGTGGCTCTGCATTACGTGCTGGAGGCATACAAGCATCTGAAGGCGATTGCACTTCAGGGCGAAGCCAAGCAGTTGTTGGATGTTTTGAAGCTGGAGGCAGATGCCGGGTTGCTGGAGGGCAAGGATGTTGGTGCGCTGACCAAGCCGTTCTTTGCCGCGATCGGGCAGCATCGTGTCTGGGCTCGGGAGCCTAAGGCGAAAGCCATTCCGGCCTAAGAAATTCGCCGACTGGTAAGACGTTATCGCGGGCAAGCCCGCTCCCACAGGATCACGCTGTACCTTTGGGAGCGGGCTTGCCCGCGATGCTTTTACGGTTTACGCGGAATCAGAACCATCTGCGCCGGGACTGTGCGCACGATCTGCTTATGGATCTGCAGATCGAAATCCGGATTCAACTTCTTCACGCGCTTGCTCAGCAACGTCGACAACCATGGATAGTCATTGGTACGCGGCGCCTGAATGGTCACTGCACACTCATAATTCACCACATCGGCGGCGATCGCATCCAGTTGGCGGCGAAGTTTGCGGCTATCGGTGATATTCAGTGCAACCGTGGTGCTCTCGGCAGTCGGGTCGATCACCTTGGCTTTGGGCTTGGCTTCGGCAGCGAGCAACGCCGCTTCAGCCTTTTCCAGCTCAGCCTTGCGCGCTTCGGTGATGGCACCATTGACGCCACCGGTCAGCGCCGGGGCTTTCGGCATCAACGCACGAGCACGGCTCAGCGCCGTGGCCGCTGCATTCACATCACCTTTCTGCAGCACGATCTGGCTGCGGCGCAGATACGCTTCGGCCAATTGCCGCTGGTATTGCTCAAGGGACTGATCGTTGGGGGTTTCGACCTGCAAAGCGGCCAGTTGGTCTTCGGCGGTGGCCAGTTCGCTGCTGGCCAGGCTTTGCTCCAGCTGTGCGATGGCCGTAGCCCGCGCATCGGGGACTTCGGCCACCGGCGGCGTGCTTTGGCAGGCGCCCAGCAGCACGGAAAATGCGACAAGGAGCAGATAACGGGAGGCGAACGGCTTCATTCCTGCGACTCTCTAATTGCGCAAAAAGCGAGCAAGTCTACACCCCTCGACGGGGCAGAACAAAACTCAGCAGAAACAGTGCGGCCGCCGTCACAACGATTGACGGGCCGGCCGGGGTGTCCTTGAACCACGACAGCGCCAGCCCGCCACACACGGCGAGTATGCCCAGCAGGCTCGCGCCCAGGGCCATCTGCTCCGGCGAACGGGCGTGACGCTGTGCCGCAGCCGCCGGGATGATCAACAGCGAAGTAATCAGCAACACACCGACGATTTTCATCGCCACCGCGATCACCACCGCAATCAACAACATCAGCGCCATACGCAGACCCGCCACCGGCAAGCCCTCGACCTTGGCCAGCTCTTCATGCACGGTGATCGCCAGCAATGGCCGCCACAGCGCCACCAGCACAACCAGCACCGCCGCGCTGCCGCCAAGGATCCACGCCAGATCGGTCGGACTGATCGCCAGCAGGTCGCCGAACAGATAGCCCATCAGGTCAATCCGCACTTCATGCATGAAGCTTAGTACCACCAGCCCGAGAGAGAGCGTGCTCGGCGCGAGAATTCCCAACAACGTGTCAGACGCTAGCGGTTGACGCTGTTGCAGCGTTACCAGCAGCACGGCCAGCAGCAGGCAGCCGACCGTCACCGCGACCGTCGGGCTGACATCCAGCAAAAAGCCCAGCGCCACGCCGAGCAAAGCCGCGTGGGACAAGGTATCGCCGAAATAGGCCATGCGCCGCCAGACCACAAACGAGCCGAGCGGTCCTGCGACCACCGCTAACGCCAAGCCTGCGAGCAGGGCATACAACAGAAAATCAGCCATGCTTGCAGTTGTCTCCGTGAACGTGAGGTTGGCCGATAACCGGCCCTTTGACTACCGAGCCATGCAGGTCGTGAGCATGGTCGTGATGGTGGTGATAAATCGCCAGGCTCTGTGCGTTCTTGCCGAACAGCTCGACGAACGCCGGGTCGCCGCTGACCTGCTCGGGATGCCCGGAGCAGCAGACGTGACGGTTGAGGCAAACGACCTGGTCGGTGGTGCTCATGACCAGATGCAGATCGTGGGACACCATCAGTACGCCGCAGCCGTGACGGTCGCGCAGACGGGTGATCAGGCTGTACAACTCGGCTTGCCCGGCGACATCAACGCCTTGCACCGGCTCGTCGAGCACCAGCAATTCCGGTTCGCGCAGCAGCGCCCGGGCCAGCAGCACACGCTGCATTTCACCACCGGAAACGCTTTGCACCGGGCTGTCGATCACGTGTTCGGCGCCGACTTCCTTCAACGCCGCCAACGCACGCGGGCGATCAACCCCCGGCACCAGTCGCAGAAAACGCAGGACCGAAAGCGGCAAGGTCGGATCGACGTGGAGTTTTTGCGGCATGTAGCCGACGCGCAGCTTCGGCTTGCGCCAGACGCTGCCGCTGTCTGGCTTCAACAGCCCGAGTACGGCGCGTACCAGCGTGGTCTTGCCGGCGCCATTAGGGCCGATCAGGGTGACGATCTGCCCCGGCTCGACGCTCAGCTCGATGTTGTCCAGCACAGCCTGCCCGGCAAACGTCACGGCGACCTGTTCCAGACGGATCAGCGCGTTGCTCATCAAGCCCCCTGGCAACCGGAGCAGAGGCCGACGACTTCGACGGTCTGCGCCTCGACGATGAAACCAACGTCCTTGGCGCTGTTGATGATCGCGTCGCTGATCACTTTCTGCTCAAGTTCGATAGCGGCGTGGCAGTCGCGGCAGATCAGGAACTGGCCCTGATGCGCGTGTTCCGGGTGCACGCAGCCAACGAAGGCGTTGAGCGAGGAGATGCGATGCACCAAGCCGTTTTCCAGGAGGAAATCCAGCGCACGGTACACGGTAGGCGGCGCAGCCCGGCGACCGTCCTGCTCGCTGAGCACGGCGAGGATGTCGTAGGCGCCCAGCGGCTTGTGGCTCTGCCACACCAGCTCCAGCACCCGACGGCGCAACGCGGTCAGGCGCAAGCCTTTCTGGGCGCACAAGGTATCGGCCTCGGACAAAGCGCTGTGCACGCAATGAGAGTGGTCGTGGGGACGGCTGGCAATCGGTGTAATAGGCATGGGCGGCGACGAGTTTTGATAGAGACGTTATTATGTTACCCGTTCTCGCCTCCTTGAGTGGTCATCGTGTCCCGACTTTTTTCTGTTTTTGTGGCGTTTGTCGCCAGTTTTCTGCTGATCGGTTCGGCTCAGGCCGAAGTCAAAGTCCTCACCAGCATCAAACCGCTGCAGCTGATCGCAGCAGCCGTACAGGACGGGGTGGCGATTCCAGAAGTGCTGCTGCCGCCTGGCGCCTCGCCGCACAATTACGCCCTGCGCCCATCCGACGTACGGAAGGTGCAGTCGGTGGATCTGCTCTACTGGATCGGCCCGGACATGGAAGGTTTCCTGCCGCGCGTGCTCAACGGCCGGACGTTGCCGAGCGTGGCGGTGCAGGATCTGCCGGGGATGAAGTTGCGTCGTTTTGCTGAAGATAGCCATTCCCATGCCGAAGAGGCTGACGAGCATGACCACGATCACCGCCCGGGCACGCTGGATGCACATTTGTGGCTATCGCCGGTCAACGCGCGGGTAATTGCCGACAAGATGGCAGCTGATTTGAGCGCTGCCGACCCGGCGAATGCCGAGCGTTATCAGAGCAATGCCAAGGCTTTCGACGAACGTCTGGATGCGCTGGATCAGCGTTTGAAGCAGCGTCTGGCCAGCGTTGAAGGCAAGCCGTACTTCGTCTTTCACGAAGCGTTCGATTACTTTGAAGAGGCTTATGGCCTGAAGCACACCGGCGTTTTCAGTGTGGCCGCCGAAGTGCAGCCGGGCGCGCAGCATGTCGCGGCGATGCGCAAGCGGTTGCAGGAAGTGGGCAAGACCTGTGTGTTCAGCGAGCCGCCGCTGCGTCCGCGTCTGGCAGAGACATTAGTGGCCGGCCTGCCGGTGAAACTGGCGGAGCTGGATGCACTGGGCGGATACACCCCGGCGACAGCCCAGGGTTATGAACAGGTATTGGAAAAGTTGGGCAATGATCTGGCCGGCTGCCTGGAATCGTTGTAACAACCCAAAACCTGTGGCGAGGGAGCTTGCTCCCGCTTGAGTGCGCAGCACTCACAAAAATCTGGCTGAGTGCCAGAATTTTGGGGCCGCTGCGCAGCCCAGCGCGAGCAAGCTCGCTCGCCACAGTTCAGAGGGCGAAGGGTAAAGGTGTATTGACCGCCTGCCGCTGCGCCAAGCGCTCTTCAAATTCTTTTGGATCGTGAATCAGCACATCCTGCCCGGCAAACTGCTCTGCCGCGATCAACCGCGACAGCCAGAACCGCACACACGCCACGCGCAGCATGGTCGGCCATAGCTCGGCTTCTGCCGCCGTGAACGGACGCAATGTCGCATAGGCACCGAGGAACGCCCGCGCCCGCGGCCCATCGATCAGACCGTCATCGTCCGAACACCAGTCGTTCAAGGCAATTGCCACGTCGTAGAGCATCGGCCCCGAGCAGGCGTTGTAGAAGTCGATCAGCCCGGTCAGGTGCGTACCTTCGAACATCGCGTTGTCGCGAAACAGGTCGGCATGAATATTCGCCCGGGGCAGCGCAAGAATCTTGTCTTTGCGTTCAGTGATTTCATCCAGGGCCTTTTGCAGCAGGGCACGCGGCTCATCGCTCAGGTGCGAAAGAAACTCGGTGCCCTCCTCCAGCATCCAGTCCAGGCCACGATCGGTCTTGCGCTTGATCATGCGCTCGCCCTGGGTCGCCAGGTGCAGATGCGCCTGCAACTCGCCGACTTGCGCGCAATGCTGAGCGTTGGCGACCTTGATGTGCTTGCCGGACAGACGCGGTTGCAGCAGGGCCGGTTTGCCCTTCAGTTCACGCAACGCCATGCCGTCGGTGGTGCGCAGCGCATACGGTACCGGCAGATCGGCTTCGTGCAGCACGTCGAGCAGATCGATGAAGAACGGCATCTCCTGCAACGGGCCGCGCTCGACCAGGGTCAGGACGAATTCGCCCTGCTCCAGACTGATGAAGAAGTTGGTGTTTTCACTGCCGGCGGCGATCCCCTGGAAATCAAGCAGACGGCCAAGCCCGTAAGGGGCGAGAAAGGTTTCCAGCTCGGGCCGAGCCAGGGGAGTGAACACAGACATGGTTAAAAACTGCTCAGTTCTGGCGCCGCTTTCGCGCGGCGCCGATTAAAAGTCGGGAAACTTACTTCCAGGTAAAAATTTCCCACGACGGAATCAGCATATCCGGCTGATCAGATCGGATGTAGTTCGCATCCGTACCATCGGCGCGGACCAGGAAATACGGTTTGCCGCCCTTCGGCGTGACCTTGATCGCATACACGAAGCCACTGCGGCTGTATTCCTGAATGACCTTGTCGCCTTCGGTGTGCGTGTTGATGGTTACTTCCGGCTCCGAGGCCGGCGCATCATCCGCCGCTATCGCGGCCAATGGTGAGGCAGCAATCAGACTGACCAGCAGCAAGCGATTTAACGTACGCATGATAACCTTGTCCCTTTGTCGTCAACGGTCCCGCTATTCTAGCGCCGGGCCCGCCGAAAAGGTTGATTCTGCTCATGAGCCAAGCCCCCCTCGTCCTGGTGGACGGTTCGTCTTACCTGTACCGCGCTTTCCACGCCCTGCCACCGCTGACCACGTCCAAAGGCCTGCCGACCGGTGCGGTCAAAGGCGTGCTGAACATGCTCAAGAGTCTGCGCAAGCAATACCCGGACAGCCCGTTCGCCGTGGTCTTCGACGCCAAGGGCGGGACCTTTCGCGATGAGATGTACGCCGAGTACAAGGCCAACCGCCCAAGCATGCCCGACGACATGCGCGTGCAGATCGAACCGCTGCACCAGAGCGTGATCGCCCTCGGCTTCCCGCTGCTGTGCGTGGAAGGCGTCGAGGCTGACGACGTGATCGGCACCCTGGCCCGCAGCAGCGCGGCGGCGGATCGACCGGTGATCATTTCGACCGGCGACAAGGACATGGCGCAACTGGTCGATGGCCACATTACCTTGGTCAACACCATGTCCGGTAGCTCGATGGATGTGGAAGGCGTGAAGGAGAAATTCGGCGTCGCACCGGAGCAGATCATCGATTATCTGGCGCTGATGGGCGATTCGTCCGACAACATTCCGGGCGTCCCGGGCATTGGCCCGAAGACCGCTTCCGGCCTGCTGGTCGGCGTCAACGGCGGCCTCACCGAGTTGTACGCCAATCTCGACATCGTGCCGACCCTGCCGATTCGCGGCGCGAAAACCCTGCCGGCCAAGCTCGAAGAGCACAAGGAGATGGCATTCCTCTCCTACCAACTGGCGACCATCAAGGTCGACGTGCCGCTGGACGTCGAACTCGACGATCTGCAAATGGGCGCGGAAGACCCGGCCAAGCTCTACGAGCTGTACACCCTGCTGGAATTCAAAAGCTGGATCAATGATCTGGATCGCGACGCCAAACGTCTGGAACTGAGCGCTGCCGCCGAGCCTGCGCCGGCCGGCGATCTGTTCAGCGCGCCAGCAGAAGAAGCGCCTTCCGCTCCCGCTGAAGCTGCGTACGAAACCATCCTCGATCAGACACGTTTCGACGTCTGGCTGGAAAAGCTCAACAACGCCAAGCTGTTCGCCTTCGACACTGAAACCACCGGCATCGACGCGCAGCAAGCGCAACTGGTCGGTCTGTCGTTCGCTGTACAGGCCAACGAAGCCGCGTACATTCCGCTGACCCACTCCTACATCGGCGTGCCGGAACAACTGGATCGCGACACCGTGCTGCGCGCGCTAAAGCCGATCCTGGAAGATCCGAGCAAGCTCAAGGTCGGCCAGCACGCCAAGTTCGATATGAATATCCTGGCCAACTGCGCCATCGGCGGCGATCAGAGCCAAGGCATCACCGTGCGTGGCATCGCCTTCGACACGATGCTTGAGTCCTACGTGCTCAACTCCACCGCCACCCGCCACGACATGGACAGCCTCGCGCAGAAGTACCTGGATCACACCACCGTGAGCTTCCAGGACATCGCCGGCAAAGGCGCCAAGCAGCTGACCTTCGACCAGATCGCCCTGGAACAGGCCGGGCCGTATGCCGCCGAAGACGCCGACATCACTCTGCGTCTGCACCAGACCTTGTTCGAAAAGCTCAGCGCCATCCCGAGTCTGGCCAGCGTGCTGACCGACATCGAAATTCCACTTGTGCCCGTTCTTGCACGTATCGAGCGCCAAGGCGCATTCGTCGATGCGGAGCTGCTCGGCATCCAGAGCATCGAGTTGGGCAACAAAATGGTTGCGCTGGAGCGCGAAGCCTTCGAAATCGCCGGGGAAGAATTCAACCTCGGCTCACCGAAGCAGTTGGGCGTGATTCTCTACGAAAAACTCGGCCTGCCAGTGCTGAAGAAGACCGCCAAGGGCCAGCCGTCCACCGCTGAAGAAGTGCTGGCGAAGCTCGCTGAAGACGATCACCGTTTGCCGAAGGTGCTGATGGAGCACCGCTCGATGAGCAAGCTGAAAAGCACCTACACCGATCGCCTGCCGGAGCAGATCAATCCGCGTACCGGGCGCATCCACACCTCGTATCACCAGGCGGTGGCGTCGACCGGGCGTTTGTCCTCCAGTGATCCGAACCTGCAGAACATTCCGGTGCGTACCGCTGAAGGCCGGCGTATCCGTCAGGCCTTCGTCGCGCCAAAAGGTTACAAACTGCTGGCGGCGGACTATTCGCAGATCGAGCTGCGGATCATGGCTCACCTGTCCAAGGACGAAGGCCTGATGAACGCCTTCCGCAACAATCTGGACGTGCACACCGCCACCGCTGCGGAAGTGTTCAAGGTCGAACTCAACGAAGTGACTTCCGACCAGCGCCGTGGCGCCAAGGCGATCAACTTCGGCCTGATCTACGGCATGGGCGCGCAGAAGCTCGGCAAGGACATCGGCGTCGAAACCAAGACCGCCAAGGCTTACATCGACACCTACTTCGCGCGTTATCCAGGCGTTCGCGAGTACATGGATCGCACCCGCGCCCAGGCGGCGGATCAAGGCTATGTCGAGACCTTCTTCGGCCGTCGCCTGTATCTGCCGGAGATCAACTCGAACAAGCCGCAGGAACGCGCTGCCGCCGAGCGCACCGCGATCAACGCGCCGATGCAGGGCACCGCAGCCGACATCATCAAGAAAGCCATGGTCGCGGTGGATAACTGGCTGGCGACATCCGGGCTGGACGCCAGAGTCATCCTGCAGGTGCACGATGAACTGGTGCTCGAAGTTCGCGAGGATCTGGTCGAGCAGGTCAGCAGCGAGATTCGCGTGCACATGAGTGAAGCGGCGAAACTGGATGTACCGCTGCTGGTCGAAGTGGGTGTGGGCAACAATTGGGATGAGGCTCACTGAGCCTTTTGACACGGTTTGCCGCGACATCGCGTCGCGGCAGCGCCGGTAAAACCTGCTTATTTCGAAAAGCACTTGGGATTATTCCAAAGCTTTTTGAAAAAATTCTGAACTAATCTGGAAGGACACTACTCAGAGTTACTGAATGGCTGGTGAAGCCCTTCGATGCTCCTATGTTGTGTTAAGTGTTGGCAGATATCTGAACCCCGCCCTAGCGGTTCGGAACTTAAACCCCGGAACTTCTCCCTCCCCAATGAAGTCCGGGGCTTTTTTTGCCCCAAAACTGGCTGTGATGCCGTCATGCTGCGTTAAAAGCACCGCTAAAAATGCTCATTTAGGTCCCCTAAACTCCGCTTTTTAGCGATGCTTTCGCCTTGCCTGCCAGCACCACAGACAGTTTTGAAATTGTCTTACTCGGCAGTCGCCTCGGCGCCTTTGTCCGCCAGTTCCATCCAGCCTGCCAGAACAGTGTAGGCCTCTTCCAGGCCCATGCGTTTTGGTGCGGAGAACAGCTGGATGGTGACCAGATCGCCCCAACCCTTGCGAATTTCCGACTGCACCTTGAGCAGGGTGTTCTTGGCTGCGCCGTAGGTCAGCTTGTCGGCCTTGGTCAGCAGAATGTGCATCGGCATGCCGGCGGCAACGGCCCAGTCGAGCATCAGCAGGTCGAAGTCGGTCATTGGATGACGGATGTCCATCATCAGAATCAAACCCTTCAAACTCTCGCGGCCACCGAGGTAAGCCTCAAGGTGACGCTGCCAGTGCATCTTCAGCGGGATCGGTACTTTTGCATAACCGTAGCCCGGCAGGTCGACCAGACGCCGATCATCGTCTAGCTTGAAGAAGTTCAACAGCTGCGTGCGACCCGGAGTTTTCGAGGTCCGCGCCAGGCTGGCGTGAGTCAGAGTGTTCAGGGCGCTGGATTTACCGGCGTTGGAACGACCGGCGAACGCCACTTCAAAGCCCTCGTCGTCAGGGCACTGATCGACTTTGGCGGCACTGAGCATGAACGTGGACTGTTGGCACAGGCCGAGGATGGGATTCTTGAGTTGCATGGGATTTCCGATGTGGGCGGCGCCGGGATTGGGCGCGGAACGCGGTGTCGCTTCCGTTTCAGTGACGCCAGTATATAATGCCGCAGATTTTGTGTGTGCTTTGTCCCAGCGTAGGATGAAGTTCACGAGAGCGACAGACCTTGATTGCGCATTAGAACGCAGAACGCTCTCAACCCTGAAAAGGTCGTTTTATGACGAAATGGCTGCTGGCTGCCGGAGTCTTGATGCCGCTTTACAGCGCACAGGCTACACAGGATCCGGAAGCTGTGTACAACCGTGTTTGTGGTGCCTGTCATTCCGGCCAACTACCCATGGCGCCCGAAAGAGGCGATCAGGCAGCTTGGACGCCGAGGTTGGCGAAAGGTATGGGGACGCTGGTGCAACACGTGACCCAGGGTTTCAAGGCGATGCCGCCGCGTGGTTTGTGCATGGACTGCAGTGCCGAGGATTACCAGGCCATCATCCTTTGGATGAGCGAGAGTAAACCCGGTCCATAACTCTTAACCCTTAGCCGTAGTTGGATTAGCTGATGAACAAATTGATCGTGAGTCTGCTGTTGACCGTGGGAATCTCAGGCCTCGCCCATGCTGCCGGTGATGCCGCAGCAGGCCAGGCAAAAGCCGCCGTCTGCGGAGCCTGCCATGGCCCGGACGGTAACAGCATGGCGCCAAACTTTCCAAAACTGGCCGGTCAAGGTGAACGCTACCTGACCAAGCAACTGCACGACATCAAGTCGGGCAAGCGCACCGTACTGGAAATGACGGGCCTGCTGACCAACCTGAGCGATCAGGATCTGGCCGACATCGCCGCCTACTTCGCCAGCCAGAAAGGCAGCGTCGGCGCCGCCGATCCGAAGATCGTCGCGCGCGGTGAAGCCCTCTTCCGTGGCGGTAACCTCGCCAAAGGCCTGCCCGCCTGCACCGGTTGCCACTCGCCGAACGGTGCTGGCAACGCCGCTGCCGGTTTCCCGCATCTGGGTGGCCAACACGCGCAATACATCGCCAAACAACTGACCGACTTCCGCAAGGAAGAAGGCGGTCGCACCAACGACGGCGACACCATGACCATGCAGACCATCGCCAAACGCCTGAGCGACGAAGACATCGCCGCTGTCTCCAGCTACATTCAAGGCCTGCACTAAGACCCACGGATAGAGCGTTGCCGGCGAGGGACATCTCCTGCAACGTTAACGCTCGATTAATCCGGCGCAGCAAGTATAAAAAGGGTGGCTTTGGCCGCCCTTTTTTGTGGCCGCTGCCGTTACACTACAGAACTCATGCCCGCCAGGATCTGTCTGAAAACAGGTCGCGCGAGGCGATCAAAATTGTCCAGGAGTAAAGCATGCGTAATCTGATCATCAGCGCCGCTCTCGTCGCTGCCAGCCTGTTTGGCGTGACCGCCCAGGCCGCCGAAGCCCCTGCCGCTCCTTATGTAGAACTGGCCAACCCGGTACCGGTTGCCGAGCCTGGCAAGATCGAAGTGGTCGAGCTGTTCTGGTACGGCTGCCCGCACTGCTACGCCTTCGAGCCGGTGATCAATCCATGGGTCGAAAAACTGCCTTCCGACGTCAACTTCGTGCGCATTCCTGCCATGTTCGGCGGCCCATGGGACGCTCACGGTCAAATGTTCCTGACCCTGGAAGCCATGGGTGTCGAGCACAAGGTGCATAACGCCGTGTTCAATGCCATCCAGAAAGAACACAAGAAGCTGACCGACAAGAACGACATGGCTGACTTCCTCGCCACCCAAGGCGTGGACAAGGACAAGTTCCTCGCCACTTTCGACTCGTTCGCCATCAAAGGCCAGATCGTCAAGGCTCGTGAACTGGCCAAGAAATATCAGATCACTGGCGTTCCAACCATGATCGTCAACGGCAAGTACCGCTTCGACATCGGCTCTGCCGGTGGTGCCGAACAAGCCTTGCAACTGGCTGACCAACTGGTGGCCAAAGAGCGAGCGACCAACAAGGCCGCTGCCAACTAAGCGCGGCAATCGCCATGCGCCGCTGGAAGACCGAACGCATCGTTGGCCTGCATGATCCGCAGGTCAACGAACATCACCTGGCGTCCACAGGCCTGCCAGCGGATCAGCGTCTGCGCCTGCTCAGTTTCAATATCCAGGTCGGCATCAGCACTGAGCGTTACCGGCATTACCTGACTCGCAGCTGGCAGCATTTGCTGCCGCACACCGGGCGCTCAGGCAATCTGCAGAAGATCGGCGACCTGCTCGGCGACTTCGATCTGGTCGCCTTGCAGGAAGCCGATGGCGGCAGCCTGCGCTCGGGCTACGTCAATCAGGTCGAACACCTGGCCCACCTCGGTGCCTTCCCCTACTGGTATCAACAACTCAATCGCAATCTCGGCCGACTGGCTCAGCACAGCAATGGCGTGCTCAGCCGTCTGCGCCCGTGGGCGATCGAAGATCACCCGTTACCCGGCCCGAAAGGTCGTGGCGCCATACTCCTGCGTTTCGGTGAAGGTCCGGAAGCGCTGGTGGTGGTGATGATGCACCTGGCCCTGGGGGCACGTGTGCGCACGCTGCAACTGGCCTATATCCGTGATCTGATCGGCGGCTATAAACACCAGGTGTTGATGGGCGACATGAACACCCATGCCAGCGATCTGCTACAACATTCTCCGTTACGCGATCTCGGCCTGCTGGCCCCGCAGGTGGAAGCGACATTCCCCAGCTGGCGTCCTCAGCGTTGCCTTGATCATATTTTGCTCAGCCCGACCCTGACCCTGGAAAAGGTCGAAGTGCTGGCACAACCGATTTCCGATCACCTGCCGGTCGCGGTAGAGATTCGTCTGCCGGGTTCGCTCACGGCCGATGCATTGCCCGCGTTGAGTCCTGCCCCTCGCGGAACCCCTGAATGAGCGACGACGCCCAGCGCTGGAAAGAGAAATACCTCAAAAGCATAGAACAGCAGGACAAGCTTGAACGGCGTTGGGCCGCCAGGCTCGACTTGTTGCGTCGCGGTCTGGTACGAAGCACGCTGGCCGCGGAGGGCACCGATAAAGTCGTTGATCAATGCATGAAAGAGATGCGCGACGTGGTGCGCACCGACGACATGGACGCCGGCCTCGCCGCCCTGCTACCACGTCTGGAAAAAGCCGTGCTCGATTCCGAGCAACGCCGCGAGACCCGCATTGATCAGGTCAGCACTGCGCTGACCTCGCTGGTGACCCAGTTGCAAGCGCTGCCGCTACCGCGAGAAGTCGCTCAGCCACTGAAGAAATTCGCCAAGCAACTGGACAGCCGTGTCGGTCAGGCCCGGGAAATGCCGCTGCTGTTGAGTGAGCTGAGCGGCTTGCAGGGCAAGGCGTTGAGTCAACTGGAAACGCCGCCGGAGCCCGGACGCCCGGGATTGTTGCAGCGCCTGTTTGGTAGCCGTGACAGCGACGAGGCGCCTGCACCGGCGCCGGAGCACGTGGCGCCAGTCGAACAGATACCTGTCGCTCCCGTGCCTGAATCCGAACCCGTGCAAGCAGCACCTGTCGCTATCGCTGAACCGGCAGTGGCCGCTACGGTTATCAAAGAAATTGCACCCATCACAGCAGTGGAAGCGCCAGCGCCTCAAGCCCAGCCGGAACAGGACGTGGTTGCCTTCGTTGCGCCGGTCGTCGCCACTGAAGCGGCCTCCCCGAATGCAGTGGAAGCCACCGCGCCCGAACCTGAAACCGTTGCAGCTCCCACTCTAGCTCCGGCTCCAGTCGTACCGGTCGCTTTCAACCCCGACGAATTGATCCACCCCGGCGATCCTGCCCCGCTGTTCCTCGACAGCCTGCCCCTGCCCGAGCCCATCGCTCAGGCACTGGCGGCCATCGACCCGGAGCAATCCGAGCACGACGTCCTCTTTGCCCTGCCGGATTCTCCGGAGCCGTCCTACAGCTCTGTAGCCAAACACATCGAAGAAACACTGATCGGCCTGCTCGACGACCTGACGCTGCCCGAACGTCACCGTCCGCAAGCAGAAGCCATGCGTGAACGGCTAAAACATGGTTTGAACTGGTACGAACTGATCCCGATCCTCGACGATCTGGCGACGTTGATGCTGGCGATCACCGACAGCGGCCAGCATGAGTTCGAAGCGTATCTGCAACAACTCAACGAACGCCTCGAAGCGTTTCAAAGCAATCTGCAGGCCGCCAGCGAAGGACATGCCGACAACAGCTCGGCGGCGCGGGCGATGGACACGCAGATCCGCGAGCAGGTCGACGGTTTGCAGACCAGCGTCCAGGAAGCGGCGGATCTGGAGGACCTCAAGCAAGTGCTGGAGAACCATCTCGAAGGCCTGCTCGGCACCATGGACCAGCACCAGAAACAACGCGATGCCCGCGAGCAAGAAGTGGCGGCGCGACTTAAAGGCCTGTCCGAGCGCGTCGCGCATATGGAACAGGAGGCGCAAGGCTTCCGCGAGCACCTTGAAGAACAACGCCAGAAAGCCCTGATCGACCCCCTCACCGGCCTGCCCAACCGCGCAGCGTGGAGCGAACGTCTGGAGCATGAGATCAAGCAATGGCAGCAACATGGCAATACGTTGAGCCTGGCGATGCTCGACCTCGATCATTTCAAACGGATCAATGACAACTACGGGCACCTGGCGGGTGACAAGGTCCTGAAGATCATCGCCACCGTGCTGCGCAAGCGCCTGCGGGGCTCCGATTTCATCGCCCGTTTTGGCGGCGAAGAATTCGTTCTGCTGCTGCCGGCGACGCCGCCCGCAGTCGGGGCGAAATTGCTGGAAACCCTGCGCGCGGCGATCGAGGCCTGCCCGTTTCACTTCAAGGGCGAGCGCGTGACCATTACGATTTCCATGGGCCTGGCTTCATTCAGAGCGGGAGAACACAGCGATCTAGTGCTTAAAAGAGCCGATCAGGCGCTGTACAGGGCTAAAAACGCAGGACGCAATCGGGTCGAGCTGGGCTAAGGAAATTGTTCGATTTTGTTTAAATCCGCCCGCTGACCGTCTGCACGCAAGGCATTACGTTACACTGTTGCATTATTGTCTTGCGCGTATTGCCTTCTGCCATGAAATTTTTTGCCCTCCTCGCGTCCCTGCTCGTTCTTGCCGGTTGTGCCAGCGGCCCGCGTTATGACACTAGCCATCCTTCCGCCAATCACGACAGCCGCATCCAGTTCGTGATCGTGCATTACACCTCGGCGTCGCTTGAGCGCTCGCTGCAGCTGCTGACCCACGGTGAGGTCAGCAGCCATTACCTGATCGGCGACGACAAGAGCGCCACCGTCTACAAACTGATGGACGAAAACCAGCGCGCCTGGCACGCCGGCGAAAGCCAGTGGCAGGGCCGTACCTGGCTCAACTCCAGCTCGATCGGTATTGAAATCGTCAACCCGGGCTTCAAGGACACGCCGACCGGGCGCCTGTGGTATCCCTACAGCGAAGCGCAGATTCAGGCGCTGATCGCCCTGCTCAAGGACATCAGCCAGCGCAACGGCATCAGCCCCCGCCACATCATCGGTCACAGCGATATTGCACCGTTGCGCAAACTCGATCCGGGGCCGTTATTCCCCTGGAAGCGTCTCGCCGCCGAAGGCTTGGGTATCTGGCCGAACGAGCAAGCCGTGGCCCGCCAGCAAGCGCTGTTCAACAGTAGTGAATTACCCAGCATCGGCTGGTTCCAGGCGCAACTGGCGCATTTGGGTTACGACACACCGCAGACCGGCGAACTGGATGTCGCCACCCGCCATGTCCTCGCGGCGTTCCAGATGCACTTCCGCCCTTCGCGCTTCGACGGAACGCCGGACGCGCAAACGGCCGCGTTACTGCTGGTACTCAATCAGACAAAATAATGACGCCCGCCCGACGGTCAGGGCGAGATTGCAATCAGCAGCTATAACTCATTGGTAATTCTTCGGATATTCCATGATGGTTGCTACCCGAGCGACGCTGCGTAGCTGGTTTTATCGCCCGTGGTTTTTGGCGATGATCGCGGCTGTCCTCAGTGCCAGCCTGCTGATCGCCGGTGGGATGTTCGTGGCCATGCGTCAGGTCGAGCAAAGCGAAAGCCAAGTCATGAATGCCCAGGGCGAGCGATTCCTCGCCCGCCTCGAGCAACTGTTCGGCCAGTTGCGCGAAAGCCTCGACGATTTGGAAGCCCAGCCCCTGCGCAGTTGCGATGACGAAATGATCGCCACGCTGCGGCAAGTCACCTTCAACTATCGCTTCGTCTATGAAGCCGCCTACATGGACGCCTCGCGGATTTGCTCCAACCGTCCGCGCCAGGAAGGCATGTCGGTTGTCCGCGCGCCCGACATCAAAGGCCCGACCTACAGTTACTGGCTGAACACCACCACCGAACCCGATGAAAACCGCGCCGCGCTGATGCTCGGTCGCGGCAATTTCCGCGTCGCCACCTCGCGCGGGCATCTGACTGACATGGTCGACCTGTCCCCCGGCAGCAGTCTGTTGGTAGTGCTGGATCACGGCACCCGGGCGATTCCGGTTCTCGGTGCAGATCAGGTCTGGCCACCGAGCGAACACTGGCCACCGAAAAGCCGCGACGCCTTGCAAGTCACCCAGACCCGGCTGATCTACCGTATGCCCACCAACAACCCGGAATATCAGCTGGTGCTGATCACACCACGCACCGGCATGCACATCCCCGCCATCTGGTGGTGGATGGTTCCGGTCTGTCTGGGGCTCGGCGCCTTCGTCGGTTTCGTCGTGTTTCTCCTGGTTCGCCAGCGCCAGTCACTGGACGCCGAACTGCACGGTGCCATCCGCCGCGGTGAGTTGCAGGTGCTCTATCAGCCGATCTTCGACCTCGACAGCCGCAACTGTGTAGGCGCCGAAGCGCTGCTGCGCTGGCGCCGTCCGGACGGCACATTGACCAGCCCTGACCTGTTCATTCCGCTGGCGGAAAATACCGGGCAGATCCGCCAGATGACCGACTTCGTCCTCCAGCGTTTACTCGAGCAGTTGGGGCCGGTGTTGCGCGCCAATCCGCAGTTGTATATCTCGGTCAACCTCGCGGCCTGCGACGTGATGGTGCCGCGCATCGGTCAAGTCATGGCGCGGCTGCTGAGCCTGCACAGAGTCGCGGCCAAGCAGATTGCCTTCGAGGTCACCGAACGCGGCTTGATTGATGTGGTGGTGGCGCGGGAAAACCTGCAAGCGTTGCGCGATGTCGGCCATCAGGTGCTGATCGATGACTTCGGCACCGGCTATTGCAGCCTCGCCTACCTGCAAACGCTGCCGGTAGATTGCCTGAAAATCGACAAGGCGTTCATCGACGCCCTCGGCCATGACGCCGCCAGCAGCGGCGTCGCCCCGCACATCATCCATATGGCCCAAGCACTGGATCTGAAGGTGATCGCCGAGGGTATCGAGCTTGAGTCGCAAGCTATATTGCTCAGCAGTGAAGGGGTGAAATTCGGTCAGGGCTGGCTGTTCGCCCATGCCCTGAGCGCAGTGCAGTTCATTGAGCTGATCACTCGCGGGCGCCGCCTCGCAGGGCGCCGGCTGGATGACGAAGCCTAGACGGCGAGCGCCATATAAAACTGCGTACCCTGCCCCGGCCGCGAGTAAACCCCCATCCGCCCGCCATGCAACTGAACGATTTCCTTGCACAGCGCCAAACCCAGCCCGGCTCCACCCTTCTTGCGCCCGACCTGCACAAACGGTTCGAAGATCCGCCCTTGCTGGCCATAGGCAATGCCTTCGCCGTTGTCTTCGACGCTGATGATCACCCGTTCGCCATGGCGACGCGCCTGCAAACGGATCTGGCCGTCGCGGGCGGTGTGGCGCATGGCGTTGTCGATCAAATTGTCGAGTACCCGATCCAGTTGCGCTTGATCCGCCTGCAAACGCGGCAGCGGCCCCTGCACTTCCACCTTCAGGGCGATGCCTCTCTCCGCTGCTGTCTCGGCAAAGCGCGACTGCGCCTGCTCCAGCAAGTCCTCGATGGAGCACGGCGCCAGTGTCAGCTTCTGCAAACCGTTCTGGTAGCGCGAAAAGTTGAGCAAGTCGTTGATCAACTGCATCAGGCGCTGCATTTCTTCGTTGACCGTGTCGAGCAGGTCCGCCTCGCGTGACTCAGGCGCAAACTTCGCCCGCTCACGGAACAGACCGAACGCCATGTGCATGCCGGTAACTGGCGTGCGCAGTTCATGGGAGGCACGCAGCACGAACTCGCTGCGGACCCGCTCGAATGCACGCTGTTCAGTCACGTCGTGCAGCACCATCACCGCGCCGAGGATGTGGCCCTGCGTGTGGCTGACCGGCGTCAGGCTGTACGTCAGCAGGCGCGATTCGCCGTCGACTTCGATGCTCAGGTCCTCCGGCGCCCGCTCCAGGGTGCCGCCGCGCAGCACCAGTTGCAGCTGCGCATCCAGCTCCGGTCGTTCAAGGGCCGCGCCCAGACCCTGACCGAGACGGTCGTCGTCCCAGCCCAATTGGCGCTGGGCCACCGGGTTGAGGTGTTCCAGATGTCCCTGGCGGTCGATCATCAACAAGCCGTCGTCGATGCTGTCGAGCACCGCTTGCAAGCGTTGCTGGCCGGCCAGCAGTTCGTCGATGTTGGTCGCCTGATGTTCGCGCAACGCTTCGGCCATCAGCCCGAACCGCTTGGTCAGTTGATTCATTTCCATCGCCGAGGAAATCGGCAGGGTCACTTCGAAATTGCCTTGACCGATGTTGTCCGCCGCATGCGCCAGCGCCTCAATCGGCGCGCCAAAACGTCGGGCAATGCCGTGGGCCGTGACGAAGCCGATGATCAACACCGCCAGCCCGACCAACCCAAGCAGACCAGCCACCAACAGCGCCCGGTCGCGGGCGTCATGTTGAACCAGATTGATGTTGTCGAGTGCGTGCTTGTGTTCGGTAATCAGTCCGTTGCGCAGGGTGTTGAAGCGCTCACGGAAGTCGGCATTGCTGCTCAACGACGTGGCCGGATCACGGGACAGGTCGAACGCCTGCAGAAAACTCAGGTAATCCGCCTTGGCCTGAGTGAAGCCATACAAGCGGCCATCACCCTTCTGCTCCTGGGCGATGCCTTCGTCGAGGAGCTGAAAGTAATGCTGCTTGGAGGCTTCGAATGCAACGGGATCAGGCTTTTCCGCGAGCATGATGATCAGCTGATCGCCCAAGGTCTGGCGCAGCTTGAGCCCCAGATCAAGGGTGACGAAGTTGCTGCGCACCAGCGCTTCCTGGGTTCCGGCCATCTGCATCACGCTGACCAGCCCGAGCAACAGCCCAAGCAAGGCCACGGTGATCAGTGCGGAAATGCTCAGGAACAACCGGGTCCGCAACTTCATCGCCAGTTTCATCGTGGCGCGCTCACAGGTTGTACTGCTTGCGCTTGCGATACAGGGTCGAGGCGTCGATGCCCAGGGTTTTCGCGGCTTGATCCAGCGTGCCAGCGGTGGCGAGGACGGCGCCGATGTGGGCCTTTTCCAACTCGTCCAGGCTCAGTGCTGCGCCGACCCGGGGGGCGTTGTTGGCCGGTTGTTCGGCCATGCCCAGGTGGCTGATTTCGACACGTTCCTGCGGGCAGATGATGCTCGCCCGCTCGACCACGTTGCGCAGCTCACGAATGTTACCGGGCCAGCGGTAGCCGAGCAGTGCCTCGCGAGCCTCGTCACTGAAGCCCCGCGCCGGGCGCGCGTACTCCTTGACGAAGCGGGCGAGGAAGCGGTCGGCCAGGGTCAGGATGTCCTCGGCGCGCTCACGCAGCGGCGGCAGGTGCAGGGTGATGACGTTCAGGCGATAGAGCAGGTCTTCACGGAAACGACCGTCACGGACCATGTCTTCGAGATTGAGGTTGGTTGCCGCCAGAATGCGCACATCAGCGCGACGGGTGACCGGATCGCCTACCCGCTCGTATTCCTTGTCCTGAATAAAACGCAGCAACTTGGGTTGCAAAGTCAAAGGAAAATCGCCGATCTCGTCGAGAAACAGCGTGCCGCCATCGGCTTGGTTGACTCGGCCCAGCGTACTTTCGCTGGCGCCGGTAAACGCGCCACGGCTGTGGCCGAACAGCTCGCTTTCCATCAGTTCGGCAGTCAACGACGGGCAGTTGATGGTCACGCAGGATTTCTTCTCGCGCTTGCTCCAGCCGTGAATCGCCCGGGCCAGCTCGCCTTTACCGGTACCGGACTCGCCGAGAATAAGAATGTTGGCATCAGTGCTCGCCACCTGGCGCGCAGTCTCCAGCACGACTTTCATCGCCGGGCTGTGGGAGTCGAGGCCGTCTTTCGGTTTGCGGATCTCACCTTCAAGGGCTTCGAGACGCGCCGAGAGTTGACGCACTTCCAGTTGCTTGGCCGTCGCCAGACGCAGTTGATCGGGGCTGCACGGCTTGACCAGATAGTCGGCGGCGCCAGCCTGGATGGCATCCACGGCGGTATCGACCGCCGAGTGGGCGGTGACGATCACCACCCGCATCCATGGCGCCTGAATGCGCATTTGTGCCAATACGTCGAGGCCGTTGTCTTCGCCCAGACGCAAATCCAGAAAGCACAAATCGAACACCTGACGCTGCAGCAGTGCGTCGGCCTGCGCTGCGCTGTTGGCGGTGGCCACCGTATAACCTTCGTCTTCGAGGCAATAACGGAAAGTTCGCAGGATGGCGGATTCATCATCCACCAGCAGAATGCGGCCTTGATGCTCAGTGGCAGATTCCATTTTTCCTACGCTCCATAAAGATTGGTCTTGGGTTAGTCCCGGAGAAATCGGGCAAGTTGCATGGTTGATTCTGAACGATGCCAGCCATAGGAGGGTAGCTCTCTCATGCCTTTACGGCTAATTCACTGATTTTGTTGGTTTTTTAAACAAAAGCCGATTTGCAGGGTATTCCCTGCGTACTTTTCTGACATCCGCGCCCCGCTCTCAATTCCATAAGAATGAATTCTCCTACGAAATAATCGTGCATTCCGCACGACCCTGGATAACCCATCGTGCAGGATGCGTCGCAGACAGTTTTTCAACAGCTTATAAGCCATTGATTTTATTGAATATTTTTTAATTAAAAAATTGGCATGCAGCCTGCAATACCTCATTCAGCCCGGGCAGATCAGCACTGCCCCAACCGAATAAGAGTGAGGAACCCAGGATGACTCGCCAACGTGCCGCCCAAGTGCGTATCTCGCCACTGCATCTCCAGCAAGGCCTGTTTGGCGTACTTGCGCTGTTGATCACCCTGATCGTGTGCCAGCAATACCTGAGCTGGGAAAACAGCCAGAAGCCTGAGCCGCTGATCTCGATCCAGCACAGCACGCAGAAGCATTTCAGCGCCGTCAGCAGCAGCCAGGCCGAGAGCGCCTCGATGCGCATGATGGACGTCGACCAAGCGCAACCACTGGACCAGATGCCACGTGAAGAGCGCTGGGTTTTCTGACTGATTGAACAAATTCGGGCGCGATGCGCCGGAACAAGCAGCATCCCTAAATAGAGAAGTAAGGAGAATCACCATGTTGAGCTGGGCAATTACATTCTTGATCATTGCCATCATCGCTGCAGTACTGGGCTTCGGTGGTATCGCGGGCACCGCCACGGGTATCGCCAAGATTCTGTTTGTCGTGTTCCTGGTGATGTTCATCGCTTCCTTCTTCTTTGGCCGTCGCGGCCGAGGTTAACGATGATCGCTTTAAAGACACTGGCAGCCGCCCTGCTTCTGGGCGGTAGTGCCATGGCGATGGCGGCCAATGATGGCCAGACCCGAGTCAACGAGCTGTTGAGTTCCGACCCGCAATACCGGGAGACCTGGGAAGGCGTGGTGAAAAAGGAAGAACGCCTGCCGGAATGGGTGATGAACCTGTCCGGCACGCCGGACCAACAGATGAATGCCGTGACTGAAGATGGCGACAAGTATCTGGTTGGCCCCCTGTGTGAATCTGCAGACAAGTGCCTGAACCATCGCTTGATCGTCGCGTTCAGTTTCGACAAGAAAGACGCTTACGCCATGCTCGTCGATGTGCCCGAAGGACTGCCGGCCGACAAGTCGCCAACGCGACATGCCACCTACCGCTTCCTCGGCAAACCTGATCAGGGCATGCAGGATCTTTTGATGGAAACCCTGAAAAAAGATCCCAAGTGGTATTGATTCGAACATGAAGGCAGCAGCCCTGCTGCCTTCCATTGCGCTCACCTGAGGAAGGCAGGCGCATGACCAGGGGGCCGGGACGTTCTGACTGTTTCAGGGTCGGAGTGACCTACGGGTACAGGGAGTGCCTGCGATGAGGGCCGGGTCAGGGTAAAAGCTGCGTCGCAGGTTCGCCGGCCCACAGCGGTTCGACGGACTTGCGCTGAGCTTTAAACCGATCAAAACATTGATCCAGAGCGTTTCAACCCTTCTTTTTATCGCTCACACTGCGCGCGAAAACATTACGCGGTGTTTCGTGGCGACCGTATATCGACAAAGAGACCATTTTATCTGTGGGACTTCTCGCTCCTTTATGTAGGCTTTTTCCTAAAATTTCCGTCGAAAATTTTCGTTCAGAAAATAACCAATCTACGCTGTGATGGCCGGTTCACGGCACTTATGCCGGCTGAAATGTCGCAATCGAACCGGTTGGGACGTCAGTTTCATTTAAAAAAGCTCATGCCGATTCGGCATAGGGTAGGCGTTTACGGCATTAGACGGCGCAACCCTGCATCGGAATAGTTGCGCCTTTTTTCGCCTGCCGAAGAGCCGTAAATACGCGCTTCGGGGCACCTTATACGGAGGCAGATGCACAGACTTTTCCGCTAAAGAGCGTTCCAGTTCCTGCATGTGCCTGAGTCAAACGCAAGTAAGGGTAAAGATAATGAAGAAGGCAAAACTCAGCCTCGCCTGGCAGATCCTAATCGGTCTGGTTCTAGGGATTGCAATTGGTGCGTTGCTCAACCACTTCAGTGCCGAGAAGGCCTGGTGGATCAGCAACGTCCTGCAACCGGCAGGCGATATCTTTATCCGTCTGATCAAGATGATCGTGATCCCGATCGTCATCTCCTCCCTCATCGTCGGCATCGCCGGCGTGGGCGACGCCAAGAAGCTCGGGCGTATCGGCCTGAAGACGATCATCTATTTCGAAATCGTCACCACCATCGCCATTGTTGTCGGCCTGCTGCTGGCCAACCTGTTCCATCCGGGCACCGGCATCGACATGAGCACCCTGGGCACGGTGGACATCTCCAAGTACCAGGCGACCGCCGCCGAAGTACAGCATGAACACGCGTTCATCGAGACCATCCTCAACCTGATCCCGTCGAACATCTTCGCGGCCATGGCCCGCGGCGAAATGCTGCCGATCATCTTCTTCTCCGTGCTGTTCGGTCTCGGTCTGTCGAGCCTGCAGTCGGACCTGCGCGAGCCGCTGGTGAAGATGTTCCAGGGCGTTTCGGAGAGCATGTTCAAAGTCACCCACATGATCATGAACTACGCCCCGATCGGCGTATTCGCTCTGATCGCGGTGACTGTCGCCAACTTCGGCTTCGCCTCGCTGCTGCCGCTGGCCAAGCTGGTGATCCTGGTTTACGTCGCCATCGCCTTCTTCGCCTTCGTCGTGCTGGGCCTGATCGCCAAGCTGTTCGGCTTCTCGGTGCTCAAGCTGATGCGCATCTTCAAGGATGAGCTGGTGCTGGCCTACTCCACCGCTTCGTCCGAAACCGTGCTGCCACGGGTGATCGAGAAGATGGAAGCCTACGGTGCGCCGAAAGCCATCTGCAGCTTCGTGGTGCCAACCGGTTACTCGTTCAACCTCGACGGTTCGACCCTGTACCAGTCCATCGCGGCGATCTTCATTGCCCAGCTGTACGGCATCGACCTGTCGATCAGCCAGCAACTGCTGCTGGTGCTGACCCTGATGGTTACCTCCAAAGGTATCGCCGGCGTACCGGGCGTTTCCTTCGTGGTGCTGCTGGCCACTTTGGGCAGCGTCGGTATCCCGCTGGAAGGCCTGGCGTTCATCGCCGGTGTCGACCGCATCATGGACATGGCGCGTACCGCACTGAACGTGATCGGCAACGCCCTCGCCGTGCTGGTTATCGCACGCTGGGAAGGCATGTACGACGACGCCAAGGGCCAGCGCTACTGGAACTCCCTGCCACACTGGCGCAGCAAGGAAAAACTGCCGGCTGGCGAGACTTCCAAGCAGTAATCCCAGACCCTGTGGGAGCTGGCTTGCCAGCGATGAGGTCAGCACATTCAACATCTTTGTTGACTGACACACCGCCATCGCGGGCAAGCCCGCTCCCACAGTGATCGCTGCCAACCGTTCTAAACGAACCCCGGAGAAATCCGGGGTTTGTCGTTTCTGGCGACCCCGCTATCATTCGCCGCATCTTCCGGGGGATTTGACTGATGCTTAATGGCCTGTGGCTTGGCTTCTTCGTCGTTGCAGCAATATCTGCGCTGGTGCAG
Source organism: Pseudomonas sp. FW305-7 (assembly GCF_058786735.1). NCBI lineage: Bacteria > Pseudomonadati > Pseudomonadota > Gammaproteobacteria > Pseudomonadales > Pseudomonadaceae > Pseudomonas > Pseudomonas sp. FW305-7. Next base: position 38,403 of record NZ_JBYSZA010000002.1, read on the forward strand.
TGGCTGGTCGGCGGTAACGCCGGAATCTTCGCGGCGATGGTGGAAAGCATTTTTGCCATGGCCAAGCTGTCGGTCGAAGTCATGGTGCTGCTGTTCGGCACCCTCACCCTCTGGCTGGGCTTTCTGCGCATCGCCGAGAAGGCCGGGATCGTCGAATGGCTGGCCAAGGTGTTGGGGCCGCTGTTTCTGCGCTTGATGCCGGAAGTCCCGGCGGGTCACCCGGCCCTTGGCCTGATCACCCTGAACTTCGCCGCCAATGGCCTGGGCCTCGACAACGCCGCCACGCCAATCGGCCTGAAAGCCATGAAGGCGCTGCAGGAGCTCAATCCCAGCAGCACCATCGCCAGCAATGCACAAATCCTCTTTCTGGTGCTCAACGCCTCCTCGCTGACGCTGCTGCCGGTGACGATCTTCATGTACCGCGCCCAGCAAGGCGCGCCGGACCCGACGCTGGTGTTCCTGCCGATTCTGCTGGCGACCAGTTGCTCGACCATCGTCGGCTTCCTCTCGGTGGCGTTCATGCAGCGCCTGCGGATCTGGGATCCGGTGGTGCTGGCTTATCTGATTCCCGGCGCACTGATCCTGGGTGGCTTCATGGCGTTGCTGGCGACGATGTCGGCGACAGCGCTGGCGGGGCTTTCGTCGATCCTTGGCAACCTGACGCTGTTCGGCCTGATCATGCTGTTTCTGCTGATCGGTGCGCTGCGCAAGGTCAAGGTCTACGAAGCGTTCGTCGAGGGCGCGAAGGAAGGCTTCGACGTCGCCAAGAACCTTTTGCCGTATCTGGTGGCGATGCTCTGCGCCATCGGCGTGCTGCGTGCCTCCGGGGCGCTGGACTTTGGCCTGGACGGGATTCGCCATCTGGTCGAGTGGGCCGGTTGGGACACGCGATTTGTCGATGCGTTGCCGACAGCGATGGTCAAACCGTTCTCCGGCAGCGCCGCCCGGGCGATGCTGATTGAAACCATGAAGACGTCGGGGGTCGATAGCTTCCCGGCGCTGGTGGCGGCGACGATTCAGGGCAGTACCGAGACCACGTTTTATGTGCTGGCGGTGTATTTCGGAGCGGTAGGGATTCAGCGGGCGCGGCATGCCGTAGGGTGTGCGTTGCTGGCGGAGCTGGCCGGCGTAATTGGCGCCATTGCAGTCTGCTACTGGTTCTTCGGCTAATAGAAAACCCTGTGGGAGCTGGCTTGCCAGCGATGAGGACAGCACAGCCAGAACCTCTGGTGACTGACACACCGCCATCGCGGGCAAGCCCGCTCCCACAGGGATTGTGTTGGGCTTAAGGCTTTTGCGGGGCCAATTTTTGGCCTTGGCCCACGGCCCACGCCACGACTTTCGCGGTCAGGCGATCACTGGCCTGACCAAACCCGGCGACCACCGCTGGCACCTGCACATCACTCAGTGGCTGACGCTCCTCAAAGCGCCGACTGGCGAGAATCCGCTGGTCATAACCACGCACGATCAACGCATCGAGGCGCACCACGACGCTGGCCTGATTTCCCTGATATTCCGTCTGAAACGCCTGCAAATTCCCGCCCAGTTCCAGATCCGCCGCAAAATTGCTGTCATCGGTACTCAGCAACGTCACCCGACCATCACGGGCAAAGCCGTCCAGCAAGCGATTGCGCAGCAGCACCGGTGCCGGATCGCTCCAGCGCGAAGCCTTGTAGCTGCTGATCACATCGCCTTGCGGGATGACGGCGATGTTCGCTCGGTTCAGCGCTTCGCTGGCCTGCAACTTGTTCAAACGCAGCGACCAGTGTTGCGTGGCCGCCGCACTGGTCGAGGCGGGCGCCTGAGTGATCGGCAGGCGATAAACATCCGATGGTTCCGACTTGGGCAGGATCGAGCACGCCGCGATCAGCGTAAAACCGGCGAGGAGGGCGAGGCGAGTCAGCTTCATGGCGTGAACTCCTTGTTCTTGTCACTGCCCAGCAGGTAACCGCTCGGGTTGGCCTCCAGACGTTGAGAGATGGCGCGCAGCGAGGTCAGGGTTTCGCGCAATTCGCGGATCGCCGGAGCCAGGCCGTTGAGGCCTTGCATGCCGTTGTCGAGGGAGTTCTGGTTTTTACTCAGCAAGGTGTTGATCGTGGCGCTGCTCTGCTCCAGCGATTTCATCGCCTGCTCGGCGCTGCCCAGCGCTTGTTTGCCCTGATCGTTGAGCAAGCCGTTGGCGTTGCGCATCAACGCCGAGGTCTGTTCGAGCATGCTGCCGGCCTGTTTGCCGACTGCCGCCAGTTGCTGCATGGCCTGACGCAGATCGCCGCGCTGATCATTGATCGAGCCGGTGGTCTGCTCCAGATGCGCCAGGGTTTTGCTGACGCGCTCGACGTTCTCGGCGGAGAACATCTGATTGGCGTTGCCCAGCAAAGAACTGATCCCGCTCATCAAGTCGTTGCTGTCGTTGAGCAGCCGCGAAATAGGCGAGGGCGAGGCGACGATGATCGGCAGCTTGCCGTCGTGGCCACGTAATTGCGGGCTGTCTGGCGTACCGCCGCTGAGCTGGATGATCGAGGTGCCGGTGATCCCGGCCAGCGCCAGTTTGGCCTGGGTGTCTTCCTTGACCGGCGTGTCGCCGCCCAGCCGAATCCGCGCCAGCACCCGGCGCGGGTCCTTGGGGTCGAGGCGCAGGCTGACCACGTCGCCGACCTTGATCCCGCTGTACTGCACCGGGCTGCCCTTGGACAGGCCGCTGACCGCCTCGTTGAAGACGATTTCGTAATCCTTGAACTCAGTGTCGACGCTGGACTTGGCCAGCCACAGGCCGAAGAGCAGGGCGCCCGCCACCACTATCACCGAGAACAGGCCGATCAACACATGATGGGCTCGGGTTTCCATGTCAGACCTCGTTGAGCAATTTGGCGGCGTCCAGCGCCGAGCGGCCGCGCGGGCCGTGGAAGTATTCGTGAATCCACGCGTCGTTGGTTTCGGAAACAACGTCGATGGGGCCGGCAACCAGTACTTTCTTCTGCGCCAGCACCGCCACGCGGTCGGTGATGGTGTAGAGCGTGTCGAGGTCGTGGGTCACCAGAAACACGCTCAGGCCCAGCGCATCGCGCAGGGTCAGGATCAGTTGATCGAACTGCGCCGCGCCGATCGGATCGAGGCCGGCGGTGGGTTCATCGAGAAACAGGATGTCCGGATCCAGCGCCAGCGCCCGGGCCAGCGCCGCACGCTTGATCATGCCGCCGGACAGCGAGGCCGGGTACTTGTCCGCCGCCGACAGCGGCAGCCCGGCCAGCGCCAGTTTGACTGCCGCAAGATGTTCGGCGTCTTCGCGGCTGAGGCCGGCGTGTTCGATGAGGGGCAGGGCGACGTTCTCGGTAACGGTCAGCGAAGAGAACAGCGCGCCTTTCTGGAACAGCACGCCAAAACGCCGTTCGACCAGCGAACGCTCATGCTCGGACAGGCTCGGCAGGTTTTGCCCGAACACTTTGACCAGACCTTCGCTGGGCCGGCGCAGGCCGACGATGCTGCGCAGCAACACCGACTTGCCGCTGCCGGAGCCGCCGACCACGGCGAGAATCTCGCCTTTGTACAAATCCAGATCGAGGTTCTCGTGCACGCTCTGGCTGCCGAAGCGATTGCACAGGCCACGGACTTCAATCACCGCCTCCGAGGGCGCGCGGGGTAGACGACTCACCAGCCCATCTCCATGAAGAACAGCGCGGCCACCGCATCAAGCACGATCACCACGAAAATCGACTGCACCACCGCCGAGGTGGTGTGAGCACCGACCGATTCGGCGCTGCCGCTGACCTTGAAGCCTTCCAGACAGCCAATCGTCGCGATAAGGAAGGCGAAGACCGGGGCTTTCACCAGACCCACCAGAAAATGCTGAATGCCGATGTCGGCTTGCAGCACCGAGAGGAACATCGCCGGGGAAATCCCCAGCGACACCGCGCAGACCACGCCGCCGCCAATGATCCCGCAGAGCATCGCCAGAAACGTCAGCATCGGCAGCGCCACCAGCATCGCCAGCACCCGTGGCACCACCAGCAACTCGACGGGGTCGAGGCCCAGCGTGCGAATCGCGTCGATCTCTTCGTTGGCCTTCATCGAGCCGATCTGCGCGGTAAAGGCACTGGCGGTGCGCCCGGCCATCAGGATCGCCGTCAGCAACACGCCGAACTCGCGCAAAAACGAGAAGCCCACCAGGTCCACGGTAAAAATCGTCGCGCCGAAACTGGCGAGCACCGTCGCGCCGAGGAAGGCCACCACGGCGCCGACCAAAAAGGTCAGCAACGCCACAATCGGTGCGGCATCGAGGCCGGTCTGTTCAATGTGGGCAATCATCGGCGTGATCCGCCAGCGCTTGGGCCGGAACAGTCCACGGGCGATGGTTTCGAGGATCAGGCCGATGAAGCCCAGCACTTGCAGGGTGTCCTGCCAGACCGTGTCCACGGCGCGGCCGATGCGCGTCAGCAGTTGCACGCTGACGCTGACTTCCGGCTCTTTGATCGGCACACAGAAGTCGGTCATCGACTGATACACGGTTTGCAGCAGGGCGCGGTCAGCCTGGGAAATCGTGCAATCGGGGTGTTCGGCGGATTTGCCGAGGCGCTCGGAACCGAGCAGCTCGACCAGCAAGGAGGCGCCAGCGGTGTCGAGGGCGCCGAGACCGTTGAGGTCGATCGAGGTAGCGGTGTCGTACTGGCCGTGGAGCTTTTCGGTCAGTTGCTTGAGCTCGGCGTAATGGGCAAGCGTCCAGTCCCCGGAAACCCGCAGGCGGGCAGGGCTGATCGACGTGTCCAGTTGGGCACTGCCTGTCATCGAGCTGCTGGTCATAAGCTCCGTGCTTTATCGGCTAAATACGCTGGCATACGTAATAGCACGAACCCGATTACTTTTCTTTGGTCGCTGTGCTGTCCGTCACTTCGAAACGCAGCACGCCGATCACTTGGCCGTCCTCGGTGAGCACCCGGACTTGCCATTTGCCCGCCGGGTTGCCGGGGAAATTCTGCTTGTGCGTCCACGCCCGGTAGCCTTCCTTGCGCCCACCGTGGATGTCGAGGGCGATGCGGTCGACCTCTTTGCCGTTGAACTGCCAGACGTGATAAATCCGCTCATCGAGCCCACGCGGTGCATTGATCGCGGTATAGGCGTAGAGCCCGCCGTTGCGGATCTGCTCGGCGCTGACCTCGTCGAGGCTGGCGCCGGGGGTGCGATCCTGCAATTGCGTGCTGATCGCCACGTCGGTCATCCACAGCGTCGCCGGTGGCACCCACGAACGCAGCACCCAACCGACACCGCCGATGCCGACGGTGATGCACAGAATCGCCAGAGCGTTACGCACGGTGCGGATCGGGAAGATCGACGCCAGACTCGGGAACGACAACAACACGGAAATGCCCAGCGCCCATTTGAAGCTCTGCGAGGTGGTCAGGTGCATGATCACTGGCAGCGCGGTGAGCAGGGCGGCGAACAGGGTCAGCGTGTGCAACGCGAGAAAGGCCCAGCGCCGTGGCGCCAGCCATTTGTAATAGAGCGGATCAACGATCGAGATCAACGCCGCGACGCTGAGCAGGCCGGTGAAAATCAACTGGCCGCTGTTCCACGTCGTGGTGATGAAGAAAAAGGGCAGAACGAAAAACAGGCTTTCCTGATGGATCATCTGCGTCGCGTAACGCAGCAGCGGCTGGGGGATTTCCCGTTTGAACACGCGGGTGAACAGGCCGGTGAGGGTGTTTTCCAGCATCAGCCAGATCCAGCTCAGCAGCATGATGATGGTGATCCAGCTCGCCAGCCCTTGCTGGCGGTCGACCAGAATGAAACTGCCGACCCCGGAGATGAAACCACCCAGCGCAATGACCCCGGGGTAGCGCTTCATCAGTTCGAGAATGCGCTGGATCAGCAGGGTCAGTTTTGGCATTTTGGGGGATCACGACACTGTAGGAAAAAACCCGGAAAGGTTACCGCCACATAACCCCTGTGGCGAGGGGATTTATCCCCGATCGGCGGCGCAGCCGTCGCAAATCCGGCGAATGCGTTTTGTCTGGAGGAATGGGTTTATCGGGGTAGGGGCCGCTGCGCAGCCCATCGGGGATAAATCCCCTCACCACAGGAACCTTCTCATCCTAGATTTTCCTCACAGGTTTCATTCATCACAGGGTCTGGATCTCGGGTCAGATTTGTGGCGGCGGCGCAACCGCCAGCCGATCAGGATCAGCAGCACCACACCGAGCCCGCCCGCCACCAGCCACAACACCTGATCATCACTGATCAACGGCTTCTCGATCCGCAGATACCCCGGTTGCAGCAGCAACTCACGCATGGCTTTGTTCGCCGTTTCCAGCGTCACGCCTTGCAGCTCCCGCGCCGGATTGGCGAAGCGGCCATCCTCGTAATCCCCCAGCGCGCTCCAGTAATAATCGGCCAGCGCGCTGTTGCCTTGCACCGCCCAGGCCTGATGGGCGATGGCGGCCTGTTTGATCCGGGCGAAGGTGTCGGCGTCGAGGCCGTTTTTCAGCAGGTCGGCCTTGAGGTCTTCCAGCACCTGGATGGCTTCGTCGACGTCATCGCGATCCAGATCGGCATTCAGGCTCATGAAACCGACGCCACCAAACACTTCACGTTCGGCCCATGGCCCGTACGACAAACCGTGGTTCAGGCGGATTTGCCGGTACAGCGCCCAGTCGAGGTAGTCCTTGAGGATGTCGAAGGTCTCGTCATATTGATCATCCAGCACCGGCTCCGGCACCAGCCAGTGCAGCTTGGCGCTGTCGCCGATAAAACCACGGGTGAGCGTGCGTTCATGGGCGGCACTGATGCGGATGTCCGGCAAAGGTCGGTGTTCGCTCGGGTCAACCGCTTCGAGGGCGCCCCAGGTGCGTTCCAGATAAGCCGGCAGCAGCTTGTCGAGTTCGCCGACGACGATCAGGGTCATGTTGTTTGGCGCGTACCAGGCCTTGCGTACCTTCTCCAGTTGCGCCTGAGTCAGGTGGCCGACTTCAGCCCGCTGCGGGCATTTCAGGCCCAGTTCCACCGCCAGTTGATTGCTCGCGGTGTGGCCCAGGTCCTGACGGTCGAGAAAACGTTGCAACTTGGTGTAATGGCCGCCGTCCTCGCGCTCGACCACGCGTTTGGCGGCGTTGATGGCATTGTCGTCGATGCGGGTCTGGGTCAACAGATCAAGCAACAGGTCGAGCACCTTGCGCTGGTTTTTCGCCGGCGCTTCGATCACGAATGTGGTGTCGGCGTTGCTGGTGAAGGCATTCCACTCGCCGCCCAGCGCCTGCATGCGTTCTTCGAGGCCACCTTCGCCAGTGGCGTCGATGCCGCTGAACAGCAAGTGCTCAAGCAGGTGCGGCAGCTCTTTTTCATCGCAATCGAAATCGTCGAGGCCGACGCCGACCACCAGTCGGATCGCCACATGCCCGCGTTCCGTGCCGGGTTTGAGCAGCAACTGCAAACCGTTGGGCAGCGCATAACCTTCGACCTGGAAACGATCCAGGGCGAAGGCGGGCAGGGAACCAAGCAACAGACAAGCGAACAACAGGCAACGCATAACAGGCTTCCATACGGCTGATTTGGAGATCCGTGTCGTCAGTCAGGGCCCCATCGCTGGCAAGCCAGCTCCCACAAGGATTTGCGGCGCTCACAAAACCCTGTGGCAGCTGGCTTGCCAGCGATGGGGCCTTTGAGGCTGAACTCTGTGTTACTGACTGACCCTGGCCCCAGACGTTCAAGGCGAATGCGTGATGTCGGCAATATCATCCGCTGCCAGTGCGCCGGTATCCGTCGTTTCCAGCACCACATACGCGCTGCCGCAAAACAGCGAGTTAAGCCGCTTCATGTCCGCAATCAACTCCAGATGCAGCGAACTGGTCTCGATACTCTGCACGATCTTGCGTTGCAGACGACTGACATGCGCATGGGCCAAACGGCGTTCCTGGGCGCGAAAGCGACGTTTCTCCCGGAGCAATTGCCGGGCACTTTCGCGATCACCGCTGAGAAACACCGACAAGCCCAGACGCAGGTTGGCGATCAGTTGCTGCTGCAGCCCGGCCAGATCCTCCAGGCCTTCTTCGGAAAACGAGCGGCGCTGCGAAGTCTTCTGCTGCTGGATCTTGCGCAGCATGCGTTCGATGAGATCGGCGGCCAGTTTCAGGTTGATCGCCAGTTCGATGATCTCGGCCCAGCGTCGACTGTCGTGCTCGCCGAGGTCCTCGCGAGGCATCTGCGCCAGATACAGCTTGATCGCGCTGTACAGCGCTTCGACGTCGTCGGTCAGCCGGCGCATTTCCTGGGTGACGGCGGTCTGCTTGCCGCGCAGCACATCAAGCGTCGCGTCGAGCATGTTGTCGAGCAGATCACCCATGCGCAGGGTTTCCCGCGCGGCGTTGGCCAAGGCCAGGCTCGGCGTGACCAATGCGGTGGCGTCGAGGTGGCGCGGTTTGGCGGTGCCGTTGACCTCCGGTCGCTCCGGCAGCAGCCAGGCGCAGAGCCGCGCCATCGGCCCGACACTCGGCAGCAGAATCAGACAGCGCGCGGTGTTGTAGAGCAGATGGAAGCCGATGACCATTTCCTGCGGGCTGAAATCGAGGCTGTCGATCCAGTGCACCAACGGATCGAGCACCGGAATGATCAGCAGCAGGCCGATCAGTTTGTACAACAGGCTGCCCAACGCCACTTGCCGGCCGGCGGCGTTCTGCATGCTGGTGCTCATGAACGCCAGCACGCCGCTGCCGATGTTGGCACCGATGACCAGACCGATCGCCACTGGCAGGCTGATCACGGCGGCTCCGGCCAGTGTGGCGGTGAGCAACACGGCAGCGAGGCTGGAGTAGGAAATCATCGCGAACAGCGCGCCGACCAGGGCGTCGAGAAGGATGTCACCGGTGAGCGAGGCGAAAATCACTTTCACGCCCTGTGCATGGGTGATCGGCGCAGCGGCTTCGACGATCAGCTGCAACGCGAGAATGATCAACCCCAGACCGATGCTGACCCGGCCCATCTGCCCGAGCCGCGTCTGTTTGCGCGACAGAAAGAAAATCACCCCGAGGAAAATCAGCAGCGGCGACAGCCACGACAAGTCAAACGTCAACACCCGCGCCATCAGCGCCGTGCCGACGTCGGCACCAAGCATGGTTGCCAGCGCCGGTGTCAGCGCCATCAGGCCCTGGCCGACAAAAGAAGTAACGAGCATGGCGGTGGCGTTGCTGCTCTGCACCATCGCCGTGACGACGATGCCGGCGACAAAGGCCAGCCAGCGTTTGGACATGTTCTGGCCAATCACATGGCGCAGATTGGTGCCGTACACCCGCAGGATGCCGGTTCGGACGATGTGCGTGCCCCAGATCAGCAGGGCGACGGCGGAAAGCAGATTGAGCAGGGTGAGCATGCAGACCCCCTGTAATAGCAGCGCTCCAGAGGAGCAAGTTGACGGTACCGCACGGTTTCTACGTTCTGATACTTAAGCTGTAGTTGGCGAACGGACTGGGCGCCAGCATTGCACAGCTAAAGTGCCGATTGAAACAAAAGTGTCATGAAAACAGCTTCATGCATCCCCTTCCAAATCAACGCCGCCACTTGTGGGAGCTGGCTTGCCAGCGATGGCGTCCGTCCAGCAACCATTGACGTCGCTGACACTCCACTATCGCTGGCAAGCCAGCTCCCACAGGGATCGCGGTGTTTGAATGTTGCCCAAAACAAATGTAGGAGTGAGCCTGCTCGCGATAGGGCCATCAGCCTCAACATTGCTGTTGACTGACAGACCGCTATCGCGAGCAGGCTCACTCCTACAGGTTTTGCGCACTGACGCAAATTTATCGGTGCATGAAAAAACCTGCGGGAGTCTGGCTTGCCAGCTCCCACAGGTTTTGTACTCGCTGCTGGAAATCCCGATTACTGGCCCGGGATGTCCTTGCGCAGTTTCACCGGATCCTGCTGCTTTTTCTTCTTGGCCATTGCGCCGCGCAGTTTGATGTTGATCGCTTCAACCGCCAGCGAGAACGCCATCGCGAAGTAGACGTAGCCTTTCGGTACATGCACGTCGAACGACTCGGCAATCAGCACCGTGCCGACCACCAGCAGGAACGACAGCGCCAGCATCTTCAGCGACGGATGCTTGTCGATGAATTCGCTGATCTTGCCCGACGCCAGCATCATCACCAGCACGGCAACGATGATCGCTGCGATCATCACTGGCACATGGGAGACCATGCCGACCGCGGTGATCACCGAGTCCAGCGAGAAGACGATGTCGATGATCGCGATCTGGATGATGGTGTAGAGAAAGTTGCCGCCCTTGCCGCCAGGCGTGTCGTCGCTTTCGTCTTCGCCTTCCAGCGCGTGGTACATCTCTTGCGAGCTCTTCCACAGCAGGAACAGACCACCGAAGAACAGGATCAGGTCGCGGCCGGAAATGCCCTGGCCGAACACCTCGAAGAGGTCGGCGGTGAGGCGCATGACCCAGGTGATCGACAGCAGCAACAGGATCCGCGTGATCATGGCCAGGCCAAGACCGAAGATCCGGGTGCGCTGCTGCATGTGCTTGGGCATGCGGCTGACCAGGATCGAAATCATGATGATGTTATCAATGCCGAGGACGATCTCCAGGGCAGTCAGGGTAAAGAAGGCAACCCAGATTTCGGGGTTGGTCAGCCAATCCATGTGTATTCCTTTGTACGAGTGTTAAACCGAAAAAGGTCCGGGCTTCAAACCGCGAAGCCAGGACCCGAAACGGTGAGTCTTGGGGTTATAGAGTGCTGAACACCGGGAAAGTCCCCAACAGCAGTGCAGCAATCAGGATGCAGATACAAACCAGAATCGCCCATTTCAGGGTGAAACGCTGGTGGTCACCGAAATCGATGCCGGCCAGGGCCACCAACAGATAGGTCGATGGCACCAATGGGCTCAGCAAGTGGACGGGCTGACCGACGATCGAGGCACGGGCCATTTCCACTGCAGTGATTCCGTAGTGGCTGGCAGCCTCGGCCAACACCGGCAACACGCCATAGTAAAAAGCGTCGTTGGACATGAAGAAGGTGAACGGCATGCTCACCAGCGCCGTGATCACGGCCAGGTACGGGCCGAGGAAATCCGGGATCACCGCCAACAGGCTTTTCGACATCGCATCAACCATGCCGGTGCCCGACAGGATACCGGTGAAGATACCGGCGGCAAAGATCAGCCCGACCACTGCCAGCACGCTACCGGCGTGGGCGGCGACGCGATCCTTCTGCATTTGCAGGCACGGGTAGTTGACGATCATCGCGATACTGAACGCGACCATGAACAGCACCGGCAGCGGCAGCAGGCCGGCGATCAGCGTGCACATCAGGCCGAAGGTCAACGCACCGTTGAACCAGATCAGTTTCGGACGCCGTGCATCCGGGAATTGCGAGACGCTGATTTCGCTGTGATCAATCTCGTCGCCCGCCAGGTGCAACTCACCCAGACGCGCACGCTCACGCTTGCCGTAGAAGTAGGCAATCACCAGGATCGCCACCACACCGGCGGCCATGGCCGGGATCATCGGTACGAAGATATCCGACGGATCGACATGCAGCGCACTCGCCGCACGGGCAGTCGGGCCGCCCCATGGGGTCATGTTCATCACGCCACCGGCCAGAATGATCAGGCCGGCCATGATTCGCGGGCTCATGCCGATACGGCTGTACAGCGGCAGCATGGCGGCCACGCAGATCATGTAAGTGGTCGCGCCGTCACCGTCGAGGGAAACCACCAGCGCCAGTACGGCGGTACCGACCGACACCTTCAGCGGATCGCCCTTGACCAGTTTGAGGATCTTGCGCACGGCCGGGTCGAACAGGCCGGAGTCGATCATCAAGGCAAAGTAGAGAATGGCGAACATCAACATCACGCCGGTCGGCGCGAGCTTGGTAATACCTTCGAGCATCATCGGGCCGATCTTCGGCGCGAAACCGCCAAACAGGGCGAAGATGATCGGAATGATGATCAGGGCGATCAGCGCGGACAGGCGCTTGGTCATGATCAGGAACATGAACGTGATGACCATGGCGAAGCCAAGGAAAGTCAGCATGGGAATACTCCAGGCGTAGCGCGGCTAGGGAATGAGCAGATCGGGCGATCAGCGCAGAACGGGAAGCACGAGACGTACGGGCGGAGTGGGAGCGAGAAGGCGGGCTACAGAGGACATCAGAATCACCATTGTTGTTGTTAATTGGGCCTGGCGTGCGAGCAATCACATGCGTTGGCCAACCGGTCTTTTGCCGGAAGTGAGGCGATCCTAATGGGGCAAGCTTTCAGCCAGCTTTCGCTGATGAAAGCTTCGAATGAACGGTCAACCGATCGTCGGATGCGAACTAGAGTCAATGAACACGGGGAGGAGGGCTTTGAGGATGAACGAATTGCACAGCGGTGGCTGCCATTGCCGACACATTCGTTATCAGTTCAGCGGTGCACTGCACGACATCGCGCACTGCCACTGTTCGATCTGCCGCAAGGTCAGCGGCGGCATCGTCACGACATGGATCACCGTACCGGCGGCGAATTTCCAATGGCTGGCCGGGACGCCGTCAAGCTACGACTCGTCGAGCAGCTGCGCGCGGTTCTTCTGCTCGAATTGCGGCGCGCAACTGGCGCTGATGACGTTGCTCAGCCCTGAGAGCATCGACGTGACCATTGCCACGCTGGATCACCCGGAGCAGGCAGCGGCCGAGCGGCACATCTGGACCGACAGCCAACTGCCTTGGCTGCATCTGGACGAACACCTGCCGGGCGAGCCGGAGGAAACGCTTTAGCCGGGCTAAAGAGTGCTCAAAAAATAGACAGATCCAGCGGCCGCATCGCGCCCATCCAGATCGCGTGCTCGGTGTGGTCGAGCAAGTCATCGCCGGTGTCCGGGTGCAGGAACACCACCAGGCCGTTGCGATTGAGCGCCAGCCACGGCAACACCTCGCCGATCAGCTCCGGGCCGAAGGCCAGTTGGCAGCTCCAGTCCGGGTGCGGGCCGACCGGGCGCTCGTGAACGCGGCCCATTTTCAACGCAAACAATTGTGCTGCCTGCTCACACAAGGCCCGCGCCTGCTCAAGCGTGCCGGCATCGAAATAAACGTGGGCGTGATAGCCCTTGATCGCTTGCATCTGAAAGCCTCGCAAATCGGTTCGAACCCTCGACGTTGAGCGTGTGTCACACGTCATACAAGGGAAAACAAAAAGGGATCAGCCATGAAAAATGCCGAAACCCCGGTGGTAAAAGTGGTGCTCTATGGTGCCATGAGTAGCCTCGGCGCTGCGTTGATGGCTGAACTGCTGCGCCGTCAGCACGAAGTGATCGCAATACTCGACGACCTCACCGCCCTCGCACCGCGTCCGGGTTTACGTACCAAAAGCGGCGATCTGTTCGATTCCGAACGGGTCAATCAAAGCGTGGCCGGCAGTTCGGCAGTGATCTGTCTGCTTGATGCGCCGGGCCTGCCATTCAGTAGCGAGCATATAGAACGATCCGTGTTGCTGGGCCCCGTGGAGCAGGTATTGGCCGTTGATTCATTGGTCGATGGTTTGCAGGCAGCCAACGTCTCGCGGTTGTTTCTGGTGGGTGATTTTGCCGTGCTCGACGAGCAGGATCTGGATGATCGTCTGCAACGCCACGCCGCCGAGGAAATTCGCGAAGCACTGCAAAGCAGCCCGCTGCACTGGACGCTGGTCAACGCACCACGCGGCGTTGCAGGTTTGACGATTGAACATTTCAGCCAAGTCGGCAGCAATCTCGAACCGGGTCTGGCAGAGCCGCTGGAGCGTTTGAATCGGGTGGCTGTGGGGATTGCCGATGAGCTGCGGCTGAATCTGCATGTAGGCCAACATGTGAATTTCGTCGCGGCTAGCGAATAGGTCGCTACACGGCGATGGAAGGCAGTGCGAGTCCATTGAGTGATTCGGCACTGCTCGCCTGCTCCATCATCAACCAATCGACAAACTGCTGGATCAATGCTCCCCGGCGTTTGCGCTGGGGCAACACCACGTAATAGCCCAACCGCGACAACGTGGTTTCGGCAATCGGTCGACATAACAAACCCTGGGTCAATAAGTTATCCACAAGGTGCCGCCAACCAATCGCCACGCCTTGGCCGCCAATCGCCGCTTGAATCAACAGCGTGTAATTGTCGAAACGCAATTGACCCGGGGCGGGCGGGGTAGTGATGCCGAGTTCGCGAAACAATCCACTCCAGTCGAACCAGTTGCTGCTGTTTTCACCGCGCAGGTGCAGTAGCGGAAACTCCAGCAAGGCCTGAGCGGGCAGAGGTAGTGAGCGATTTTTGAGCAATTGCGGGCTGCACACCGGGAACACTTCCTCGCTGAACAGCCAATGGCTTTCGCCCTGCTTGAAGCGCCCGTCACCAAACAGAATCGCCACATCGATATCGGTGCGCAGCATATTGTGGTTGCGCTCACTGGTGACCAGGCTGACATCGACGTGAGGATTAGCTTCGTGGAAGCGGTGCAGGCGCGGCATCAGCCAGTAGGCCGCGAAAGCGAAATCGGTGGCGACTTGCAGCACCTCATGTTGCTGCTGTGCGCTGATTGCGCTCAAGCCTGCGTCGATATTCTGCAACCCGAGGGTAACTTGCTCGAACAGGATTATCCCGACTTCAGTCAGCTCGATACCTCTGTAGATGCGATCAAACAGTCGAGTGCCGAGCTGTTCCTCCAACCGTTTGATCTGCTGACTGATCGCCGGTTGCGTGGTGCCAAGCTCTACCGACGCAGCAGTAAAGCTGCGATGCCGAGCGGCGGCCTCGAAGGCGCGCAGCAGGTCGAGCGACAGATCACCAAGTGCCTCATACATAAGCTGTGCTTATCCTAGTCATTGTTCGGCGCGGGCTTTACCGGATACAGCATGGGCTCCATGCTCGATCGCAGCAATGTCGCATAAATATTCACTATGGAATGCCGCGATCACATGAAGCGCAAGAATATTCTTTTCATCATGGCCGATCAGATGGCCGCGCCAATGTTGCCGATCTACGGCCCTTCGCCGATCAAACTGCCCAATCTTTCCCGCCTCGCTGCCCAAGGCGTGGTGTTTGACGCCGCGTACTGCAACAGCCCGTTGTGCGCACCGTCGCGCTTCACCCTGGTCAGCGGCCAGTTGCCGAGCAAGATCGGCGCCTATGACAATGCCGCCGATTTCCCCGCCGACATTCCCACCTATGCCCATTACTTGCGCCGCCTCGGCTACCGCACCGCGCTGTCGGGCAAGATGCATTTCTGTGGCCCGGATCAACTGCACGGCTATGAGGAACGCCTGACCAGCGACATCTACCCGGCCGATTACGGCTGGGCAGTGAACTGGGATGAGCCCGATGTGCGGCCGAGCTGGTATCACAACATGTCTTCGGTACTGCAAGCCGGGCCGTGCGTACGCACCAACCAGCTCGACTTCGATGAAGAGGTGGTGTTCAAGGCTCAGCAATACCTGTTCGATCACATCCGCGAGGACGGCGATCAACCGTTCTGCCTGACCGTATCGATGACTCACCCACACGACCCGTACACGATTCCCAAGGCTTTCTGGGATTTGTACGACGACGCCGATATCCCCTTGCCTACGACGCCGGATCAACACGAACTCGATCCGCATTCTCAGCGTTTGCTCAAAGTCTACGACCTATGGGACAAGCCGCTGCCTGTGGATAAGATCCGCGACGCGCGCCGTGCGTACTTCGGTGCGTGCAGCTACATCGACGCCAACGTCGGCAAACTTCTGCAAACTCTCGAAGAAACCGGGCTGATTGACGACACCGTCATCGTTTTCTCCGGCGATCACGGCGACATGCTTGGCGAAAAAGGTCTCTGGTACAAAATGCACTGGTTTGAAATGGCGGCCCGCGTGCCCCTGTTGATAAGTGCGCCGGGGCAGTTCGGAGCGGGCCGCATCAGCGCCGCCGTATCCACCGCCGATCTATTACCCACGTTCGTCGAACTGGCCGGCGGCACGCTGGAACCGGGCTTGCCGCTGGATGGCCGTTCGCTGATGCCGCATCTGCAAGGGCAGGGCGGCCACGACGAAGTTTTCGGCGAATACATGGCCGAAGGCACGATCAGCCCGCTGATGATGATCCGTCGCGGCGCCTACAAATTTATCTACAGTGAAAGCGACCCTTGCCTACTCTTCGATGTGCACAACGATCCGCGTGAACTGGAAGAACTCAGCCATTCGCCGCAACATCGTTCGCTGTTCGACGATTTTCTCGCCGAAGCGCGAGCCAAGTGGGACATCCCGGCCATTCACTGCGCTGTGCTCGCCAGCCAGCGCCGCCGCCGATTTGTCGCCGATGCGTTGACCATCGGCAAGCTGAAGAGCTGGGATCACCAGCCGCTGGTCGACGCCAGTCAGCAGTACATGCGCAACCACATCGACCTCGACGATCTGGAACGCAAGGCCCGTTATCCACAACCCTGCCAAAACCAATAATGTTAAGGGGAAGTCCATGCGCAAGTTATCCACAGCACTGACGATCAGCATATTGGCGCTGGCCAGCGGATCGGTATTCGCCGAGCAAAGCTGCGAGACGGTGAAAATGGCCGACCCCGGCTGGAGCGACATCGCCGCGACCAACGCCATCACCAGTTTTCTGCTGGACGGCATGGGCTACAAGGCCAAGGTCGACACCCTCGCGGTGCCGATCACCTTCGGCGGTTTGAAGGATGGCCAGGTCGATGTGTTCCTCGGCAACTGGATGCCGGCGCAGCAGGGCTTCTATGACAAATTCGTTGCCACGGGTGATGTCACGCAACTGGCGAAAAACCTCGACGGCACCGAGTTCACCCTGGCGGTGCCGGACTACGTATGGGACGCGGGTGTGCATGACTTTGCCGACCTGAACAAATACGCCGACAAGTTCGAACGCAAGATCTACGGCATCGGCTCCGGCGCACCAGCGAACATCTCGTTGCAGGAAATCATCAAGAAGAACGACTTCGACCTGGGTCAATGGAAGCTGATCGAGTCCAGCGAACAGGCGATGCTCGCCGAGGTTTCGCGGGCGGTGAAGAAACAGAAATTCGTGACTTTCCTCGGCTGGACGCCGCACCCGATGAACGTGCAGCTGAAAATGCATTACCTGAAGGGCGGCGAGAAATACTTCGGTGACACCGGTAGCGTGTTTACCCTGACGCGCAAGGGTTACGCCGAGGCCTGCCCGAACGTGGGTAAATTGCTGACCAATCTTTCGTTCACTCAGGAGATGGAGAACAGCATCATGGCCGAAGTGGTGAACAAGAAGGTCAGCAATGCAGATGCGGCGAAGGCGTGGATCAAGGCGAATCCGGCGGTGCTGGACAAATGGCTGGATGGGGTGAAGACGGCTGATGGCAAGGATGCGTTGCCTGCTGTGAAAGCCAAGCTTTAATTTAGCGCGCACAGATCGTTCCCACGCTCCGCGTGGGAATGCCTCAACGGACGCTCCGCGTTCGGCTTTGAATGGGACGCGGAGCGTCACGGGCTGCATTCCCACGCAGAGCGTGGGAATGATCGGCGTAAGGGCTGATACCCTGTTTAAAATTTCAACCGCGAGGACCCATGGCCTTCCCCAGTCGCCGCTCACTGCTTCCCTTCCTCACCTGGCTGCCCCGGCAAACCCGCGCCAGCGTCGGACGGGATCTGATCGTCGGCCTCAGCGGTGCGATTCTCGCGTTACCGCAGTCGATTGCCTACGCCTTGATCGCCGGTCTCCCACCCGAATACGGCCTCTACGCCGCCATCATTCCGGTGCTGATCGCCTGTCTGTGGGGTTCCTCGTGGCACCTGATCTGCGGCCCGACGGCGGCGATTTCGATTGTGCTGTATGCCAGCGTCAGTCCGCTGGCCGTGCCGGCCTCCCAGGACTACATCACCCTGATTCTGCTGCTGACCTTTCTCGCTGGGGTTTTCCAGTGGTTGCTCGGCTTGCTGCGTTTCGGCGCACTGGTGAATTTTGTCTCGCATTCGGTGGTGCTCGGTTTCACCCTTGGCGCGGCAGTAGTGATTGCCATCGGGCAGTTGCCGAATCTGCTGGGGCTTGAGTTGCCAGCGAAAGCCACGGCGCTCGCCAGCCTGATGGATCTGCTGGGGCATTGGCGGGCGGTGGATAAACCTTCATTGCTGCTTGGCGTGGCAACTGTGTTCGTCGGTGTGGTGCTGAAACAAATGGTGCCACGCTGGCCGACCCTGCTGATCACGTTAGTGCTGGCCAGTCTGGTGGTGTGGCTGTGGCCGGCGATGTTCGGCCATGTGCATCTGGTCAGTGCTTTTGTGGGGCGGTTGCCGCCGTTCAGTGGATTGCCGCTGGATCTCGACATGATTCTGCGCCTGCTGCCGAGTGCGATCGCGGTGGGCATGCTCGGACTGGTCACCAGTCTGTCGATTGCCCGTTCGATTGCTGCGCGATCGCAGCAGTTGCTCGATGCCAATCAGGAGGTTCGCGCACAGGGTTTATCGAATATCGTCGGGGCGTTCTTTTCCGGATCGTTGTCCGCCGGATCATTTACCCGCTCGGGGTTGAGTTACGAGGCGGGTGCGTGCTCGCCGCTGGCCGGGATGTTTTCGGCGATCTGGGTCGCGCTGTTCGCAATTTTCGGCGCCGGGTTGATCGCGCACATTCCGATCCCGGCCATGGCCGGCAGCATTTTGCTGATCGCCTGGGGGCTGGTGGATCATCGAGGCATTCGTGCATTGCTGCGGGTCAGCCGTGCCGAGTTCGTGGTGATGGGCCTGACCTGCCTCGCCACGTTGCTGCTGGAATTGCAGACGGCGATTTATGCCGGGGTGCTGGCGTCGCTGTTCTTTTACCTCAAGCGCACTTCGCAGCCACGGGTGCAGCATTGGCGCGATGGCGAGGACGATGTGCTGCGCGTCGGCGGCTCGATCTTTTTCGGCGCCAGCCATTACCTGCAAGTGCGCCTGCAACGCCTGCACGGCGCGCGGGTGGTGATCGAGGCGCAGCAGATCAACTTCATCGACTATTCCGGAGTGGAAATGCTGCATCAGGAGGCGCGGCGCTTGCTGAGCCAGGATCGCAGCCTGACCTTGCGCCGGGCGCGGCCGCAGGTGGTGGAGGAGTTGAGGAAGCTTGAAGGGCCGGAGAAATGTCTGATCCGGTTTGAGGATTGATCTGATATCCGTGTCGAACTCAATCGCTGGCAAGCCAGCTCCCACAGGGATTCAGGTGATCCTTGTGGGAGCTGGCTTGCCAGCGATGCTTTTAAAGGGCCAGTTGCCGACGCAATTCTGCAAGCACAGGCGCCGTGTCAGGACGCACACCGCGCCACAAAAAGAATGCCTCTGCGGCCTGCTCGACCAGCATCCCCAAGCCATCCATCGACACCGCTGCGCCATGCTCGCTGGCCCAACGGCAGAACGCAGTCGGTTCCTTGCCGTACATCATGTCGTAGCACAGAGTCTTGCCCGGCTCGATCAGGCTCGGTGAAATCGGCGGCACCTCACCGGTGAGGCTGGCGGAGGTGGCGTTGATGATCACGTCCACCGGCTCCTGCAACCAGTCGAAGCCGCTGGCCGACACCGGGCCCAGATCGCAGAACAGTTCCGCCAGCAGCTCGGCTTTATCCACCGTGCGATTGGCGATGATCACCGACACCGGTTTCTCCGCGAGCAACGGCTCCAGCGCCCCACGCACCGCGCCACCAGCACCGAGCAGCAGGATGCGTTTACCGGTCAGACTGAACCCGGCATTCACCGTCAGATCACGCACCAGTCCGGCGCCATCGGTGTTGTCGCCGAGCAGCGAGCCGTCAGCCAGTTTGCTCAAGGTGTTCACCGCGCCGGCGCGTTGTGCCCGCGCCGTCAGGCTGTTGGCCAGGCGGTAAGCGTCTTCCTTGAACGGCACGGTGACGTTGGCACCGCGACCTTCCTGGAAAAACGCCGTGGCGCAACCGGCGAAGTCGTCGAGCGGCGCCAGCAAGGTGCTGTAGTCGAGGCTCTGCCCGGTTTGTTCAGCGAACAGTTTGTGAATCATCGGCGACTTGCTGTGACCGATCGGGTTACCGAAAACGACGTAACGATCCATCAGATGTCCTCAGGCCTGGGCCAGCCAGTCGCGGTCTTGCAGGAAATATTCAGTCAGGCGCGCCTCTTCGCTACCAGGCTCGGCCTTCCAGTCGTAGCCCCAACGCACTTGCGGCGGCAGCGACATGAGGATCGACTCGGTGCGCCCGCCCGATTGCAGACCGAACAGCGTGCCACGGTCGTAAACCAGGTTGAACTCGACGTAACGGCCACGGCGGAATTCCTGGAACTCGCGCTGCTGGGCGGTGAACGCATCGTTCTTGCGGCGCTGCACAATCGGCAGATAAGCGTCGATGTAGGCATCACCGATGGCACGCATGAAAGCGAAACTGGTGTCGAAATCCCACTCGTTCAGGTCATCGAAAAACAGGCCGCCGATGCCGCGCGGTTCGTGGCGATGCTTGATGTGGAAGTAGGTGTCGCACCACGCCTTGTAGCGCGGATACACGTCCGGGCCGAACGGCGCGCAGGCTTGCTCGGCGACGCGGTGCCAGTGAATGCAGTCTTCTTCATTGCCGTAATACGGGGTCAGGTCGAAGCCGCCGCCAAACCACCAGACCGGCTCTTCGCCCTCCTTCTCGGCGATGAAAAAGCGCACGTTGGCGTGGGACGTTGGCACGTGTGGGTTGTGCGGGTGAATCACCAGCGACACACCCAGGGCTTCGAAGCCACGGCCGGCCAGTTCCGGACGATGGGCGCTGGCCGAGGGTGGCAGACCGCTGCCAAAGACGTGGGAAAAGTTGACGCCGCCCTTTTCGATCAGCGTGCCGTTCTCGATCACGCGGGTGCGACCACCACCGCCGGCAGGCCGGGTCCAGGCGTCTTCGACGAAACGCGTGCCGCCGTCCTCGTTTTCGAGTGCGGCGCAGATGCGGTCTTGCAGGTCGAGCAGATAGGCCTTTACGGCGTCGGTGCGGGTCGTCATGGCTTCACCTTGAACGGGGCATAACTACGCGGCGCCCCGCAGGCGGGGGTCGGCGCAAATGGGCGCGTAGCATACCACCGCAGGCAAGCGCGCCGCAGTTGACGAAGATCAAGCATGAGAGTTGGATAGGGACCTCGCAAAAGACCCAAGGAGAGCAGGCAGATGGCAAAGCGTATCCAGTTCCGCGCCCACGGCGGTCCCGAAGTGCTCGAATATGTTGACTACCAACCCGCGGCACCCGGCCCCAATCAAGTACGTGTGGCCAACAAGGCCATCGGCCTGAACTTCATCGACACCTATTTCCGCAGCGGCCTCTATGCACCGCCAGCCCTGCCGTCTGGCTTGGGCGCTGAAGGCGCCGGCATCGTTGATGCGGTCGGCAGCGACGTCACCCGTTTCAAGGTCGGTGATCGTGTGGCGTACGGCAGTGGCCCGTTGGGCGCCTACAGCGAATTGCACGTCCTGCCTGAAGCCAATCTAGTGAAGCTGCCGGACGAGATCAGTTTTGAAACCGCCGCCGGGGTGATGCTCAAGGGCCTGACCGTGCAATACCTGCTGCGCCAGACCTACGAACTCAAGGGTGGCGAAACCATCCTGTTCCACGCCGCTGCCGGGGGCGTCGGCTCGTTGGCCTGCCAATGGGCCAAGGCGTTGGGCGTGAAGCTGATCGGCACCGTGAGCTCGAAAGAAAAAGCCGATCTGGCCAAGGCCAACGGGGCCTGGGCAACCATCGACTACAGCCACGAAAATGTTGCCGAACGCGTACTGGAGTTGACCGACGGCAAGAAAGTCCCGGTGGTCTACGACGGCGTCGGCAAAGACACCTGGCTGACGTCGCTGGACAGCGTGTCGCCGCGCGGTCTGGTCGTGAGTTTCGGTAATGCCTCTGGCGCAGTGGACGGCGTGAATCTGGGCATCCTTTCGGCGAAGGGCTCGCTCTACGTGACCCGTCCGACCCTGGCGACCTACGCCAACAACGCCGAAAACCTGCAGCGCATGGCCGATGAGCTGTTCGAAATGATCATCAGCGGCAAACTCAAGGTTGATATCAGCCAGCGTTATCCACTGGCTGACGCAGCGAAGGCGCAGACCGAGTTGTCGGCTCGGCGCACCACCGGCTCGACCGTCCTGCTGCCGTGACACGACGTTACCCCGCTGAGTCCGGGGTAACGCCCAGCTCGATAAAAAATGGCGTCTTGCCGGCAGAGGTTGTTTCGAAACCACTGCGGTCAAGACGCTGTACCCGCAATCCCAACACGCCAGGCAATCTGAGCAGAGCGCTGGCTTGCGCTTCGCTTTGCAACGCCTGTTCGAGGGCGACTTCTGCACGGGCAGGCAGTTTGTCCTGAGCGATCACCAGTCGCATGCGGGCACCATTGGCCTGCCGATTGATCTGTACCTGAACGTCGCTGGTGTCCAGGTCAGGCAGCGCCCGGGCGAGTACGCTCATGACCTGCCGCTGCGTGACGATCGCACCGCCCAGTTTGATCGTGGTTTCGACCCTCCCCTCGAGTTGCAGCACGGGCAGTGTGCTGCCACAGGCACACTTCGCCACATTACGCAGCACCCGCCCACGATCACCAATCCGATACCGCAACAGCGGCACATGATCTGGCAGCAGGGATGTCAGCAAAAACTCGCCGCGCTCACCTTCGGCCACTGCTTGCAGGGTCAGTGGATCAACCACTTCGAGCAGCATGGCGTCGGCGTGCAGATGATAGAACCCGTGCTCAAGATGAGCGCACTGAAAGCCGATGGGGCCGGTCTCCGTCGAGCTGTAGCCCAGCGACCGAATTTTTATCGCGGGCCAGTCCCGCGCCAATTGATCGCGCAGCCGCTGACTGCATGGCTCCCCGATGTAGTAGAGCCATCGCAGACTGGCCAATTGCTCTGTATCAATATCGTCGTGGTTGAAAAGAGCCGCCGCAAAGGAAGGGGTGCACATCAACGCATCGGCCGTTTGCGACTGAATCAGCTCGGCAATCCGCTGAACGCCCATCAATGCTCCAGCGGGCAACAGGCGCGCACCGATGTGCTCGACGATGGCTGCGGCGTGCTGAAAAGCGCCCTGCATCTCGCCGGCGGTCAGGCAGTTGATGACCACTCCGGGACGTTCATCCGCCACACCGAACATCCTCGCACCCAAAGGCACGATGCTCGCGTTGAATGCCCAGGAATGGGTGATGTGTTTACGGTTGCCGGTGCTGCCTCCCGACGTCAGGGTCAGCCCGCCACCCAGCGCACGGTGCGAAGCCTCGCCCAGCGCGGAAAACAACACACCACCGTGTTCATCTTCCACGGCTTGGATCGGCAGGCGATGCAGGTCTTCCCGGGTCTGCACCTGCAGGATCTGCGGACACAATTTACAGAACCACGGCAGTGACCGCGCATTGGCAAGTTTGCGCGCAAAGGCCTGATCGGGCGGGACTGTCGGATCAATGTTCATCGCCGCGCCCTCCCTGACGAATGCCCAACTCATCGAATCCGTCCGTGATGGCATTGGCCAGACATTCCAACTGGGTCTGACTGTGGATCGCACTGATGGCCAGACGCAGAATCGCCTCACCTTTGGCCACCACCGGAAACAGTGCGGTGGTGACCGCAATGCCCTGCCGCCGCAGGTGCAGCGCCAGATTGATCGCATCGCGCTCGGCGCCGACACGGACAAAACGAATAGGCGAGGCGACTTCATGGTTACCCAGCACCGGGCCGAGCAAAGCGTCGATCACGGCCACATTTCGCCACAGTGCCGCCTGTAATAGCCCGAGCTCAGGCGACAGGTGAATGTCCCCGGAGGCGACCGCCGCGCCAACGCCGCCCATCGACAGTGGCCCGCCGAAGGTATAGGTCGACGCATGGCGTCTGATCATCTCGGCATCGGCGGCGGTCAGCACGGTAATCGCCCCGCCCGTCGCACCAAACGCCTTGGACAGCGAAGACAGAAGGATCAAGCGATGACGCAGTCGCGCATCGGCCGCGGCGAGTGCATAACCACCCCCTGACGTGCCGTGGATCGAGGTGCCGTGAGCATCATCCGCATACAGATATCCCTCAAAGCGCTCAGCCAGTTGCAGCATTCGATTGATCGGATACACACCTCGCATCGAGCCAATGCTGTCGGTCAGGATGATCGGAGTATTGCCAGCGGCTACCGCAGTGGAGCAGGCCTGCTCGACTTGCTCCACATCACTGCAATCGCAACGCTGGACGGGCCCGAACTGCCACAGAATCCCTTGCAGCACTTGCATCGAGGCATGCGCCGCCCGGTCGACGATCCAGCAAGGACCACGCCGTAACGGGTAGGACGGCAACTCGCCAGAACCCAGCAAAGGCAGACAGCCCAGATGCGCACTGCCCACCGAGTTGAAGGTGACCGTGTGCCCCTGAAATATCTGGTTCAACTGCTCATCCAGCTCAAGCATGGGCGGCAGCAGGGCTCGGGTGCGTGCGGCGGCAAACTGCACACCAAAGGATTTCACGGCGCTCACCGCACTGTGAATCAGGCGTGGATCACACTCCAGTCCCAGGTAAGAGCATGAGAGGAACTCGGTCAGCCGTTCTCCGCTGCTCAACTCAATGTCCTTGCCCTCGCGCCTGACCAGCTCCAAGCGGTTGAGCCCGGAATCGAACAACTGCTGCTGATCGGCGCGCGCCTGTCTGACACGGTTTTTTACCCAATTGACGGTCGGTTGCTGAGTATTCATCGGGATGCCTGCAAAGATGTCGTCCGGCGATAGACCTGCACACGCCAGAGCTGGGTTTTCTCTCGTGCAATCGCTGCCTGGTATTCGGCGGTGGTATCGCAGAAACCTGCACAATCGGGCCGGACAACATGCAAATGGGCACGGATGACCGTCAGCGCTTCCTCGGCCAATGACGGGCGCAAGCGCTGCAAGACGCTGGCACCGGTGGCCTTGGGCATGAAGGAAGGCACGTCCGAGAGCGAGACGAAATCGATATCCGTGTGGTTGGCGGCGCAATCGAGGATGTCGGCCTGCACCACCCGCAACTCGCACTGTTGAAGAGCTTCACGGGCCTTGTGGAAAATTTCCGGCTCGCACTCCAGCGGGAAACCTTGCGGGTCGCGCAGTTCACCGAAAAACAGCATTTGCAGGAAAAAGCTCTCACGCACGACTTGCGTGGTGAACAGGGCATGGAAAATCCCCAGGTACACCTCGCGAGAACTGATACCCAGGTTGTTGCGAGGAAACGAGCCCTTGTACAGCAGCGAGTTGAGCACCGCTGCGTTGCCCAACAACGCAATCACCGCCCGCCAGCGCTTCAGAGGGAAACGGGTTCGGTAATAGTTCGTTTGCTCGTCGAGGTCCCGGCACTGAAAAATCTCCCGACCCGCCTTGCCAGTAAATAGCCGGTTGATCTTCGCCAACCGCTGTAGGGTTTGCTCGAACGCCCCCATGTAGATCGGCGCTTGCCATTGACGGGCCTGGAACAACTCCGCCAGCCAGCGCCGATCGGCTCGCGGTACGTTGAGTTGCTGCAGGATGGATTGGCGTCGTGACACCAGAGTCCCCGCCCGGTACCCCATGAAATCCATGAACGTTTCGTGATCGGTCTGTTCCAGCAGGGCAAATCGTAACCGCGTGTACGCCAGTTGCGGCGCGCTGATATCGGTACAGGTCATGCGCGCCGGACTGCGGGCCAACAGCGGCAACAGCCGTCCGCCACTCCCGGCGATGCCCATCACATGCTTGGCACGTGCGGGCAGGATCGCGTATTCCAGCGCGGAGTCTTCATCCCCCAGTGCGGAGTTCAATTGCTGGAAGTAGTCAGCCATGCCTGCCTCCCGGCACCCATCGGGGAAATCGCCGCAGGAGCCTCATGAGTCGGCCAGTGCATGGAGAAAGTCATAACGCGGCGCGAGGTCGTTTTGCCAGGCCTCATATTGCTCATAAACGGCTTCAAGCATATTGCCGGTCAGGCGCAAGCTGGTTTCCATCACATTGGCAATGGCGTCCCAGTCGCACTGGCGCTTGCACGTACGTTGCAGGATGACTTTTATTTCGTTGAAGTGTTCGACATCAATATCGGAGTGAGCAACGAAGAACGTCAATTGCGCCGATTTCAATGACAGCGTTTCGCTCAATTTATTGATTAGCGGCGTGATGAATTGATAGGCATTTTCCGCCCAATAACTGTATCCGAGGCGTTGTAGTGGATTACCGGTGAACGATATCCAGTACAAATAGGCAATCAATACTTCGGTTGCCGGAAGTGCCGGGGGTATATCGAAACTCTCATTCTTGAGTCCAAGACTCATGACATCATGCAGGGCCATTTTTTCATGACCTACTTCTTGCGCTGCGTGCTCAAAACAGAACTTTGCATAGACCGGGTTATCGGCATGACGCACACCGACCAGTCCCTGGTTTCGCGCATTGTGCGCGGTGTAGTGAAAGGTTTCGATCATGTAAATCGCATATAAGGCTTTGGACACACG
This sequence comes from Pseudomonas sp. FW305-7, assembly GCF_058786735.1. Classification (NCBI taxonomy): domain Bacteria; kingdom Pseudomonadati; phylum Pseudomonadota; class Gammaproteobacteria; order Pseudomonadales; family Pseudomonadaceae; genus Pseudomonas; species Pseudomonas sp. FW305-7. The sequence goes on from NZ_JBYSZA010000002.1 coordinate 64,782, forward strand.
ACCTTCACGTATGGCTTTTACCAAGCGAGAACCATTGAGTATCTCGGCCCATGCTTTTTCGATTCGGTTATCAAGCTGGATCAACTGTTGTTCAAAGCTGAGTGGCGCATTCATTGTGGTGCTCCGGTTGGTCTACGGTGGCGTGGTCAGGTTGTTGTACAGCCGCAAGGATCTGCTGCCATTGCGCGGATAGCAGCCAGTAGCCACCGCGAGCGCGTTGCTCGATTTGCAGGGCGTCGGAGGTGATCGGTGTCAGGCCGAATCGCTGGAACAGTCGCCGTTGCGGCGTTCGGCACAAGGCAGTGACGCCTTGATATCCATGGTTGATTGCCCACGCTGTGGCGGCTGCCAGCAGGCAGGTGATCGGCACGGGCAGATGGGTTCGCGAGTGAGTAATCAAGCGGCTGAACTCGACATGGCGCGACAACGCCACGGTGGGAGAAACATGCCGATGCGCCAGTGACGCCCACTCGAACGGCGCAGGCGTTACCCTTAATACCGCCACAAGGTGGTCATGCTGATAAAGCAGGAAGTGCGTACTGCGCGACGTGATCCCGAGCCGCTTTTCAAGCATCCGGGCCCGGGAGGTCAGCATGTAATGTTGCAATCGCAGGCGAAACTGCCGACCAATGAATCGTTCAAACTCTTGCGTGTCTGAACCCGCATCAAGAGTAATGACGCGACAATCTTCATGGCGACTGCTCAAGGTTGCCTGAAGTGACTGCAGATAATCCATGAGTTGCAAATCCGTAGTATCCATTCCTTCTCCGCAGACGTTGACTTATCGAAGTTTCCTTGGCGCATTGGAATAATGGATGCTTTTAGAAATATCGCCACTGCGCGACTTCTGATAATGACGTGGGAAAAGTTACTGAAAATGAATACTTACCGATTATTCTTACGCGTATGGAAAAGAACAAAACAACGAAGTGTTTAACTCGGTTAATTACTTGAAGGATAAATCGCAGACATGCGTAGTACTCCTCGCTATAAAAGCCGAAGAGCACTCAATACATGAAGTTCTAAGTGATGTCAGTCTGGACGAATTACATTACCGGTGGCCAGATCACGGATGACACTGGGATTCTTGCGACCGCCCAACTGGCCACCCAGGATCAAATCGATCTGCCCACGGAAATACTGCTCGACCCGCAGCCGCGTACGCGCCGCCGGCCGCCCCTGCGGGTTGGCCGACGTGGAGATCAACGGCCCGACCATCGAGCACAAATCACGTACCTGCGGGTGATCACTGACTCGCAGCGCCACGGTATCGTGCACTCCGGTGACCCACTCCGGCAGCAGGTTCTGATGGGGCACCAGCCAGGTATTCGGCCCCGGCCAAGTGCTGGCCATGCGGTCGATCCACTCTTGCGGGAAGTCTTCGAACAGGAAATCGAACTGGCGAATGTTGTCGGCGACCAGGATCAGTCCCTTGTCGACCGAGCGATTCTTGATCGCCAGCAGCCGATCCACCGCGTCTTCGTTCCACGGGTCGCAACCCAGCCCCCAGACGGCTTCGGTTGGATAGGCAATCACCGCCCCGGCGCGAATCTCTCGTGCGGCTTGTTGCACACGCCAACTGTTGACCATGAAAAAACTCTCCACAAACAGGTTTCGCGCAGTTTACCGATCTTCCTTGTAAAACCTAGCTCACCCGCGCAAACCAGCGGCCGTTTTCACTCGCGGCGCGGCCATCCATTTCCAGTTCGGTAAGGGCCGCCAGGACTTTGGGCAAGGACCAGCCACTGCTGTCGGCCAATGCCTCACTGGTGTGCGGCGCCGCGTGAAGCAGAGCAAGCAACGGATGATCGGGTTTCGAAGTTTCTGCGCAGTGTGGCAGATGCTGCCAGCCACGCAGGGCTTCGAGGATATGTTCGATGGTTTCCACCAGCACCGCGCCGTCGCGGATCAACTGGTGGCAACCGCGCGCGCCGGGGTGATGGATCGACCCGGGAATGGCGTAAACCTCTCGCCCCTGTTCGGCCGCCAGCCGTGCGGTGATCAACGAGCCACTGGCAACACTCGCCTCAACCACCAGCACACCCAGGGACAAACCACTGATGATCCGGTTGCGTCGCGGAAAGTTGCTCGCGCTCGGCCCGGCGTCCAGCGGAAACTCTGAAAGCACCGCGCTGCCGGAGGCGATCATCGCCTCAGCCAGCCGCCGATTGCGCTGTGGATAAAACTTTTCCAGACCGGTGCCCAACACTCCGACCGTGAGCCCGCCGACATCCAGCGCCGCCTGGTGCGCCGCCGCATCAATCCCCAAGGCCAGGCCGCTGGTGATGACAAAACCGGCCCCTGCCAGGCTGCGGGAAAACGCTGCGGCGGTGTCCATTCCCGGCCGCGAAGCACTGCGGCTGCCGACCATTGCCAGTTGCGGCTTTTCCAGAATCAGCGGATCTCCGGCCACGAACAGCAGCGGTGGCGGATCGGCAATCTGCGCCAGAAGCGCCGGATAATCCGCCTGATCCCACATCAGCAAATGTTGTCCCGGCCGCTCTAGCCAGCGCATTGCATGGCTGGCGCCGTCGCGCACCTCGGGGCTGCGCCGCGCTTCGGCTGACACCGCCGGTAAACCCAGTGAGCGCCAGGCGCTCGCCGGCGCGCTGATGGCTTTTGACGCCGAGCCGAAGGCTTCGAGCAATTTGGCAAATCGCTTCGGACCGATTTCCGGCAAGCGATGCAGGCGCAGGCGCGCTTCCAGTTCCGCAGGGGAAACCGGCGTACAGACAGACAGCGTCATGGATCATCCTTGATCGTTATAAGCCCCGAATTATTCGGAACAAGCTGTGGATAACTCTGTTGGTAACTTGTGAAGCATGCTTACGGATTTCGCACCTTGTCGAGCACCGCCAGCGAGCGCGATGCATTGAGCACGAGGCCGTAACTGAGTTTGTCGTAGGTGCGGAACACCATCAGCAATCCTGCCCGTTCGTCGGGGATTTTCAGCGGTTGGCCGGTGACCCGGTCGCGCACGGTTTCGCCGGTTTTCATGACCACCAGCACATTGCCCTCGGCGAGCCCGTCGCGTTTGCCCTTGTTCAGGGTGACCACGTCCATCACGCCGATCTGGGTGACGCCGCGTGGCACGTCGATGATCACGCCGTTGATATTGCTGGTCGGTGCGCTGGGCATGAAGGTCGAATTGATCGAGCGCTCCTCGCCGCTGAACAAGCGGTCACCGAGGCGCACTTCCTGGGTGGTGCGTTGCAGGGCGAGGGTGGCGACATCGCCTTCAGTGGCAACGATCTCACCGCCACCGATGTCATCGGCGTTGATCCCCAGGAACTCCTTGGTCTGCGGATCGGTGTAGACCTTGCCCTGGCGGAAGATGCCGTAGACCGGCTGATTCGGGTCGAAATGGCCACGCGCGAAGATCCGGTCGCCGGTGCCGCTGAGCACGCGTTCGGCATCGCCAGCGACGATGTACGGCGCCTTGTCGAAATCCTCGACCTTGTCGACGATGCGATTGCTCAGCAGAAAGCTGTTGATCGATTTCAGCGGGATGCTCGGAATCGCCTCGGCCACCGGGCTGGTGCGGATACGCGGCGACAGCTTGATGGTGCCGCGTGACTCGCCGCGATTGACGGTCAGGCGCGGCTGGCCATCGACGTAACTGAGCGTCAGCGTGTCGCCGGGATAGATCAGATTGGGGTTTTCGATCTGCGGGTTGGCCCGCCACAGTTGTGGCCACTGCCAGGGCTCGCGCAGGTATTTGCCGGAAATGTCCCAGAGCGTGTCCCCCGAAACCACCGTGTATTGCTGTGGAAAACCATCCCTGAGTTGCACTTGCCCTTGCGCAGCGCCGGCCGAGGCCAACAGCAGCAGGGCGAGTAGTGTTTTCCTCATGCAGTGAATCCCTTTATCATGTGCACTCGCGTGAATCGTCAGAGCCCCCGTGGCTCGCTCCTGCAATTGCAGCAGCTACGCTTCACAACGGTAGCCTGCATCTTCGGACCTGCCAGGCCATCGACCCGACTTTACTCAATACGTGCAGCAATCAGCCTATGGCCATTTTAAACATCCTCGAATTCCCGGACCCGCGTCTGCGTACTATCGCCAAGCCTGTGGCTGTAGTGGACGACGAAGTGCGTCAGTTGGTCGATGACATGTTTGAAACAATGTATGAAGCGCCGGGCATCGGCCTTGCCGCGACCCAGGTCAACGTGCACAAACGTATCGTCGTGATGGACCTTTCCGAAGACCGCACCGAACCCCGTGTGTTCATCAACCCCGAGTTCGAATCGCTGACCGACGAGATGGATCAGTACCAGGAAGGCTGCCTCTCGGTGCCGGGTTTCTACGAAAACGTCGACCGCCCGCAGAAGGTCAAGATCAAGGCGCTGGACCGCGACGGCAAGCCCTATGAACTGATCGCCGAAGGCCTGCTCGCGGTGTGCATCCAGCACGAATGCGACCACCTCAACGGCAAACTGTTCGTCGATTACCTGTCCACGCTCAAACGCGACCGGATCAAGAAGAAACTGGAAAAGCTGCATCGCCAGAACGCTTGATGCCCTCCTTCAAAGGCTTGCTGCGGCAAGCCTTTTTCTTTTTATGAGACTCCCTGAATGACTGAGCCACTGCGCATCGTTTTTGCCGGCACCCCGGAATTCGCCGCCGAACACCTCAAGGCCCTGCTGAACAGCCCTTACGAGATCGTTGCGGTCTACACCCAACCGGATCGTCCGGCCGGTCGCGGACAAAAACTGATGCCGAGCCCGGTTAAACAGCTGGCGCTGGAAAATAATATCCAGGTGTTGCAGCCGCCGACGTTGCGCAACGCTGACGCTCAGGCTGAACTCGCCGCACTGAAGCCGGATTTGATGGTGGTAGTCGCCTACGGCTTGATCCTGCCGCAAGTGGTGCTGGATATTCCGCGTCTGGGCTGCATCAACAGCCACGCCTCATTGCTGCCGCGCTGGCGCGGTGCGGCGCCGATCCAGCGCGCCGTGGAACACGGTGATGCCGAAAGCGGCGTGACCGTGATGCGCATGGAAGCCGGTCTCGACACCGGGCCGATGCTGCTCAAAGTCGTTACGCCAATCAGTGCCGAAGATACCGGCGGAAGCCTGCATGACCGTCTCGCCGAGATGGGTCCGCCAGCCGTGGTGCAAGCGATTGCGGGCCTCGCAGCCGGGACGCTGGAAGGCGAAGTGCAGAATGACGAACTCGCGACCTACGCGCACAAATTGAATAAAGACGAAGCACGCATCGACTGGAGCCGTCCGGCGGTTGAGCTGGAACGCCTGGTCCGCGCCTTCAATCCATGGCCGATTACCCACAGCACCCTCAACGGTGAGGCGCTGAAAGTGCTGGCGGCGACAATCGCCGACGGTAAAGGCGCGCCGGGCACCATCCTCAGCGCCAGCAAGGACGGCCTTATCGTCGCCTGCGGCGAACAAGCACTGTGCCTGACCCGTCTGCAATTGCCCGGCGGCAAGGCGCTGAACTTCAGCGACCTGTTCAACAGCCGTCGCGAGAAATTCGCTGTTGGCACCGTCCTCGGCGCAGTGGTGGACGTGCAATGAACCCGCGTCTGGCCGCCGCCAAGGCACTTGCCGCCGTGCTCAGCGGCAAAGCCTCGCTGAACAGTTCCCTGCCGACGCAACTGGACAAGGTCGAGGACCGCGATCGCGGCTTCACTCAGGATCTGGCGTTCGGCACCGCCCGCTGGCAGCCACGCCTGTCGGCACTGGCAGAAAAACTCCTGCAGAAGCCGTTCAAGGCAGCTGACGCCGATGTCGAGGCGCTACTGCTGGTCGGCCTCTACCAGTTGCTCTACACCCGCGTGCCAGCCCACGCCGCCATCGGCGAAACCGTGGGTTGCGCCGACAAGCTGAAAAAGCCCTGGGCCAAGGGTCTGCTCAATGCCGTGCTGCGCAACGCCCAGCGCGAAAGCGAAACGATTTTCGCCGAGCTGGAGCGCGATCCGGTAGTGCGCACCGCCCACCCGCGCTGGCTGCAAAAATCCCTGAAAGCCTTCTGGCCCGAGCAATGGGAAGCCATTTGTGCGGCGAATAACGCGCATCCACCGATGATCCTGCGGGTCAACCGCCGCCATCACAGCCGCGACGCCTACCTCGGTCTGCTGACCGACGCCGGAATCGCCGCAACGCCATGTGTCTACAGCCGCGACGGCATCATTCTTGAAGCCGCTGCTGATGTGCGCAGCCTGCCGGGTTTCGCCGAGGGCTGGATCAGCGTGCAGGACGAAGCCGCGCAGTTGGCCGCCGACCTGCTCGATCTGGCGCCAGGGCAACGCGTGCTCGACGCCTGCTGCGCGCCGGGTGGCAAGACCTGCCACATCCTCGAAGCCGAAACGGCGCTGGCCGGCGTGGTGGCAGTAGATCTGGAAGCCAAGCGTCTGGTGCGCGTGAAGGAAAACCTCGAGCGCCTCGGCCTCAACGCCGAACTGATCGCCGCCGACGGTCGCGATACTGAAAAGTGGTGGGACGGCAAACCGTTCCAGCGCATTCTGCTCGACGCGCCGTGCTCGGCCACTGGCGTGATCCGTCGCCATCCGGACATCAAGCTGACCCGTCAGCCAGACGACATCGTCGCCCTCGCACAACTGCAAGGCGAGCTGCTCGACGCCATGTGGAAAACCCTCGAAGTGGGCGGCATCCTGCTTTACGCCACCTGCTCGACGCTGCCGACCGAGAACACCGAGGTGATTGCCGCGTTCCTTGAGCGCACGCCAGGTGCCCGGGAGCTGGATCTGGCCACGACTGCCGGAATCAAACAGCCCCACGGTCGCCAATTGCTGGCCCAACAGGGCGGGCATGACGGTTTCTACTACGCAAAGCTGATCAAGATCGCTGCCGCGCGCGGCTAAACGGATTCAATGGAGTGACTGGATGAAAATCATCATCCTCGGTGCAGGGCAGGTCGGCGGTTCGCTGGCGGAACATCTGGCCAGCGAAGCCAACGACATCACCGTGGTCGACACCGACGGCGAGCGCCTGCGCGACCTCGGCGACCGCCTCGATATCCGCACCGTGCAGGGCCGTGGCTCGCTGCCATCGGTGCTGCGTCAGGCCGGCGCCGACGACGCCGACATGCTGGTCGCGGTGACCAACAGCGACGAGACCAACATGGTCGCCTGCCAGGTTGCCCACACGCTTTTCCACACGCCGACCAAGATCGCCCGTGTGCGCGAAGCGTCCTACCTCAATCGCGAAGAGCAGCTGTTCCAGAACGAAGCGATTCCGGTCGACGTGCTGATCAGTCCCGAGCAGGTTGTTACCAACTACATCAAGCGCCTGATCCAGCATCCCGGCGCCTTGCAGGTGATCGACTTCGCCGACGGTGCGGCGCAACTGGTGGCAGTGCGCGCCTATTACGGCGGGCCGCTTGTAGGCCAGCAACTGCGCCAGCTACGCGAGCACATGCCGAATGTCGAGACCCGCGTCGCCGCGATTTTCCGCCGCGACCGGCCGATCCTGCCGCAGGGCGACACGGTGATCGAGGCTGATGACGAAGTCTTCTTCATCGCTGCCCGTGAGAATATTCGCGCGGTGATGAGCGAAATGCGTCGTCTCGACGAGACCTACAAGCGCATCGTCATTGCCGGCGGCGGGCAGATCGGCGAACGTCTGGCCGAGGCCATCGAAAGCCGCTACCAGGTGAAGATCATCGAGATGAACCCGGCACGTTGCCGCTATCTCTCCGATACCCTCGACAGCACCGTGGTGTTGCAGGGCAGCGCTTCGGATCGCGATCTGCTGCTGGAAGAGAACATCGCCGATGCCGACATCTTCCTCGCCCTGACCAACGATGACGAAGCCAACATCATGTCGTCGCTGCTGGCGAAACGGCTGGGGGCGAAGAAGGTCATGACGATCATCAACAACCCGGCCTACGTCGACCTGATCCAGGGCGGCGACATCGACATCGCCATCAGCCCGCAACTGGCGACCATCGGCACGCTGCTGGCCCACGTGCGTCGGGGCGATATCGTCAGCGTGCACTCATTGCGCCGCGGCGCGGCGGAGGCCATCGAGGCGATTGCCCACGGTGATGCGAAATCGAGCAAGGTCATCGGCAAGCCGATCGAGAAGATCGGTTTGCCGCCGGGCACCACGATTGGCGCGGTGATCCGCAATGCACAAGTGATCATCGCCCATGACGACACGGTGATCGAAGCGGGCGACCATGTGATTCTGTTCCTTGTGGATAAAAAGCATATTCGCGATGTGGAGAAGCTGTTCCATGTTGGGTTGAGCTTCTTCTGATCCGGATTTTTCAGTGCCTGCACTGGCCCCATCGCTGGCAAGCCAGCTCCCACAGTTTTTTTGGTTGTTCAAAGATGTGATGCACACCAAAGATCCCTGTGGGAGCTGGCTTGCCAGCGATGGCGGCGCCACAGATTTTCCCTGAAACACCAGAAAAGGAATCCACCGATGCTCGAATCCCTGGAAAAAATGCTCGCCAAGGGTGTGGATAACTCCCTGCTGCGCTTCGGCCTCGGCAAGGGTTATCTGGATCTGGGCGAAAACGCCAAGGCCGCCGAGCACTTCGAACGCTGTGTCGGTTTTGATCCGAAGTATTCAGCGGCGTGGAAATTGTTGGGCAAGGCGCAACTCGCGCTGGGCGATCACGCCGCCGCACGGCAGGCATGGGAACACGGCCTGGAAGCCGCGCGCGCCCATGGCGACAAGCAGGCCGAAAAGGAAATGACGGTGTTTCTGAAGAAGCTCGAGCGTCAGGCGCAGTAAGTCAAAGGTAGCGAAGACCGATGCCGTCGGCATCCACCGTCACCACTTCCATCCGCACCCGTGGCGCACCTGTGGGTAAACCCTGCACCTGGCCATAAACCACTGCGCCCTTGGGCAACGACGCCAGACGCGGGTGCTGCACATATACCCCGACAGGCGTCAGATTGCGCGTCTGCCCGAGACATTCGCCGAAGCTGTCGTGGCTGATCTTGATGCGGAAGGATTTGCGTTGTTCGGACATCTTTCTGCGCCCTTCGATGAACGGGGTGTGAATAACCGCAGAAGCCAGATCAAAAGATCGCGGCCTGCGGCAGCTCCTACAAGTTATCCACAGAGTGTGCCAAGTGGGTCAGTACCAGCGCTCTTCGCCCGGCGGACGTTTCTTGAAGCGCTTCATGCTCCACATGTACTGGCTCGGATATGCCGCCACATAGCGCTCGACGACTTTACTCATCGCGGCGCAGGATTCGGCGGTATCGGTGCTGTACATGGCCTCTGGCGCGGCTTCGAGGATCACTTTGTAGCCGGAACCGTCAGGCAAGCGCAGCGCATGCAGGAACACGCCAACCGCTTTGCCGCCCGCCAACATGTTCGGCACGAATTTGCTGGTCAGTGCCTGAGTGGCGAAGAACGGCACGAAGATCCCGGCGGATTCGGCCGGTTCCGGGTCAGCGGGAATGCCCACTGCACCACCTTTGCGCACTTCCTTGATGACGCTGAGGATGCCTTCCTTGGTGGAGGCAGCGACTTTGTTGCCCAGTTGCACGCGCTGTTTGCGCAGCAATTCATCCACAGCCTTCAACTTTGGCGGACGGTAGAAAATGATCGGTTTGCACTGGCTGCAATAGAAGTGGTTGAGCACTTCCCAGTTGCCCAAGTGGCTGGTGATGCCGACCACGCCTTTGCCCGAGGCCAGCGCATCCTTGAGGATGTCGAGGCCTTCGACTTCGCGCACCAGATCGATCGAGCGCTGCGCCGGCCAGATCCACGCGCAGGCGCTTTCGGTCAGGGACTTGCCGATGTCTTTCAGACTCTGACCGACCAGACGCTCACGTTCGGCCGGATCCATCTGTGGAAAACATTTGGCGAGGTTGATCCGCACCACGTCGCGGGAGCGGTTGGGGGTTTTCCACATGATCCAGCCAATCGCCGAACCCACGGCCTGCACGGCCCGCCATGGCAGCAGGGCAAACAGCCGCAGAGCGCCTACCAGCAGGGCGCCTTTAAACTTTTCCACAGGTCACTCCTGATCTTTGTGCGATGCGCGAGGCGGCCATTCTAACCGCCGTTGACGAGCTGCGCGTAGCGGTCGCAATCCTGCGTGTGATCCATGACCATGCCCGAGGCCTGCATCAGCGCGTAGCAAATGGTCGGGCCGACGAACGTAAACCCGGCCTTTTTCAGGCCTTTACTCATCGCCACAGCTTCGGGGGTGATCGCCGGGACTTCGCTGCGATCCTTGAAATGATTGATGATCGGTCGGTCGCCGACGAACGACCAGAGGAACGCCACCGGATCCTCCAGCGCCAGCCAGGCCTGGGCATTGCGCCGGGCGGCGTTGAGTTTGAGACGGTTGCGGATGATCCCCGGATCGAGCATCAATTCGTCGATTTCGGCGTCGCTCATCTGCGCCACGCGCTGTACGTCGAAGCCGAACAACACCTCGCGATAGCGCTCGCGTTTACGCAACACGGTGATCCACGACAGCCCGGCCTGGAACCCTTCGAGCAAAAGCAACTCGAACAAACCCTGCGCATCGCGTAGCGGCGTGCCCCACTCCTGATCGTGATAAGCCATGTACAGCGGATCTTCGGTACACCAAAAGCAGCGTGGCATAAGGCTCCAGGGGTGGAGGTGCGACTGAATCGGGTATACTCCCGCTCTTTAAATCGCAGCCCAAGAAACAGGTGAATTTCGTGAGCCAGCCTACGCCAGCCGTGCGTACCTTCCAAGACTTGATCCTCGCGCTCCAGCAATACTGGGCCGAGCAAGGTTGTGTGGTACTTCAGCCCTACGATATGGAAGTAGGCGCCGGCACTTTCCACACCGCGACATTCCTGCGCGCCATCGGCCCGGAAACCTGGAACGCCGCGTACGTGCAGCCAAGCCGCCGTCCGACTGACGGCCGTTACGGCGAGAACCCGAACCGTCTGCAGCACTACTATCAGTTCCAGGTAGTCCTGAAGCCGAACCCGGACAACTTCCAGGAACTGTATCTGGGCTCCCTCAAGCATGTCGGCCTGGACCCGCTGGTCCACGACATTCGCTTCGTCGAAGACAACTGGGAATCGCCGACCCTCGGCGCCTGGGGTCTGGGCTGGGAAGTCTGGCTCAACGGCATGGAAGTGACGCAGTTCACTTACTTCCAGCAGGCGGGCGGCATCGAGTGCTACCCGGTGACCGGCGAGATCACCTACGGTCTCGAGCGTCTGGCGATGTACCTGCAAGGCGTGGACTCGGTCTACGACCTGGTCTGGGCTGACGGCCCGATGGGCAAAGTCACCTACGGCGACGTGTTCCACCAGAACGAAGTGGAGCAGTCCACTTACAACTTCGAACACGCCAACGTCGACAAGCTGTTCGAACTGTTCGACTTCTATGAAAGCGAAGCCAAGCGTCTGATCGAACTAGACCAGCCGCTGCCGTTGCCAAGCTACGAAATGGTCCTGAAGGCGTCGCACACCTTCAACCTGCTGGATGCGCGCCGGGCGATCTCGGTGACTGCGCGTCAGCAATACATTCTGCGCGTGCGCACTCTGGCGCGTTCCGTTGCGCAAGCCTACCTGCTGGCCCGCGCCAAGCTGGGCTTCCCGATGGCGACCCCGGACCTGCGTGACGAAGTACTGGCCAAGCTGGAGGCTGCACAATGAGTGCGCAAGATTTTCTGGTTGAACTGGGCACCGAAGAACTGCCACCCAAAGCCCTGAACACTCTGGCTGAAGCGTTCCTCGCCGGTATCGACAAGGGCCTGCAAGCGGCTGGCCTGAGCTACGAGACTAAAACCGTCTACGCCGCACCGCGTCGTCTGGCTGTGCTGATCACTGCGCTGGCTACCCAGCAACCGGATCGCAGCATCAACCTCGACGGCCCGCCACGTCAGGCGGCGTTCGACGCTGACGGCAACCCGACTCAGGCTGCCTTGGGTTTTGCCAAGAAGTGCGGCGTCGAGCTGAGCGAAATCGACCAGAGCGGTCCGAAACTGCGTTACAGCCAGAGCATCGCCGGCAAGCCGACCGCGAGCCTGCTGCCGACCATCGTCGAAGATTCGCTGAACGACCTGCCGATCCCGAAACGCATGCGTTGGGGTGCGCGCAAGGAAGAATTCGTGCGTCCGACCCAATGGCTGGTGATGCTGCTCGGTGACCAGGTCATCGACTGCACGATCCTCGCGCAGAAGGCTGGCCGTGATTCGCGCGGTCACCGCTTCCACCACCCGGAAAGCGTGCGCATCGGTTCGCCGTCGAGCTACCTGGCTGACCTGCGTGCCGCTTATGTACTGGCCGATGCCAACGAGCGTCGCGAGATCATCAGCAAGCGTACCGAAGAACTTGCCACCCGTCAGGAAGGCACGGCAATCGTTCCGCCAGCGCTGCTCGACGAAGTGACCGCGCTGGTCGAATGGCCGGTGCCGCTGGTGTGCTCGTTCGAGGAACGTTTCCTCGACGTACCGCAGGAAGCGCTGATCACCACCATGCAGGACAACCAGAAGTACTTCTGCCTGCTGGATGCCGACGGCAAGTTGCTGCCACGTTTCATCACTGTGGCCAACATCGAAAGCAAAGATCCGCAGCAGATCATCGCCGGTAACGAGAAAGTGGTTCGCCCACGTCTGACCGACGCCGAGTTCTTCTTCAAGCAAGACAAGAAGCAGAAGCTCGAAGCCTTCAACGATCGCCTGCAGAACGTAGTGTTCCAGGAAAAACTCGGCAGCGTCTACGACAAGGCCGAACGCGTTTCCCGACTGGCTGCGTACATCGCCGCGCGCATCGGCGGCAACGCCTCGTGGGCTGCCCGCGCAGGCCTGCTGTCGAAGTGCGACCTGGCCACCGAAATGGTTGGCGAGTTCCCGGAGATGCAAGGTGTTGCCGGTTACTACTACGCCCTCAATGACGGCGAGCCGGAAGACGTCGCGCTGGCACTGAACGAACAGTACATGCCTCGTGGTGCCGGTGCAGAACTGCCAGCGACCCTGACCGGTGCGGCCGTCGCCATCGCCGACAAGCTCGACACCCTGGTCGGTATCTTCGGTATCGGCATGCTGCCAACCGGCAGCAAAGACCCGTATGCCCTGCGCCGTGCGGCACTGGGCGTGCTGCGCATCCTGATCGAGAAGAAACTCGATCTGGACCTGAACGACGCCGTGGCTTTCGCCGTGAATGCGTTCGGTGCCAAGGTCAAGGCTGCCGGTCTCAACGAAGCGGTGCTGGAATTCATCTTCGACCGTCTGCGTGCGCGTTACGAAGACGAAGGCGTCGATGTCGCCACTTACCTGTCGGTTCGTGCCCTGAAACCAGGTTCGGCGCTGGACTTCGACCAGCGTGTGCAAGCGGTTCAGGCCTTCCGCAAACTGCCGGAAGCGGCAGCGCTGGCGGCGGTGAACAAGCGTGTTTCGAACCTGTTAAGCAAAGTTGAAGGCTCGGTGCCGACTGTGGTTGAAGCCAAATACTTCGACAACGCCAACGAGTTCTCGCTGTACTCGGCGATCCAGCAAGCGGATCAGGCAGTGCAGCCTATGGCCGCCGCGCGTCAGTACAACGAATCGCTCGCACGCCTGGCGGCATTGCGTGAGCCGGTCGATGCGTTCTTCGACGCGGTGATGGTCAATGCCGAAGACGCCAAGGTTCGAGCCAACCGTTACGCGCTGCTGGCGCGTCTGCGTGGCTTGTTCCTCGGCGTTGCCGACATTTCGCTGCTGGGTTGAGGGATTGCTGTTGAAACTGCTGATTCTCGATCGGGACGGAGTGATCAATTACGACTCCGACGCTTACATCAAGTCAGTGTCGGAGTGGATTCCGTTGCCCGGCTCGATCGAGGCGATTGCGCAGTTGAGCAAGGCCGGCTGGACGGTGGCAGTGGCTACCAACCAGTCGGGCATTGCTCGCGGCTACTACGACCTCGCCACCCTCGATGCCATGCACGCGCGCCTGCGCGAGCTGGTGGCGGAGCAGGGCGGTGAAGTCGGGCTGATCGTTTACTGCCCGCATGGGCCGGATGAAGGTTGCGATTGCCGCAAACCGAAACCGGGCATGTTGAAAACCATCGCGGCGCATTACAACGTGACGCTTGAGAATGTCTGGTTCGTCGGCGACAGCCTTGGTGACCTGGAGGCCGCCAAAGCCGTCGATTCACAGCCAGTTTTGGTAAAGACCGGGAAAGGCGAAAAGACTCAGGGCAAAACCCTGCCGGTTGGCACTCTGATTTTTGACGATCTGGCGGCGATTGCCGCAGAACTTATCCACAACTAGAGTACTTCTGACATTCCTGACCAGGATTGATCGGGAGTGCGCTTGAACAGTCGGGCATTGCCCCGTAACGGTAAACGTCGCCATGTCGATACTGCGGGCCTTCAGAATTTTCCTTTTTTACCTGCTGCTGGGCACCACGTCCTTGCTGTGGTGCAGCCTGAGCTTTTTCATCGCGCCCTTTCTGCCGTTCAAGGCGCGATATCGTTTTATCAACGTGTACTGGTGCCGTTGCGCCTTGTGGTTGACCAAGGTGTTTCTGGGTATCCGTTACGAAATCAAAGGCGCGCAAAACGTGCCTGACCGGCCCTGCGTGATTCAGTCGAACCACCAGAGCACTTGGGAGACATTTTTTCTCTCCGCTTATTTCTCGCCGTTGAGCCAGGTGCTCAAGCGCGAATTGCTCTATGTGCCGTTCTTCGGCTGGGCCATGGCCATGCTGCGGCCGATTGCCATTGACCGCGATAACCCGAAAGCTGCGCTGAAACAGGTCGCGGCCAAGGGTGATGAGCTGCTCAAGGACAACGTTTGGGTACTGATCTTCCCGGAAGGCACTCGCGTCCCTTATGGCACGGTCGGCAAGTTTTCCCGCAGTGGCAGCGCATTGGCGGTGAATGCGGCGCTTCCGGTACTGCCAATTGCACACAATGCCGGCAAGTTCTGGCCGAAAATCGGCTGGGGCAAGAAGTCAGGTGTGATCACTGTGGTCATCGGTGAACCAATGTATGCCGAAGGCACTGGGCCTCGCGCTATTGCCGAGCTGAATGATCGGGTGCAGGCCTGGAACGAGAAGACTCAGCGCGAAATGGGTTCGCTGCCACCAGCCCCGCAGGCACCGGCCGCAAATGATCAGATCACTGTCTGAGATTTTGTGGATAACCTGTGTACGGTTTTGTTGAAAAGGCTTGAATATTGAAATTAAGTGATTGATTTACTTATATATTTCTCAAGCTCATAAAACACCGTAAAAGGTGCATAAGTTTTTTTCGGAAGTAAAAAAACCGGCTGATATAGCCGGTTTTTTTGTGCCTGCTTACTCGGCAATTAACGGCAGCTCAAGCACGAACGTTGTGCCTTGATCGACCACGCTGCGGCACTCGATCCGGCCGCCATGGTGATCGACCACAGCCTTGACCATCGACAGGCCCAAGCCGACGCCATCGATGCCTTGGGCTGAGGAAAACCGCCGGTATTGAATAAACAGATCGGGCAGCTCTTCGGCGGCAATGCCTTTGCCCTGATCACTCAGTTCAACGCGCAACACGTTGCCATCGCAGCGGACCTGCAGGTGAATCGTGGTGTGAGGTCCGCTGTACTTGATCGCGTTTTCCAGCAGATTGAACAGCGCCCGGGTCAGCAGTCCTTGATCAGCCAGCACGAGGCGCTCTTGAGAAGGTTCATCCATGTCGTGCAGCAGTTCGATGCTTTTCTGTTGGGCAATCGGCAACGCCTGATCCAGCACATCGAGTACCAGCATCGCAAACAGGCTTGGCTGAAACTGGTAAGTCTCGGACTCCGCCCGCGCCAGCAATACGAAGCCATCGGTCAGCGACAGTGCGCGGCGCACCTGGCGTTCGATCTGTTCGAACAGCGGCGCATCCGCGCCAGCCTGATGGCGATGGACATCGAGCAACGCGAGGATGGCCGAATGGGGGGCGCGCAGATCATGGGAAAGAAAGCGCAGCAAAACGCTGCGTTGCTCTTCGGCCGCACGCTCGGCACTGAGGTCGGTCAGACTCAGCAACCAGCCGATGGGCGTATCGCCGTCCACCGGCAACAACGCCGCGCGCTCCAGGCGCAGGCTGCGTTCCTTGTGATCGCGGAACTCCAGCAGGGGCAGGGCGGATAACGACGGGCGGGCGGCAGTGGACAATTCGGGGTAGCCGAGTTGCGCCAACTGATCGAGCACATCGTCGCCCACCAGAGGGTTATCAAACAGGTTTCGCGCCTTGCGATTGCCTAACAGAATCTGCCCTTTGGGGTCGCTGATCAGCGTGGCGACCGGCAGGTATTCCAGACCGTCAGCGATAAAACGCCGCGTATCACGGGTGCGGCTCATCGCTTGTTCAAGCGCCATGATCTGTCCCTGCAGGCGATCAGCGCCCGTGAACTGCGCGCGACGGCGTTCCGGGAAGACTTTCGGTTCATTGTCCAGCCGTGCCAACTCCCAGCCAAAGTAGGTCAGCACCACGCTGAGACGTCGCCAGTTCCAGATCAGGTAGCCGAACAGCATGCCCAGCACGGCTGGCGTCGGTGACCACCACCACCGCATCTCCGCCAACCCTGCGCTGGTCAATAACACACAAGCCATACCGATCAGCGTCACCCAAAGTGCCAGACGCGGGCGCCATAACAATAGCCCGAGAACGCACGTCACCAAACCCACGGAAAGCACGGCGCCCAACCCCGGTGACGCGTCATGCAGATTGACCTGCGCCCGGTACGACAACAGCGCAGTCAGCGGTAACAGCACTAGACTTATCCACAACCACTCGCGCACCAACTGGCGGAACAGTCGCTGCACCTGGCTCGGTTCGCGGCTTTCGTGCCGTCTGCGGTCATTCATGGGAAAAAGGGCAGGGCAATGTGAATGGTTTCATGGGTCACTGGTCTGAGACATGACCCGAAGAATCATAGCGGACGTCGACCAACGGCGGGCCGCTTACTTTCATGGCTAGGCCCGAGCGACTAAGGTTTACGGCCAGATGCCCCAGCAACAAGGAACCACCGCGTATGCGCGTTGCGATACTGGACGACGAACCCGCCGAACTGCGCCGGGTCGAGCAGACTCTGCAGCAAATGGTCGAAGCCTCCGAACAGCCATGGTCGCTGCACAGCTTCGAGCGCGGTGAAGACCTGCTGCGACAACTGCGCCGGGAAACCTTCGACCTGCTGATCCTCGACTGGCAATTGCCTGATCTCACCGGTCTGGCGTTGCTGCGCTGGACCCGCGAACACATGGAAGCGCCTCCCGCAGCGATCATGCTCACCAGCCGCGATGGCGAAAGCGATATCGTCCAGGCGCTGAATGCCGGCGCCGACGACTACGTGAGCAAACCGTTCCGGCCCAATGAGCTGAAAGCGCGAGTCGCCGCCGTATTGCGTCGGCACAATCTGTCACGCAGCGCCGCGACCGAGGTGCTGAGCTTCAATGATTTGACGTTCGACGATGCCGAACTGACGGTTACCCGCGAGGGCAAACCCATCGTGATGACCGAGCGTGAGTATCGACTGGCGCGCTGCCTGTTCAGCAATCTTGGCCGACCGTTATCACGGGATTACTTGTATGAGCGCTTCTGGCCCCATGAAGAGATGGCCTCGTCACGGCCACTGGATACGCATATCTACCGGCTGCGTAACAAGCTGGGGCTGACGGCCGATCGCGGATGGCAGTTGCTGACAATTTATGGGTACGGGTATCGGTTGGAGAGTGTGGCGACTGCACAAGAATGAAGATCAAAAGATCGCAGCCTGCACGAGATCAATGCAGGCGCTGCGATCTCTTTTAACTGATCAATGAAACGTCAACCCGAGCAACCCGATCGCCAGCTTTCGTTCATCCACACTCATCCCCAGTTCGTGTGGGCTGATCGCCAATGGAAAATGAAACTGGATGCGCAAGACACCTTGCTGCGCAACGAGCTGCTGCACCTGCGGCGGTAGCACGACATCGATCTTGTTCGCGCTGGCTTGGGTCAGGCTGGTGGAGAGCACCGCAACATCATTGATGCGGATATCCACCACCTGGCGCGGATGTGATTCCGCCAGGAAGGCGTTGGCTTCCAGCGACAGCGAGGTCACACGACCGGCGGGTCTCAGAATGATTTCCGCATCTGAACCCACAGACCCGGTACCCCAGGCATCAGAAACCCACCAGCCTGTACCCAGACCGGCGGCCCCCGAACTGCTGTCGGTGAACTGAATTTTTTCACCCGGCTGGAAAGTCGGGATCAGCTCTTGAGGTTGCACTGCCTTGATGGCGGGACAGTCGGCACAACGCTTCCAACCCGGTGCCAAGACATAAAAATCGTCAATTCTGGCCAGGATATCGACAGTGCGATCCAGCTTGACCGTTGCTTGCAGCGCCGACCGCTGGTCCAGTACATACAGGGTGTCGGCATCATACTTTCCGGACTCGACGGTCCTTTCTGCGGCACGCTGAGCAGCTTCCTGCGCCACCGCGCTGACCCGTCCCAGATAAACGGCATCCGTTGCCAGATGATATTTGCCTGCATAGTCGGCCAGTGTCATCCAATGGACGGAAAAGTTTTGCGGACTCATCCATCGCACGTTCTGATAATGCGAAGCCGCGCTACGCCAGAAAGGATCGACTAACGGGGTTTTCCATTCCTTGCTCGGCGAAGCCATCATCAGATGGCTGCGCGTGTTTGCCCAGCCTGCACGGGTATCGGCCACTTGAGCGACCACCGCCAGCGCCAACAATACGATCGCCGCATGCGGTCTGGTTCCTCGGGCCACCAAGAAAACCACCGCGAAAATCGCCACGTACATGACCGGCCAGATCATCCGACCCGATGCGCGGAAGATACCTGCCATTTCAATGAAGGCGTCCGGCAACCAATAGTCGAATTCGTATGACGCGATCCCAACCTTGTTGGAGAGCGCAAAAATCATCAGCCCGAACAGCGCGAACATCAATATCCAGCGCTTGTGTATGGCGGCCATCACTCCGTTGTTCTTGCCGGACAACATGAGCTGCAACGCGCAAACGAGGAGCAACATCACCCCTAGCCCCGGGAAGGCCATGCCATCTCCATCGCCGGGCACTCCGGGGAAATCCCTCAGAACATACGACCACCCGCCAGGGTTGAAGAAGGTCAACGCATTCGCCCGGAACAGCCCAAACCCGACGGAGGCCAGACCAGCTCCCTTGATCGTGAAGTAGCCCGCCTGCCAGCAGCACAATCCCGTCAACAACAAGAGGCCGAACAACTCGGCAACTGCCTTGCCCGATCTCAGTTGGTTTTTGAGGGTTCGGTACAGAAGATCGGCGAACCAGATCAACGCAATCATGACCAGCAGATAAGCATGGACCAGAGCCGATGCAGCCAGCAGGGCTCCCCAGGCCAGAACGCGCTTGTCATTTCCACGGCGTAGCGTCAGGTATAACGCGGCGAGGATCAGGAAATGTCCGGAAAGGGATAAATGGACACCCATGCGCGCAATCATCGCCGGGTTGAAGAGAAACAATGCCGCGCCCAACAGACGCACTGTCACATTGCTTGTGGCCAGCCCCATCAGTTTCCAGGCAAACCAGCTCTGCAGCACAAAACACGTCAGCAACCAAAGCCCGAAGTACTGGAACGGCTCGGGAAGCAGCGAAGCGAACGGTTTGAAGATAAAGGCAAACAGCGGATTGGAATCCGAGAAGATGATCGCGCTGCCCAGCTCCAATCCATAGGAAGGATTGAGCCCCAGCGGAATCGACCAGGGTGCATGCCTGAAAAACGCCCACCCCAGGTAATGCGTCGCCGGATCACTGTGGCCCAGCCAGGCAATGTTTTCCGGGTTTAGCGCCCTTGGCCCCACGACGATAAAAAATGCCAGAACGCCCATCAGCAAAGGCAAGAGATTAACCGGCAAGCGTTTAAGCAGATCCTTCATCGATACACGTCCATTCGTCATGCGCCAACATCAGAGGCTGGAATCGAGGCTGCATCGTACGCAAAAAAAAGCCCGCTTGCGCGGGCCTTCTTCTGGCTTGGCCGGCCAACCCTTTGGGGTGGCCGAACCGTCACGGGTGTACCGGATCAGAAATCCAGATTGGACACCGCCAGGGCATTGCTCTCGATGAAGTCACGGCGAGGTTCGACCGCATCACCCATCAGGGTGTTGAAGATCTGGTCTGCGCCAATGGCGTCTTCGATGGTGACTTTCAGCATGCGGCGCACGCTTGGGTCCATGGTGGTTTCCCACAGCTGATCCGGGTTCATTTCGCCCAGACCTTTGTATCGCTGGATGGTGTGACGCTTGGTGCTTTCGGCCATCAGCCAGTCCAAAGCTTCCTTGAACTCGGTGACCGCTTTCTTGCGCTCGCCACGCTGGATGTACGCGCCTTCGTCGAGCAGGGTGCTCAGTTGAGCGCCGAGGGTGACGACGGTTTTGTAGTCGTTGCTGCCGAAGAAGTCGCGGTTAAACGTGACGTAGTTCGACAGGCCGTGGGAGATCAGTTCGACCTCTGGCAGCCACACGCCACGTTCACGATCTTCACGCAGGCTGGCTTTGTAGACCAGGCCGGACTTCTCGTTGGTGCGCAGGCGGACTTCGTACTGGGCCAGCCAGTCCTGCATCTTGGCGTGGTCGCCAAGCATTTCCAGGCTCACGGCCGGCAGATAAATGAAGTGTTCGGTCAGTTCCTGCGGGTACAGGCGCGACAGACGCTTGAGGGTCTTCATCACCATGCGGAAGTCGTTCACCAAACGTTCCAGCGCTTCACCGGAAATGCCCGGGGCCTCTTCGTTCAGGTGCAGGCTCGCATCTTCCAGGGCCGACTGCGTCATGTACTCTTCCATGGCGTCGTCGTCTTTGATGTATTGCTCTTGCTTGCCTTTCTTGACCTTGTACAACGGCGGCTGGGCGATGTAGATGTAGCCGCGCTCGATCAGCTCCGGCAACTGACGGAAGAAGAAGGTCAGCAGCAGGGTACGGATGTGCGAACCGTCGACGTCAGCATCGGTCATGATGATGATGTTGTGATAACGCAGCTTGTCGATGTTGTACTCTTCGCGACCAATGCCGCAGCCCAGTGCAGTGATCAGCGTGCCCACTTCCTGGGACGAGATCATCTTGTCGAAGCGTGCTTTCTCGACGTTGAGGATCTTGCCTTTCAGCGGCAGGATCGCCTGAGTCTTGCGGTTACGTCCCTGCTTGGCAGAGCCGCCCGCGGAGTCACCTTCCACGAGGTACAGTTCGGACAGCGCAGGATCTTTTTCCTGGCAGTCAGCGAGCTTGCCCGGCAGGCCGGCGATGTCCAGCGCGCCTTTACGGCGGGTCATCTCACGGGCCTTGCGCGCCGCTTCACGGGCACGGGCCGCGTCGATCATCTTGCCGACGACCAGTTTGGCTTCGTTCGGGTTTTCCAGAAGGAAGTCGGAGAAGTACTTGCCCATCTCCTGCTCGACCGCGGTCTTCACTTCGGAAGACACCAGCTTGTCTTTGGTCTGCGAGCTGAACTTCGGATCCGGCACTTTCACCGAGATGATCGCGGTCAGGCCTTCACGGGCATCGTCACCGGTGGTGGCGACTTTGTGCTTCTTCGCCAGACCTTCCTGCTCGATGTAGTTGTTCAGGTTACGCGTCAGTGCCGAACGGAAGCCCACCAGGTGAGTACCGCCGTCGCGCTGCGGAATGTTGTTGGTGAAACACAACAGGTTCTCGTTGAAGCTGTCGTTCCACTGCAGGGCGATTTCCACGCCGATGCCGTCTTCACGCTGGATGTTGAAGTGGAACACCTGGTTGACCGGAGTCTTGTTGGTATTCAGGTATTCAACGAACGCCCGCAGGCCGCCTTCGTACTTGAACAGTTCTTCCTTGCCGCTGCGCTCATCCTTGAGGACGATGCCAACACCGGAGTTGAGGAAGGACAGTTCACGAATGCGCTTGGCGAGGATGTCCCAGCTGAAGTGAATGTTCTTGAAGGTTTCGCTGGAAGCCTTGAAGTGAATCTGAGTGCCGGTGGTTTCGCTGTCGCCAACGATCGCCATCGGTGCCTGAGGTACGCCGTGGACGTAGGTCTGTTCCCAGATCTTGCCGCTGCGGCGAACGGTCAGAACCAGTTCTTCAGACAGTGCGTTCACTACCGACACACCTACACCGTGCAGACCGCCGGATACTTTGTAGGAGTTGTCGTCGAACTTACCGCCAGCGTGGAGGACGGTCATGATGACCTCGGCGGCGGAAACGCCTTCCTCTTTGTGCACGTCTACCGGGATGCCACGACCGTTGTCTTTAACGGTGATGGACTCATCCGGGTGGATGATGATGCTGATGTCGTCGCAATGGCCGGCGAGGGCTTCGTCGATCGAGTTGTCGACCACCTCGAACACCATGTGGTGCAGACCGCTGCCATCGTCGGTGTCACCAATGTACATACCGGGACGTTTGCGTACGGCATCCAGGCCTTTCAGCACTTTAATGCTCGTTGAGTCGTACGTATTTTCTTCGCTCAATGCCTTCACTCCCGATGGTCGTGGGTCTGGGTGATACGGCCCTGTTCCACGTGGAACAGAGCGACTGGCGTTTCCGTCTGCCAGCCTTCCCTCAATAATTCGTGATCTACACAGGTGATGAACACCTGGCAGCGTAAGTCTTCCAGCAAGCGGCACAGCGCGCGACGGTGGCTCTCGTCCAGTTCGGACGGCAAGTCATCCACCAGATAAATACACTGACCGCGTCGGGCCTGGCTGACCAGATGCCCCTGGGCAATCCGCAATGCACAGACCACCAACTTCTGCTGACCCCGGGACAAGATGTCCGCGGCGTTGTGTGCGCCCAATCTAAGACGCAAATCAGCCCGTTGCGGTCCGGCCTGGGTATGACCCATTTGCTGATCCCGTTGCAGGGATCCGGCCAATACGGCGCTCAATTCCCGGTCTTTGTCCCAGCCTCGGTAATAGCTGAGCGTCAAACCTTCAAGCTCAACCAGTTCGCTCAAGGTTTGTTCAAAGACTGGTTTCAAGGCTTTGATATAAGCGCGGCGGTATTCATCGATTTCAGCGCTGGCCTGGCACAGTTCCCTGTCCCAAACCGCTTGCGAAACGGCGTCAAGTGTACCATGCCGCAGCCAGGAGTTTCTCTGGCGCAAGGCCTTCTGCAAACGCTGCCAGGTCGCCATAAAACGCGGTTCGACGTGGAACACGCCCCAATCGAGAAACTGCCGGCGAATCTTCGGCGCACCTTCCAGCAGGCGGAAGCTGTCGGGGTTTATCAACTGCAGCGGCAGGATCTCCGCCAACTGCGCAGCACTGCGGGCATTCTGGCCGTCGATGCGGATCTGAAACTCGCCCTGACGGTCACGTGATATCCCCAATGCACTGTGGCCACCCTCGGCCAATTCGACCTGACCGAACACGGTACAGGCGAGTTGCTCGTACTGGATGACCGGCAACAGGCGCGTGCTACGAAACGAACGGGCAAGCCCCAGCAGATGAATGGCTTCCAGAACACTGGTTTTGCCGCTGCCGTTGGCGCCGTAAAGGATGTTGATGCGGGGGGAGGGGGAGAAGGTCACCGGGTGCAGATTGCGCACCGCGGTGACCGAAACACGACTTAAGGACATCCAGGGTCAGCTGATTACAGACGCATCGGCATGACAACGTAAGCCGAGTCGTCATTGTCGGACTCTTGCACCAGCGCACTGCTGTTGGAGTCGGACAGGATCAGGCGAACCTGCTCGGTGGTCATCACGCCCAGCACGTCGAGCAAGTAGCTCACGTTGAAGCCGATTTCCAGGGAGCCGCCGTTGTATTCAACGCCCACTTCCTCTTCCGCTTCTTCCTGCTCCGGGTTATTGGCCTGGATCTTCAACTGACCGCTCGCCAGTTGCAGACGAATACCACGGTACTTCTCGTTGGACAGAATCGCGGTACGGCTGAAAGCTTCACGCAGTGCCTGACGATCGCCCAACACCAGCTTGTCGCCACCCTTCGGCAGAACGCGCTCGTAATCCGGGAACTTGCCGTCGACAAGTTTCGAGGTGAAGGTGAATTCGCCGGTGGTGGCGCGGATGTGGTGCTGGCCCAGAACGATGCTGACGTTACCGTCTGGCTCGGTGAGCAGACGCGCCAGTTCGAGAATACCTTTGCGCGGCACAATGACCTGGTGACGATCCGGCTGACCGATATCGGCTTTCATCGAGCACATGGCCAGACGGTGCCCGTCGGTAGCCACAGCGCGGATAATGCCTTCGGAAACTTCCAGCAGCATACCGTTGAGGTAATAACGCACGTCCTGCTGGGCCATGGCGAAGCTGGTGCGTTCGATCAGGCGACGCAGTTTGCTTTGTTCCAGGCTGCAAGTCAGCGAACCCGGACCTTCTTCGACAGTCGGGAAGTCGTTGGCCGGCAGAGTGGACAGGGTGAAACGGCTACGACCGGCCTTCACGACCAGCTTCTGCTCGTCGACCTTGATATCGATCAGCGCATCGTTGGGCAGGCTTTTGCAGATGTCCATCAGCTTGCGCGCAGGCACGGTGATGGAGCCTGTTTCAGCCGGCTCTTCGAGTTGCACACGACCGACCAGCTCGACTTCCAGGTCGGTACCGGTCAGCGACAATTGCTGGCCTTCGACAACCAACAGCACGTTGGAGAGTACCGGCAAGGTCTGTCGGCGCTCGACGACGCCTGCGACCAGTTGCAGGGGTTTCAACAGGGCTTCGCGTTGAATGGTGAAATGCATGGTCTAGTCCCTTGCCTTAATAAGCTGCGCTGGTGTTCATCAAGTGGTCAGTGTACGCAGCAGGTTCTTGTAGTCCTCGCGGATGTCCGCGTCGGATTCCTTAAGTTCGTTGATCTTGCGGCAGGCGTGCAAAACCGTCGTGTGGTCGCGACCGCCAAATACATCGCCGATTTCCGGCAGGCTGTGGTTGGTCAGTTCCTTGGACAAGGCCATGGCCACTTGACGCGGACGCGCCACCGAGCGCGAACGGCGCTTGGACAACAGGTCCGAGATCTTGATCTTGTAGTACTCGGCGACGGTTCGCTGAATGTTATCCACAGAGACCAGTTTGTCCTGCAATGCCAACAAGTCTTTCAGGGATTCGCGAATCAACTCGATGGTGATGTCGCGACCCATGAAGTGCGAGTGGGCGATCACGCGTTTCAGCGCACCTTCCAGCTCACGGACATTGGAGCGAATTCGCTGGGCAATGAAGAATGCGGCGTCGTGTGGCAACTCGACTTTGGCCTGATCGGCCTTCTTCATCAGAATCGCGACACGGGTTTCCAGTTCCGGCGGTTCGACGGCAACCGTCAGACCCCAGCCAAAACGCGATTTGAGGCGTTCTTCCAGGCCTTCAATTTCTTTCGGGTAGCGGTCACTGGTGAGAATGACCTGCTGACCACCTTCAAGCAGGGCGTTGAAGGTGTGGAAAAACTCCTCCTGCGAACGCTCCTTGCGGGCGAAGAACTGAATATCGTCGATGAGCAATGCATCCACCGAACGGTAGAAACGCTTGAACTCATTGATCGCGTTCAGTTGCAGCGCCTTGACCATGTCGGCCACGAAACGCTCGGAATGCAGGTACACGACCTTGGCATTCGGGTTCTTCTTTAATAGATGGTTACCCACCGCGTGCATCAAGTGGGTTTTACCCAGGCCGACGCCGCCATAAAGGAAGAGGGGGTTGTAGCCGTGCTTGGGATTATCCGCCACTTGCCAGGCCGCCGCGCGGGCGAGCTGGTTGGATTTACCTTCGACGAAGTTTTCAAAGGTAAAGGTGCGGTTCAGGTAACTGGTGTGCTTGAGCGCGCCTTCAACCTGAACAGTGCGCTGTTCGGCGCGAACCGGTGCCTGTTGCGAAGCGGCACCGGACATCGGGTCGAAACTGTCGCGAGACGGTTCATCGCTGATTTCGGGGCTTTTCTGCGTCGAGCGCTTGGCCGCCGGTGCTGGCGACTGAACGGATGGCGTACTCACAGGCGCGGCATTTGCCTGGGCCTGGGACACCTGCGCAGCAGCCAGCGGCGCGTTCGGTGCAGCACGCGGAGCCGAACTGCGTTTGCTGCCTATTAATAAGGAAAGCGCCGGCGCCATGCCGTTGCCGTGCTCATCCAGCAGTTCAAGGACACGGCCCAGGTACTTTTCGTTGACCCAGTCCAGCACAAAACGGTTCGGTGCGTAGACGCGCAACTCGTCGCCTTCGGCTTCGACCTGTAGTGGACGGATCCAGGTGTTGAATTGTTGGGCAGGCAGCTCCTCGCGCAAAAGCTCCACGCACTGCTGCCAAAGTTCCACTGACACGGATATCCCCTAAGTTGAAAGCCGGTGAGGCAAAAACAAGCGGCCATTGTAGCGGCGAGCCGCCCACTTATCCACATGCAGGTTGTGCGGTCACCATGATTTATCAATGCGTTAACCGGGAAAAAGGCGACCAACGGTGTGTGAATAAGCTCTGTGGATAACCGCCTCTGAGGGCACTGGACAACTGGGGGCGAAACTCGGTGGATAACCTGCCTGTGGATAACAGACCATTCCACACACAGGTTATCCGATAGCGCAGCACAGGCTGAACACGGTTTTCCACTGTAGTTGTCATTCTCTGTACATCACGAAAAATAAGGCCTCATGGCACTTATCCACAGATGATGCCGTGCCTAGCTTTTATAAGCTTTACAGAAAAGCTTTAAATAATTCCCTTCTTTATTTTTATGTATGGCGAACAGGCTTTCAGCCAAAGAAGCCCCGAAGATCTATTTATAAGGAAACGCTGGTTGGAAATTGACCTGAAGGCTTGCTTTCTCTAGAATCCCCGGTCTCTTAAAACGGGGGCCATTCCGGCCCGTTGTGGACGAACCAGGTAACACGACATGAAACGTACTTTCCAACCAAGCACTATCAAACGCGCTCGTACCCACGGTTTCCGTGCTCGCATGGCTACCAAGAACGGCCGCGCAGTCCTGTCGCGTCGTCGCGCCAAAGGTCGTGCGCGTCTGGCAGTTTGATAATCCGGTACTGGAGGTGAGTCAGGACTTCAGTCGGGAAAAGCGTCTGCTTACTCCCCGGCATTTCAAGGCAGTCTTTGACTCCCCTACCGGCAAGGTTCCGGGGAAAAATCTCCTGCTCCTTGCACGCAACAACGATCTCGATCACCCCCGTCTCGGGCTGGTTATCGGGAAAAAGAGCGTCAAGCTCTCCGTTGAGCGAAATCGCCTCAAACGTCTGATGCGCGAATCATTCCGTCTGCACCAGGATTCACTGGTCGGCTGGGATATCGTTATCGTCGCGCGCAAAGGTTTGGGTGATGTAGAAAACCCCGAATTGATTCAGCATTTCGGCAAACTCTGGAAGCGACTGGCCCGTAACAAGCCCGTTCCAGCAGTCAAAACCGAAACTGTAGGGGTAGACAGTCCAGATGCGTAAACTGGCACTCGTTCCGATCCAGTTTTATCGCTATGCCATTAGTCCTTTGATGGCCAGCCACTGTCGTTTCTACCCCAGTTGTTCTTGCTACGCGTATGAAGCCATCGAAAATCATGGCCTTCTGCGCGGTGGCTGGCTGACCTTTCGTCGTTTAGGTCGCTGTCATCCGTGGAATCCCGGTGGTTATGACCCGGTTCCACCTATCCCTACCTCCCGTTCTTCTTCGATGGCCGAGTAATCATGGATATCAAACGCACGATCCTGATCGTCGCCCTGGCAATCGTGTCCTACGTTATGGTTCTTAAATGGAACCAGGACTATGGCCAGGCTGCCCTGCCGACTCAGAATGTTGCTTCCAGTACGACTACATCCGGTTTGCCGGACACCGCCACTGGCAATAATGCTGCCGCCAGTGACGATATTCCGCGCGCCGCTAGCGATACCAGCGCACCTGCCGAAACTCCGGTGGCCGCCAGCAAGGATCTGATCCAGATCAAAACCGACGTGCTCGATCTCGCGATCGATCCACAAGGTGGCGATGTTGCTCAACTGACCTTGCCTTTGTATCCACGTCGTCAGGATCGTCCTGATGTTCCGTTCCAGCTGTTCGATAACGGCGGCGAGCGTGTTTATCTGGCACAAAGCGGTCTGATCGGTACCAACGGCCCGGACGCAAATCCGGCCGGTCGTCCGGTTTACTCTTCGGAGAAGAAGACTTATCAACTGGCTG
Organism: Pseudomonas sp. FW305-7; assembly: GCF_058786735.1. Taxonomy (NCBI): domain Bacteria; kingdom Pseudomonadati; phylum Pseudomonadota; class Gammaproteobacteria; order Pseudomonadales; family Pseudomonadaceae; genus Pseudomonas; species Pseudomonas sp. FW305-7. The sequence goes on from NZ_JBYSZA010000002.1 coordinate 92,795, forward strand.
ACGGTCAGGATCAACTCGTCGTTGACCTGAAATTCAGCAAGGACGGCGTCAATTACATCAAGCGTTTCACCCTGAAGCGCGGCCTGTATGACGTAGCCGTTTCCTACATTGTGGATAACCAGAGCGCTCAGCCCTGGAATGGCGCGATGTTCGCCCAGTTGAAGCGTGATAACAGCGCTGATCCTTCGTCCACAACCGCTACTGGTACCGCGACTTACCTGGGCGCCGCCCTGTGGACAAGTTCGGAGCCGTACAAGAAAGTGTCCATGAAGGACATGGACAAGGCCCAACTGAAAGAAACCGTCACCGGTGGTTGGGTAGCGTGGCTGCAACACTACTTCGTGACTGCGTGGATTCCGGCCAAGGGCGAAAACAACATCGTCCAGACCCGTAAAGACAGTAAAGGCAACTACATCATCGGTTACACCGGTCCTACACTGACCGCTGCTCCGGGTGCCAAAGTTGAAACCAGCGCTGTGCTGTACGCCGGTCCGAAAAGCCAGGCTGTGCTCAAAGAGTTGTCCCCAGGTCTGGAACTGACCGTCGACTACGGCATCCTGTGGTTCATTGCCCAGCCAATCTTCTGGCTGTTGCAACACATCCACGCGATTGTGGGTAACTGGGGCTGGTCGATCATCTTCCTGACCATGCTGATCAAGGGTCTTTTCTTCCCTCTGTCGGCCGCTAGCTACAAATCGATGGCGCGCATGCGTGCCGTTGCGCCGAAACTGGCTGCGCTGAAAGAGCAACATGGCGATGACCGGCAGAAAATGTCGCAAGCCATGATGGAGCTGTACAAGAAAGAGAAGATCAATCCGCTGGGCGGCTGCTTGCCGATCCTCGTGCAGATGCCGGTTTTCCTTTCGCTGTACTGGGTTCTGCTGGAAAGCGTGGAAATGCGTCAGGCACCGTTCATGCTGTGGATCACTGACCTGTCGATCAAGGATCCGTTCTTCATTCTGCCGATCATCATGGGCGCAACCATGTTCATCCAGCAGCAGCTGAACCCGACTCCGCCGGATCCGATGCAGGCGAAGGTCATGAAAATGATGCCAATCATCTTCACCTTCTTCTTCTTGTGGTTCCCGGCAGGTCTGGTGCTGTACTGGGTTGTGAACAACTGCCTGTCGATTGCACAACAGTGGTACATCACGCGTAAGATCGAAGCGGCGACGAAAAAAGCCGAGGCGTAACTTGCACTGTGGATAACACCACTCAAAACGCCCCCTAGTGGGGCGTTTTGCTATCTGCCACTTTTGTCTGGATACCGGTTTATGAGCACACCTCGTGAAACCATCGCCGCTGTTGCCACCGCCCAAGGTCGCGGCGGTGTCGGCATCGTCCGTATTTCCGGGCCGTTGGCCAGTGTCGCGGCCAAAGCCATCAGCGGCCGCGAACTGAAACCGCGTTACGCCCATTACGGCCCATTTTTCAGTGATGACCAGCAAGTGCTGGATGAAGGTCTGGCACTGTATTTCCCGGGGCCGAACTCGTTCACTGGTGAAGACGTGCTGGAACTGCAGGGCCACGGTGGCCCGATCGTTCTGGACATGTTGCTCAAGCGTTGCCTGGAATTGGGCTGCCGTTTGGCTCGCCCGGGGGAATTCAGCGAACGCGCCTTCCTCAATGACAAACTCGACCTGGCCCAGGCTGAGGCGATCGCCGACTTGATCGAAGCAAGTTCTGCACAGGCGGCGCGCAATGCCCTGCGTTCTTTGCAAGGTGCGTTCTCCCAGCGTGTGCATAACTTGACCGAGCAACTGATTGGTCTGCGCATCTACGTCGAAGCCGCCATCGACTTTCCGGAAGAAGAAATCGACTTCCTCGCCGACGGCCATGTATTGAGCATGCTCGACAAGGTGCGTGATGAATTATCGACAGTACTGCGCGAAGCCGGGCAGGGTGCCTTGTTACGTGACGGCATGACCGTGGTGATTGCCGGTCGTCCGAACGCCGGCAAGTCCAGTCTGCTGAACGCGTTGGCCGGTCGCGAAGCCGCCATCGTCACCGAGATTGCCGGCACCACGCGGGATATCCTGCGTGAACATATCCACATCGACGGCATGCCGTTGCACGTTGTGGATACCGCAGGCCTGCGCGATACCGATGATCATGTGGAAAAGATCGGTGTCGAGCGTGCATTGAAAGCCATTGGTGAAGCCGATCGGGTACTGCTGGTCGTCGATGCCACCGCCCCGGAAGCGTTGGACCCGTTTGCCTTGTGGCCGGAGTTCCTCGAAATCCGCCCAGACCCGGCGAAGGTCACTCTGATTCGTAACAAGGCCGATCTGACCGGTGAAGCGATTGCCCTGGAAGTCAGTGATGACGGCCATGTGACCATCAGCCTGAGCGCGAAATCGGCAGGCGATGGTCTGGAACTGCTGCGCGATCACCTAAAAGCCTGCATGGGTTACGAGCAAACCTCGGAAAGCAGTTTCAGTGCTCGACGCCGACACCTGGAAGCCTTGCGTCACGCCAGTGCGGCGCTGGAACACGGCCGCGCACAACTGACTTTGGCTGGCGCGGGTGAATTGCTGGCCGAAGATTTGCGCCAGGCTCAGCATTCGCTGGGGGAGATCACCGGGGCCTTTAGCTCGGACGACTTGTTGGGAAGAATCTTTTCCAGCTTCTGCATCGGAAAATGACCAAAGGGTCTGTGGATAAGTTGTCCACAGACCCTTTCGTTTTACCAGTTGTAGGAAACCGTGCCGAGCAGCGTACGGTCTTCACCCCAATAGCAGCGGCCGGCGTCGTTGCATCCCGAGACATATTCCTTGTCGAAAAGATTTTTCGCGTTCAAGTCGACGCTCCAGTGAGTGTCGATCTGATAACCGATCGCCGCATCCACCAAGGTGACGTCGCCGGCATCCAGCTTTCCGTATAACGAAGGCGAGGTGTAAGCGAAGGCACTGTCGAAGTAACGCACACCACCGCCAACGTACAAACCTTTCAGATCGCCATCGAGGAAGCGGTACTTGGCCCAGGCCGAAGCCTGATTACGCGGCACGCCGGTCATTTGACGACCTTTGACCAGTGACGTCGCGGCATCCTTGGTGATCCGCGCGTCAGTGTAGGTGTAAGCAGCGGTGACATTGAGGTTCTGGGTCAGGTTGCTGTTCAGTTCCAGCTCTACACCTTTGGAACGGCTTTCGCCGACCTGGCGATAGGTCGCTGTCGTCGAGTCGAAGTAGGTGTCGTCCTTTTTGCGCAGGTCATACACCGAAGCAGTGAACGCGGTATCCCAGCTGATCGGCTCGTACTTAAGGCCTACTTCGTACTGGCTGCTGGTGATGGGATCAAGCGGCGCGCCGGCATTAGAGATCTGCTGCACCGGCACGAACGAGGTCGAGTAGCTGACATACGGCGTCATACCGTTGTCGAACTGGTACATCACGCCGCCCTGATAGGTGAACTTCTTGTCCTCGGAGCTGATGTTGCTGCCCTTGGCCACTTTGTCGCGAAAATCACTGTCGACCCAATCCTGACGGCCGCCGAGCAGGAACAGCCAGTGGTCATACTTGCTCTGGATCTGTGCATAAACACCTTTCATCTGCTGCTCAAGCAGGGTGTTCTGCACTGCAATCGGCGTTGTCGGGTCGCGCAGGTAAACCGGGTTGTAGATATCAATCGGTCCGACGATGCCGGCGTTCCAGTCCTGATTGAACGACGTGCGGTCATAGCTGGCACCGAACAGCACAGTGTTCTCCAGACCGCCGACCTGGAACTTGCCTTCCAGCTGGTTATCCAGCGAGTACACCATGGATTTGTTGAAGCGATCGTAAGCGGTCATGTTCAACCGCGTTCCGAACCCGGCGTTGTTCAGGTTGCCCGGCCAGGTTTCATGGCGGGTGATGCGCGACTGCATGTAGCGCGAGTTCTGGCGGAACTGCCAGTCGTCGTTGAAGGAATGGCTGAACTCGTAACCGGTGCTCCAGGTTTCGCGCTCGAAGGTATTCCAGTCCGGATCACCGAGCATGGTGTCTTTGGATAACTTGCCGTTGGGATTGCTCAACAAAGTACCCGCGGCCGGCAGGCCGAGTTCCATGTTGGTGTGATCCTTCTGGTAGTTGGCCAGCAAGGTCAAAGTGTTGAAGTCGTCGAAATTCAGCGTCAGCGACGGGGCGATGTAGATACGATCGTCCGGTACATGATCGGTCTGAGTGTCGGACTTGCGCCCGAGCATCACCACCCGACCAAGGACACTGCCGCTGTCGTTGAGAGGTCCGGATACATCGACCCCCATCTGCCGGCGATTATTCGAGCCATACCCCAATTGCACTTCGCCCTGAGGGTCGGCTGTCGGACGCTTGCTCACCAGATTGACCAGACCGCCCGGCGCGTTTTCACCGTAGAGCAGTGAAGACGGGCCGCGGAAAACCTCGACCCGCTCCAGCCCATATGGCTCGGTGCTGGTGTCATAGCGGTTGCCCTGCACGCGTAGTCCATCGCGCAGCAGGCCGTAGCCGTAATCGGTGGCGTTGAAACCGCGAATGAAAAACAGATCGCCGGCCAGACTGTCGCCGGCGGCAAACGGTGGGGCAAAGATCCCCGGAACGTAGCCAAGTACTTCGGTCAGCGTCTGAGATTTCTGATCTTTCATGCGTTGCGCGGTAACCACCGACACCGAACGCGGCGTTTCCGACAACGGTGTGCTGGTTTTCGTACCGATCCGGCTGTTCTGCGCCTTGTAGCCAACATCGGCGGCGTAATCCAGATTCATCGAGTTGGCCAACTGGCCATTGATGTTGGTCGGCGCCAATTCCAGCGAATCGCCGGTCGGCAGTGCCTGCAGAATGTAACTGCCCGCTGCTTGTGGCACGGCTTGCAGACCGGAACCTTGCAGCAGTTGGGCGAAACCCTGTTCCACGGAGAAATTGCCGCTCAGTCCAGGGCTGCGCAGGTGACTGGTCTGTTGCGGCGAGAACGACAGAATCACGTTCGCTGCCGACGCAAACTGGCTCAGGGCGTTGTCCAGCGGTCCGGCGGCAATGGCGTATCGCTGGGTTGCCGTCGCCGCGAACGCGCTACCGGTCAGTACCAGGCAGGACGTGGCACTGGTCATCAGTAAGCTATAGGCAATGCAGTGGTGGGAAAAACGCTGACGAAACGTGGGAAGACGCATGTGTGGATAAGCCCTGAAGTTGGCAAAGAGCCGCGTTTATCGCGATTACCTGTAGGGCCGGGTCAGGGCAAAAAAAGATAACCCCGTTTTCGATTTATTTTTCCACAGGCGTCTATTCGATCAGGCGTTATGGCGGATCGAAACCCAATAACGAGTGAAATAACGCACGTTTATTGGCATTGAAGCCTGCAGATTTGCCAGTACCGCATCGGTGGAATCGAGACGGAAGGTGCCAGACACGCGTAAATCCCGGGCGCGTTCATCGCACTGCAACACGCCATGACGATAGCGGCCCAACTCTTCGAGTACGTCGCCCAGACGAGCATCGAGCACGATCAGTTGGCCATTGGTCCACGCCACTTCTGCGGGTTTGAAGGAATGAATCCGGCTGATGTGCTGACGATCGAAATCCGCGCCTTCGCCGGCTTTCAATATTCTTGCGTTAGCCACCTCTTCACCAGGCTGAATGCTGACCCGATCTTCAAGCACGCCAACTCGGGTCGATCCCGACAACTGATGCACAGAAAACCGGGTACCCAAGGCTTGAATACGTCCATCGCGGGTTTCGACGTACAGGGGGCGCTGATCACCGAGCTTTCCGGTCTGGACAAGGATTTCGCCAGTGCGCAAACGGATCAATCGTTGCCTGCTATCGAAAGACACGTCGATGGCCGTATCGGTATTCAGTTGAATCTGACTGCCATCGGCCAGCGTGATGTCACGTCTCTGACCGACGCGGGTTTTATAGTCGGCCCAGACGTTTCCCAGGGAGGTGTGTTGCTGGACATTCCAGCCAACCAGACCTGCGCCAGCCACCAACACCATCAACTTCAGCATTTGGCGGCGTTGCTGGCCGGTGCTCAACGCTCGTCGCTTCAGATCCTGCGGCAGCGTGCCGAGGTGGCGTTGCAACCGTTCCATCTGATTCCAGGCCGCCAGATGTTCAGGAGCGCTATCTATCCACAGCTGCCATGCCCGTTGTTCGGCAAGCGTCGGTGGCTGTGACTGAAACTGCACGTACCAACCCGCAGCCGCTTCAAAGACTTTGCGATCAGGGGTGATAGCCATCACAGCTGCGCCATGATCAATGCACATTCCGTCAGTGCGCGGATCATGTGTTTCTTCACGGTGGTCAGCGAGACTTTCAACTGCAAGGCGATCTGTTGATAAGTCAGGCCATCGATCTGCGAGAGCATGAAGATCTGCCGGGTTCTTGCACCCAAGCCGGTCAAGGCCTTATCCACAGCGACCAGCGTCTCGATGATCAGCGCCCGGTCTTCTTCGCTGATGGCTGTGGCTTGGGGACGAGATGCGAGGGCTTGCAGATAAGCCGCTTCGATGGCCTGTCTTCTATAGCGATCAATGACCAGGCCCCGTGCAATGGTGGTCAGATAGTCCCGAGGTTCGCGAATCTGCGCGGCATTACGCGCAGCAAGGATCCGCACAAACGTGTCGTGCGCGACATCGGCAGCATCGCAGGCGTCATTCAATTTGCCCTTGAGCCACCCATATAGCCACGAATGGTGTTGCTCGTAGATTTGCTCAATCGCAGCGTTATGAATGGATAAGGACATGAGGAGAAGAGGGCGAGTTAATGATAATGGCTATTATTAGCCTCTGTTACGTCCTCTCACAATAGGCCTCTGACAACACTCCATCGTTTGTTTTTGGGTTTTCTGTTCGCTATCCAGCAATGGGTGGCGATTTTTTTGTGCTCGAAAAAGGTGATTCATCGATTTTCTGTGGATTAAGCCCTGTGAATAAGTGCCACTGAGGTCAGTTGATAACAGGGCTTGAAAACTGGATATAAACCCCTCTGTGGATAACAACCCCTTTCATCCACAGGCTTACACCGGTTATCCAAACCCCTCATGGCCACATGGACACAGGCTTTTGAAACTCTGTACATATTGAATATAAAGGCCTGTAGCAATCTATCCACAGAAAGGTGGCTCAGTAAGAATAAGCTTTAAAACAAAGGTTTTATAAATTTCTCTCTTTTTTATTCTTTTAACCGCAAGTTCTCCACAGCTGGTTAAATTTTGTGCAAAGGGTTCTTTAGGAAGGGCGAAGTCCCTATACTTGCCGACCAGGTCCATAAACCTGATCTCAAACTATTCCTGAATTACCTACTTAAGCAGGCACGAGGTGCGTGGTGGATTTCCCTTCCCGTTTTGAAGTGATCGTCATCGGCGGCGGTCATGCCGGTACCGAGGCAGCACTGGCCTCAGCACGTATGGGGGCAAAAACCCTGTTGCTGACGCATAACGTGGAAACCCTCGGCGCCATGAGTTGCAACCCGGCCATTGGTGGCATTGGCAAAAGCCATCTGGTCAAGGAAATCGACGCCCTCGGCGGCGCGATGGCCATCGCCACCGATCTGGGCGGCATCCAGTTTCGCGTGTTGAACAGCCGTAAAGGCCCGGCCGTACGAGCAACCCGTGCGCAAGCCGACCGAATTCTTTACAAAGCCGCTGTCCGCGAAATCCTGGAAAACCAGCCGAACCTGTGGATATTTCAACAAGCCGCTGACGACCTGATCGTTGAGCAGGAACAAGTGCGCGGTGTTGTCACCCAAATGGGTCTGCGTTTCTTCGCCGATTCCGTGGTGTTGACCACCGGTACGTTCCTCGGCGGACTTATCCACATCGGGTTGCAGAATTTCTCCGGCGGTCGCGCCGGTGATCCGCCGTCGATCGCCCTGGCTCATCGTCTGCGTGAACTGCCATTGCGTGTCGGTCGCCTGAAAACCGGTACGCCACCGCGTATCGATGGCAAATCTGTGGATTTCTCGGTCATGACCGAGCAGCCAGGGGATACGCCGATCCCGGTGATGTCGTTCATGGGCAACAAAGAACAGCATCCGCGCCAGGTCAGTTGCTGGATCACTCACACGAACGCCCGCACCCACGAAATCATCGCGGCGAACCTCGATCGTTCGCCGATGTATTCCGCTGCCGGTGAAATCGAAGGCATCGGCCCGCGTTATTGCCCGTCGATCGAAGACAAGATTCACCGTTTCGCCGACAAGGAAAGCCATCAGGTGTTCATCGAACCGGAAGGTTTGACCACCCATGAGCTGTACCCGAACGGGATATCCACAAGCTTGCCGTTCGACGTGCAATTGCAGATCGTGCAGTCGATTCGCGGCATGGAAAACGCGCACATCGTGCGTCCGGGTTACGCAATCGAGTACGACTACTTTGATCCGCGCGATCTGAAGTACAGCCTGGAAACCAAAGTCATCGGCGGTCTGTTCTTCGCCGGGCAAATCAACGGCACCACCGGTTACGAAGAGGCGGGCGCCCAAGGTTTGCTCGCTGGCGCCAACGCTGCACTGCGTGCGAAAGGCAAAGAAGCCTGGTGCCCACGTCGCGATGAAGCCTACATCGGCGTGTTGGTCGACGACCTGATCACCCTCGGCACCCAAGAGCCGTACCGCATGTTCACTTCCCGTGCCGAGTACCGCCTGATCCTGCGCGAGGACAACGCCGACCTGCGTTTGACCGAAAAAGGTCGCGAGCTCGGCTTGGTCGATGACGCGCGTTGGGCAGCCTTCTGCAAGAAACGCGAAAGCATCGAGCTGGAAGAACAGCGCCTGAAAAGCACCTGGGTTCGCCCGGGCACGCCGCAGGGCGAGGCGATTGCAGAAAAATTCGGCACGCCGCTGACCCACGAATACAACTTGCTCAATCTCTTGAGTCGTCCGGAAATCGACTACGCTGGTCTGGTCGAAGTGACTGGCAACGGCGCCGAAGATCCACAGGTCGCCGAGCAGGTTGAAATCAAGACCAAGTACGCCGGGTACATCGACCGTCAGCAGGACGAAATCGCCCGTCTGCGCGCCAGCGAAGACACGAAACTGCCTGTGGATATCAATTACACCAACATTTCCGGTCTCTCCAAGGAGATCCAGAGCAAGCTCGGCGCGACTCGACCCGAGACGCTGGGCCAGGCTTCGCGGATCCCGGGTGTGACCCCGGCAGCAATTTCGCTGTTGATGATTCATTTGAAAAAACGCGGCGCGGGCCGTCAGTTGGAGCAAAGCGCTTGAGTTCTAAGGTCACTTCGCAACACGCCGAAGAGTTATCCACAGGAGCCCGCGAGCTCGGTGTCAATCTCAGTGAAACCCAGCACGAATTGCTGTTGGGTTATCTGGCCCTGTTGATCAAATGGAACCAGGCCTACAACCTGACGGCTGTGCGCGATCCGGACGAAATGGTTTCTCGTCATTTGCTCGATAGCTTGAGCGTAATGTCGTTCATCGAAAACGGTCGCTGGCTCGATGTCGGCAGCGGCGGCGGTATGCCGGGAATTCCGTTGGCGATCCTGTATCCAGACTCGCAAGTGACCTGTCTGGACAGCAATGGCAAGAAAACCCGCTTCCTGACTCAGGTCAAACTCGAACTCAAACTGGATAACCTGCAAGTTATCCACAGCCGTGTCGAAGCCTTCCAGCCTGCGCAGCCGTTCAACGGGATCATTTCCCGGGCGTTCAGCAGCATGGAAAACTTCACTAACTGGACTCGCCACCTCGGCGATGCCGATACACGCTGGCTGGCAATGAAGGGCGTTCATCCGGCCGATGAGCTGGTAGCATTGCCGGCAGACTTCAAACTCGATAGCGAACACGCCCTGGCCGTACCCGGTTGCCAAGGCCAACGCCATCTGCTGATACTGCGCCGCACGGCATGATTGGGAACACAAGCAAGAATGGCTAAGGTATTCGCGATAGCGAACCAAAAGGGTGGTGTGGGCAAGACCACCACCTGCATCAACCTCGCAGCATCCCTGGTCGCGACCAAGCGCCGGGTGCTGTTGATCGATCTCGATCCACAGGGCAACGCCACCATGGGTAGCGGTGTGGATAAACACGGTCTGGAAAACTCCGTCTACGATCTGCTGATCGGCGAATGCGATCTGGCCCAGGCCATGCACTATTCCGAGCACGGTGGTTATCAACTGCTGCCGGCCAACCGCGACCTGACGGCCGCGGAAGTGGTTCTGCTGGAAATGCAGATGAAGGAAAGTCGTCTGCGCAGTGCGCTGGCGCCGATCCGCGAAAACTACGATTACATTCTGATCGACTGCCCGCCGTCGCTGTCGATGCTCACGCTGAACGCATTGGTCGCCGCTGACGGGGTGATTATCCCCATGCAGTGCGAGTACTTTGCGCTCGAAGGTTTGAGCGACCTTGTGGATAACATCAAGCGCATCGCCGAACTGCTGAACCCGAACCTGAAAGTCGAAGGTTTGCTGCGGACCATGTACGACCCGCGCCTGAGCCTGATGAACGACGTTTCGGCGCAGCTCAAGGAACACTTCGGCGAGCAGCTCTACGACACAGTGATCCCGCGCAACATTCGCCTGGCCGAAGCGCCAAGCTACGGCATGCCGGCACTGGCGTACGATAAGCAATCGCGCGGCGCGCTGGCCTATCTGGCCCTGGCGGGCGAAATGGTTCGTCGTCAGCGCAAAAATTCACGCATTGCCGCCGCTCAGGCAACTTAAGGAATCCCCATGGCCGTCAAGAAACGAGGTCTCGGACGTGGACTGGATGCACTGCTGAGTGGTCCGACTGTCAGCGCGCTGGAAGAACAAGCCGCGCAAGCCGATACGCGTGAACTGCAACATTTGCCGCTGGATCTGCTCCAGCGCGGCAAGTACCAGCCACGCCGGGACATGGATCCGCAGGCGCTGGAAGAACTGGCGCAGTCGATCAAGGCGCAAGGCGTCATGCAGCCGATCGTGGTTCGCCCGATCGGTGGCGGGCGCTTTGAAATCATTGCGGGTGAACGTCGCTGGCGCGCCAGCCAGCAAGCCGGGCAGGAAACCATCCCGGCGATGGTCCGTGATGTACCGGATGAAACCGCGATCGCCATTGCACTGATCGAGAACATTCAGCGCGAAGACCTCAATCCGATTGAAGAAGCGGTGGCCCTGCAGCGTTTGCAGCAGGAATTCCAGCTGACCCAGCAACAAGTCGCCGAGGCTGTGGGTAAGTCCCGTGTCACTGTGGCTAACCTGTTGCGGCTTATTGCGTTGCCGGAAGTCATCAAGACCATGTTGTCTCACGGTGACCTGGAAATGGGTCATGCGCGTGCTTTGCTCGGTCTGCCGGACAATCAGCAGGTGGAAGGGGCGCGACATGTTGTCGCACGCGGCCTCACCGTGCGCCAAACCGAGGCACTGGTTCGCCAGTGGTTGAGTGGCAAACCGGAGCCTGTGGAGGCTACAAAACCCGACCCGGATATCGCTCGTCTCGAACAGCGTCTGGCCGAGCGCCTAGGCTCTGCGGTGCAGATCCGCCACGGGAAGAAGGGAAAAGGGCAGTTGGTGATCGGTTACAACTCCCTTGATGAGCTCCAGGGTGTGCTCGCACACATCCGCTGAAACATTTCCTCATGTAGCGCGCAGTCGGAAATCACTACCTGACAGTTGAATAGGGGCAGAACCGCCCCTATACTCTGCGCGCATTTTGTCGGCACAAATTATGCCAAGTTATTGAATTCTGGCAGCCGACCATTGGAGAGCAAACGTGATGGAAACCCGCAAGCCAAACCGCCTGCCGTTCCATCGCCTGGCGGTTTTTCCGGTGTTGATGGCTCAATTTGTCATCTTGCTCATTGCCGCTTTGGCGCTCTGGCAATGGCATGGAGTCGTTGCCGGATACTCGGGACTTTGCGGAGGCCTGATAGCCTTGCTGCCCAATGTTTATTTCGCTCACAAGGCATTTCGGTTTTCCGGCGCCCGAGCAGCCCAGTCCATCGTCCGGTCTTTTTATGCCGGCGAGGCAGGCAAACTGATTTTGACAGCAGTGCTTTTCGCACTGGTGTTTGCAGGTGTGAAGCCACTGGCGCCGATAGCTGTATTCGGCGCGTTCGTGCTGACTCAGTCGGTCAGCTGGTTCGCTCCCCTGCTGATGAGAACAAGACTTTCGAGACCTTAGGGCGTTTGAGGCAACCATGGCAGAAACAACCGCTTCGGGCTATATCCAGCACCACTTGCAGAACCTGACCTTCGGTCAGCTACCTAACGGCGGCTGGGGCTTTGCCCATACCGCAGCAGAAGCCAAAGAAATGGGCTTCTGGGCTTTCCACGTCGATACCCTCGGCTGGTCGGTCGCGTTGGGTCTGATCTTCGTTCTTCTTTTCCGCATGGCGGCAAAGAAGGCAACTTCGGGTCAGCCAGGTGCTTTGCAGAACTTCGTTGAAGTATTGGTCGAATTCGTCGATGGCAGCGTGAAAGACAGCTTCCATGGCCGTAGCCCGGTGATTGCACCGCTGGCACTGACCATCTTCGTCTGGGTGTTCCTGATGAACGCCGTCGACCTGGTACCGGTCGACTGGATTCCTCAGCTGGCCATCCTGATCACCGGCGACCACCACATCCCGTTCCGCGCCGTGTCGACTACCGACCCGAACGCGACCCTGGGCATGGCGTTCTCGGTTTTCGCACTGATCATTTTCTATAGCATCAAGGTCAAGGGCCTCGGCGGCTTCATCGGCGAGCTGACCCTGCACCCGTTCGGCAGCAAGAACATCTTCGTTCAAGCCCTGCTGATCCCGGTGAACTTCCTGCTGGAATTCGTGACCCTGATCGCCAAACCGATCTCCCTGGCTCTGCGTCTGTTCGGCAACATGTATGCCGGCGAGCTGGTGTTCATCCTGATCGCTGTGATGTTCGGCAGCGGCCTGCTCTGGCTGAGCGGCCTGGGCGTTGTTCTGCAGTGGGCGTGGGCTGTGTTCCACATCCTGATCATCACTCTGCAGGCGTTCATCTTCATGATGCTGACCATCGTCTACCTGTCGATGGCGCACGAAGAAAACCATTAAGACCAGTTTCGACTAGTCTGATGTCCCTCCCGGTCAAACGGGAGGGGGCTCTTCACAGGGCACCTGAAACGATTTGTTTTACCGCTTTAATCTAAAAAACCTAAACCATACGACGTAAAAGTCGGGAGGAAAGATGGAAACTGTAGTTGGTCTAACCGCTATCGCTGTTGCACTGTTGATCGGCCTGGGCGCACTGGGTACCGCAATTGGTTTCGGCCTGCTGGGCGGCAAGTTCCTGGAAGGCGCAGCGCGTCAGCCAGAAATGGTTCCAATGCTGCAAGTTAAAATGTTCATCGTTGCCGGTCTGCTCGACGCCGTAACCATGATCGGTGTTGGTATCGCTCTGTTCTTCACCTTTGCGAACCCGTTCGTTGGTCAGATCGCTGGCTAATTACCCGGATTCTTCCGAGTAATTTGATGTGATGGACAACGTAACTGCGAGGTGTTGGCGTGAACATTAATGCGACCCTGATTGGCCAGTCCGTTGCGTTCCTGATTTTTGTACTGTTCTGCATGAAGTATGTATGGCCTCCGGTCATCGCTGCTCTGCACGAACGTCAAAAGAAGATCGCTGATGGTCTGGACGCTGCCAGCCGTGCAGCTCGCGACCTGGAGTTGGCCCAAGAAAAAGCGGGTCAGCAACTGCGCGAAGCGAAAGCTCAGGCAGCTGAAATCATCGAGCAAGCCAAGAAACGCGGTAACCAGATTGTCGAAGAGGCCGTTGAAAAGGCCCGTGTCGATGCTGACCGTGTGAAGGTTCAGGCTCAAGCCGAGATCGAACAGGAACTGAACAGCGTCAAAGACAAGCTGCGTGCCCAAGTGGGCTTGCTGGCTGTCGGCGGCGCCGAGAAGATCCTGGGTGCCACAATCGATCAAAACGCGCACGCAGAGCTGGTTAACCAACTGGCTGCTGAAATCTAAGCGAGGGCGATCATGGCAGAACTGACCACGTTGGCCCGACCTTACGCTAAGGCGGCCTTCGAGCACGCTCAGGCCCACCAGCAACTGGCCAATTGGTCAGCCATGCTCGGCCTGGCAGCAGCGGTGTCGCAAGACGACACCATGCAGCGCGTGCTCAAGGCCCCGCGACTGACGAGCGCAGAAAAGGCCGCCACGTTCATTGACGTGTGCGGCGACAAGTTTGATGCAAAGGCACAGAACTTCATCAACGTCGTTGCCGAAAACGACCGTCTCCCGCTTCTGCCGGAGATCGCCGCTCTGTTCGACCTGTACAAGGCCGAGCAAGAGAAATCGGTAGACGTTGAAGTAACCAGTGCATTTGCATTGAACCAAGAACAGCAAGACAAACTCGCCAAGGTTCTCAGTGCACGACTCAACCGGGAAGTGCGCCTGCAAGTTGCGGAGGACGCTGCCTTGATTGGTGGTGTCGTGATCCGCGCCGGCGACCTGGTTATCGATGGCTCGATTCGCGGAAAAATCGCGAAACTTGCCGAAGCATTGAAATCTTGAGTTTGAAGGGGCAGCAGAGCAATGCAGCAACTCAATCCTTCCGAAATAAGTGAAATTATCAAGGGCCGCATCGACAAGCTCGATGTGACCTCCCAAGCCCGTAACGAAGGCACTGTCGTCAGCGTATCTGACGGCATCGTGCGGATTCACGGTCTGGCCGACGTCATGTACGGCGAGATGATCGAGTTTCCGGGCGGCGTCTACGGTATGGCCCTCAACCTGGAGCAAGACTCCGTAGGTGCCGTTGTATTGGGCTCCTACCAGTCTCTGGCTGAAGGCATGAGCGCCAAGTGCACCGGCCGCATCCTCGAAGTTCCTGTTGGTAAGGAACTGCTGGGTCGCGTAGTCGACGCACTGGGTAACCCTGTTGACGGCAAAGGTCCACTGGGCAACACCGAGACCGACGCGGTCGAGAAAGTTGCTCCGGGCGTGATCTGGCGTAAGTCGGTAGACCAGCCTGTACAGACTGGCTACAAGGCTGTCGATGCCATGATCCCTGTCGGCCGTGGCCAGCGTGAGCTGATCATCGGTGACCGTCAGATCGGTAAAACCGCTCTGGCGATCGACGCGATCATCAACCAGAAAGACAGCGGCATTTTCTGCGTCTACGTAGCGATCGGTCAGAAGCAATCGACCATCGCCAACGTGGTTCGCAAGCTGGAAGAAAACGGCGCCCTGGCCAACACGATCATCGTGGCTGCCAGTGCTTCGGAATCTCCTGCGCTGCAATTCCTGGCACCGTACTCCGGTTGCACCATGGGTGAATTCTTCCGCGACCGCGGTGAAGACGCGCTGATCGTTTATGACGATCTGTCCAAGCAAGCAGTGGCTTACCGCCAGATTTCCCTGCTGCTGCGCCGTCCACCAGGCCGTGAAGCTTACCCAGGCGACGTGTTCTATCTCCACTCCCGTCTGCTGGAGCGCGCATCCCGCGTTTCGGAAGAATACGTAGAGAAGTTCACCAACGGCGCAGTGACCGGCAAAACCGGTTCCCTGACCGCACTGCCGATCATCGAAACCCAGGCTGGCGACGTTTCCGCGTTCGTTCCGACCAACGTGATTTCCATCACTGACGGTCAGATCTTCCTGGAATCGGCCATGTTCAACTCGGGCATCCGCCCAGCAGTGAACGCCGGTGTTTCGGTATCCCGTGTGGGTGGTGCCGCTCAGACCAAGATCATCAAGAAGCTGTCCGGTGGTATCCGTACCGCTCTGGCTCAGTACCGTGAACTGGCGGCATTCGCCCAGTTCGCTTCTGACCTGGACGAAGCGACCCGTAAGCAACTTGAGCATGGTCAGCGCGTTACCGAGCTGATGAAGCAGAAGCAATACGCACCAATGTCGATCGCTGACATGGCGCTGTCGCTGTATGCCGCTGAGCGTGGGTTCCTGACTGACATTGAAATCGCCAAGATCGGCAGCTTCGAACAAGCGCTGATTGCTTTCTTCAACCGCGATCACGCCGATTTGATGGCCAAGATCAACGTTAAAGGTGACTTCAATGACGAAATCGACGCTGGCATGAAAGCCGGTATCGAGAAGTTCAAGGCCACCCAAACCTGGTAAGCCGCAGCGGGAGCCGCGAGGCTCCCGCTTGCTAACCTGATAGGTGTTACATGGCAGGCGCAAAAGAGATTCGCAGTAAGATTGCGAGCATCAAAAGCACGCAAAAGATTACCAGCGCCATGGAAAAAGTGGCGGTCAGCAAAATGCGCAAGGCACAAATGCGCATGGCTGCTAGCCGTCCTTATGCGGAGCGTATCCGCCAGGTAATTGGGCATCTGGCCAACGCCAACCCGGAATACCGCCACCCGTTCATGATCGACCGCGAAATCAAGCGCGTCGGTTATGTCGTCGTGAGCAGTGACCGTGGTTTGTGCGGCGGCTTGAACACCAACCTGTTCAAGGCCCTGGTCAAGGACATGGCGGTAAACCGCGAAAACGGCGTCGAGATTGATCTGTGTGTCGTTGGTAGCAAGGGTGCGGCCTTTTTCCGCAACTTCGGCGGTAACGTCGTTGCAGCTATCAGCCACCTGGGTGAAGAGCCGTCGATCAATGATCTGATCGGCAGCGTCAAGGTGATGCTGGATGCCTACCTGGACGGCCGTATTGATCGCCTGTCCGTGGTGTCCAACAAGTTCATCAACACCATGACGCAACAGCCTACCGTGGAGCAGTTGATTCCACTGGTGGCGACCCCGGATCAGGATCTCAAGCACCACTGGGACTATCTCTACGAACCGGATGCCAAAGAGCTGCTTGACGGCTTGATGGTCCGTTACGTCGAGTCGCAGGTCTACCAGGCGGTGGTCGAGAACAACGCGGCTGAACAAGCTGCGCGGATGATCGCGATGAAGAACGCTACCGACAACGCCGGTGATTTGATCAGCGATTTGCAGCTGATCTACAACAAGGCGCGTCAGGCTGCGATCACCCAAGAGATCTCGGAAATCGTCGGCGGCGCTGCCGCGGTTTAACGGTTCAAATATTCAGAGGATCCAGCTATGAGTAGCGGACGTATCGTTCAAATCATCGGCGCCGTTATCGACGTGGAATTTCCACGCGACAGCGTACCGAGCATCTACAACGCGCTGAAAGTAGTGAGCGCGGCCGAAACCACTCTGGAAGTTCAGCAACAGCTGGGCGACGGCGTGGTTCGCACCATTGCGATGGGTTCCACCGAGGGCTTGAAGCGCGGTCTGGAAGTTACCGATTCCGGCGCAGCCATCTCCGTACCGGTCGGTAAAGCGACCCTGGGCCGGATCATGGACGTCCTCGGTAACCCGATCGACGAAGCTGGTCCGATCGACACCGAAGAGCGTTGGGGCATTCACCGTCCAGCGCCTTCGTTCGCTGAACAGGCGGGCGGCAACGACCTGCTGGAAACCGGCATCAAGGTTATCGACCTGGTTTGCCCGTTTGCCAAAGGCGGTAAAGTCGGTCTGTTCGGTGGTGCCGGTGTAGGCAAAACCGTAAACATGATGGAACTGATCCGTAACATCGCCATCGAGCACAGCGGTTATTCCGTGTTCGCCGGTGTGGGTGAGCGTACTCGTGAGGGTAACGACTTCTACCACGAGATGAAGGACTCCAACGTTCTGGACAAAGTGGCACTGGTTTACGGTCAGATGAACGAGCCGCCGGGTAACCGTCTGCGCGTAGCTCTGACCGGCCTGACCATGGCCGAGAAGTTCCGTGACGAAGGTAACGACGTTCTGCTGTTTGTCGACAACATCTATCGTTACACCCTGGCCGGTACTGAAGTATCCGCACTGCTGGGCCGTATGCCTTCGGCAGTAGGTTACCAGCCGACCCTGGCTGAAGAGATGGGCGTTCTGCAAGAACGTATCACTTCGACCAAGGAAGGTTCGATCACCTCGATCCAGGCGGTATACGTACCTGCGGATGACTTGACCGACCCGTCGCCAGCGACCACCTTCGCCCACTTGGACGCCACCGTCGTTCTGTCCCGTGACATCGCTTCCCTGGGTATCTACCCGGCGGTAGATCCACTGGATTCGACCTCGCGCCAGCTGGATCCGAACGTAATCGGCCAGGACCACTACGACACCGCTCGCGGCGTTCAGTACGTTCTGCAACGTTACAAAGAGCTGAAGGACATCATCGCGATCCTGGGTATGGACGAGCTGTCGGAAGCCGACAAGCAGTTGGTAAACCGTGCTCGTAAGATCCAGCGCTTCTTGTCGCAGCCGTTCTTCGTGGCTGAAGTCTTCACCGGTGCTTCGGGTAAATACGTTTCCCTGAAAGACACCATTGCTGGCTTCAAAGGCATCCTCAACGGTGACTACGACCACCTGCCAGAACAAGCGTTCTACATGGTTGGCGGCATCGAAGAAGCGATCGAGAAAGCCAAGAAACTGTAATCCCGGCGCCCGGCAACGGGCGCTAATTTAGGTTGAGGCAATCAGATGGCTATGACAGTCCATTGCGATATCGTCAGCGCGGAAGGGGAAATCTTTTCCGGCCTGGTCGAGATGGTGATTGCGCACGGTGCACTGGGTGATCTTGGTATCGCTCTGGGTCACGCGCCGCTGATCACTAATCTGAAGCCAGGTCCGATCCGCCTGATCAAGCAAGGCGGGGAAGCCGAGGTGTTCTACATCTCCGGTGGTTTCCTCGAGGTTCAGCCGAACATGGTCAAGGTGCTTGCCGATACCGTGCAACGTGCCGCCGACCTGGATGAAGCTCAGGCCCAAGCAGCTCTCAAGGCTGCCGAGGCTGCTCTGCATGAGAAGAGCGCAGATTTCGATTACGGAGCTGCGTCCGCACGTCTGGCCGAGGCTGCAGCTCAGCTGCGCACCGTCCAGCAGATCCGCAAGAAGTTTGGCGGTTAATCCGTCAGCCACTTGTTGTGCGATTGATAAAAAAGGGTAGCCTCGGCTACCCTTTTTTCTTTTCCGAATTTACAACCCCGGTCGCAGTTGCTGACCACCCAGGATTGGTAGCCAGTCATGTCTCTCGAAATCGTAATTCTCGCGGCCGGCCAAGGCACTCGCATGCGTTCGGCGCTTCCGAAGGTTCTGCATCCGATTGCCGGTAATTCCATGTTGGGCCATGTTATCCACAGCGCCCGGCAACTTGATCCACAACGCATCCACGTGGTCATTGGCCACGGTGCCGATGTGGTGCGTGAGCGTCTGGCCGCAGACGATCTGAATTTCGTCCTGCAGGACAAGCAATTGGGCACCGGTCACGCGACCGCCCAGGCGGTGCCGTTCATTACCGCAGACACCGTGCTGATCCTTTACGGTGACGTACCGTTGATCGAAGTCGAAACCCTGCAACGTTTGCTCAAGCATGTCGTCCCGGGCCAGATGGGCCTGCTGACGGTCGAGCTGGATGATCCGACCGGCTATGGCCGAATCGTGCGGGATGCCGACGGCAAGGTCGCGGCTATCGTCGAGCACAAAGACGCCAGCGAAGCACAGCGCGCAATCACCGAAGGCAACACCGGCATCCTCGCCGTGCCGGCCAATCGCCTGGCCGACTGGATGAGCCGCTTGTCGAACAACAATGCCCAGGGCGAGTATTACCTGACCGACGTGATCGAGATGGCGGTCAGCGATGGTCTGGTCGTGGCCACTGAACAGCCGCACGATCCGATGGAGGTGCAGGGCGCCAACGACCGCAAACAGCTATCGGAACTGGAGCGGCATTACCAGTTGCGTGCTGGCCGTCGTCTGATGGCGCAGGGCGTGACCCTGCGTGACCCGGCGCGTTTCGATGTACGGGGTGAAGTAACTGTTGGTCGCGATGTGCTGATCGATATCAACGTGATCCTCGAAGGCAACGTAGTCATTGAAGACGACGTGGTGATCGGCCCGAACTGCGTGATCAAGGACAGCACCCTGCGCAAAGGCGTGGTGATCAAGGCCAACTCTCATATCGAAGGCGCGGTGCTGGGTGAGGGCAGTGATGCCGGTCCGTTCGCTCGCCTGCGTCCGGGCACCGTGCTGGAAGCGCGCGCCCATGTGGGTAACTTTGTTGAACTGAAAAACGCCCACATGGGCGAGGGCGCGAAGGCTGGTCACCTGACCTATTTGGGCGATGCCGAAATTGGTGCACGTACCAACATTGGCGCCGGCACCATCACTTGCAACTACGATGGCGCCAACAAGTGGAAAACCGTGTTGGGAGCGGACGTGTTCATTGGCTCCAATAACTCGTTGGTAGCCCCTGTGGATATCTCTGACGGTGCAACCACTGCTGCCGGATCGACCATTACGCAGAATGTGGATAACGCGCAATTGGCCGTCGGTCGTGCGCGGCAGAAGAACATCGATGGCTGGAAACGGCCGGAGAAGATCAAAAAGAACTGAGTTATACACAGACCGTTCGATGGCTATCGCGGGCAAACCCGCTCCCACAGGACTCGCGTTGAAGCAAAGGTCTTCAATGCACAGCGAATCCATGTGGGAGCGGGCTTGCCCGCGATGCTTTTATCCACAGAATATTTTTCCAGCATCCGCTTGACGATTTATTGCTGATAGGTTTTGATTGCTTCCGTTATCTTTCGAATCGAAACTTAAGCCGCCATGTCGAAACGTAATACACCTCAGCGCCGCCACAACATTCTCGCCTTGCTCAACGAGCAGGGCGAAGTCAGTGTGGATGAATTGGCCAAGCGTTTCGAAACCTCCGAAGTTACGATTCGCAAGGATCTCGCCGCGCTTGAGAGTCATGGACTGCTGCTGCGCCGTTACGGCGGGGCGATCACCATGCCTCAGGAACTGGTCGCCGAAACCGCCCAGACCGTTTCCAAATACAAACAAGCAATCGCTCGCGCAGCGGTGAAGCGCATCCGTGAGCACGCGCGCATCATCATCGACAGCGGCAGCACCACCGCCGCGATGATCCCCGAGCTCGGCCAGCAGCCGGGTCTGGTGGTGATGACCAACTCCCTGCACGTCGCCAACGCCTTGAGCGAACTCGAGCACGAGCCGGTGCTGTTGATGACCGGTGGCACCTGGGATCCGCATTCGGAATCCTTTCAGGGCCAGGTCGCCGAGCAAGTACTACGCTCTTACGACTTCGATCAATTGTTTATCGGCGCCGATGGCATCGACCTGTTGCGCGGTACCACCACGTTCAACGAATTGCTCGGCCTGAGCCGGGTCATGGCTGAAGTGGCGCGTGAAGTCATCGTCATGGTCGAGGCCGACAAGATCGGTCGCAAGATTCCCAACCTGGAGCTGCCATGGAGCAGCGTCCATACCCTAATTACCGATGATCGCCTGTCTCTAGAAGCGCGCGATCAGATTCAGGCCCGCGGTATCACCGTGATTTGCGCGGCTGTCAGTCAGGAGAAATAAGCATGTGTGGAATTGTCGGCGCAGTTGCTGAACGTAATATCACCGCCATCCTGCTCGAAGGCCTCAAGCGCCTTGAGTACCGCGGCTATGACAGCGCCGGTGTGGCGGTCTACACCAACGACGAAACCCTCGAGCGCATGCGCCGCCCGGGCAAAGTCAGTGAATTGGAAAACGCGTTGGCCGAGCACCCGCTGGTCGGCCGTCTCGGTATTGCCCACACCCGTTGGGCCACCCACGGCGCACCCTGCGAGCGCAACGCCCACCCGCATTTCTCCGGCGATATCGCGGTGGTGCACAACGGCATCATCGAAAACCATGAAGCCCTGCGTGAACAGCTGAAAGCCCTGGGTTACGTGTTCACCTCGGACACCGATACCGAAGTCATCGCGCACTTGCTCAGCCACAAACTCAAAGACCAGCCAGACCTGACCGTTGCCCTTAAGGCAACCGTCAAGGAACTGCATGGCGCTTACGGTCTGGCGGTGATCAATGCCGCGCAGCCTGATCGACTAGTGGCTGCGCGCAGTGGCAGCCCACTGGTGATCGGTCTGGGTCTGGGTGAAAACTTCCTCGCCTCCGACCAACTGGCCCTGCGTCAGGTAACTGACCGTTTCATGTACCTCGAAGAAGGCGATATCGCCGAAATTCGCCGCGATAACGTGCAGATCTGGGATATCGACGGCAACGCCGTCGAGCGCCAGACCGTGCAGTACACCGATGGTGCCGAAGCGGCCGACAAAGGTGAGTTCCGCCACTACATGCTCAAGGAAATCCATGAGCAGCCAGCGGTGGTGCAACGCACCCTTGAAGGTCGCCTGAGTAACGATCAAGTGCTGGTTCAGGCATTCGGCCCACAAGCGGCCGAGCTGTTCGCCAAAGTGCGCAACGTCCAGATCGTTGCCTGTGGCACCAGCTACCACGCCGGCATGGTCGCTCGTTACTGGCTGGAAGAACTGGCCGGCATCCCGTGCCAGGTCGAAGTTGCCAGCGAGTTCCGCTACCGCAAAGTGGTAGTACAGCCGGACACCCTGTTCGTGACCATCTCGCAGTCTGGTGAAACTGCCGATACCCTGGCAGCGCTGCGCAACGCCAAGGAGTTGGGCTTCCTCGCCAGTCTGGCGATCTGCAACGTCGGCATCAGCTCGCTGGTGCGTGAATCCGACCTGACCCTGTTGACCCAGGCCGGCCGCGAAATCGGTGTAGCCTCGACCAAAGCCTTCACCACGCAATTGGTCGGTTTGCTGCTGCTGACCCTGTCGCTCGGACAAGTGCGCGGTACCTTGGCCAAAGGCGTCGAAGCCACTCTGGTCGAAGAACTGCGTCGCCTGCCAACCCGCCTCGGCGAAGCGCTGGCCATGGACAGCACTGTGGAAAAAATCGCCGAGTTGTTCGCCGAGAAAAACCACACCCTGTTCCTCGGCCGTGGCGCGCAATTCCCGGTGGCCATGGAAGGTGCCTTGAAGCTCAAGGAAATCTCCTATATCCACGCCGAAGCCTATCCGGCCGGTGAGCTGAAACACGGCCCGCTGGCACTTGTGGATAACGACATGCCGGTGGTTACGGTGGCGCCGAACAACGAACTGCTGGAGAAGCTCAAATCCAACCTGCAGGAAGTCCGTGCCCGTGGCGGTGAACTGATCGTATTCGCCGACGAGAAAGCCGGGATGACCAACGGCGAAGGCACCCACGTCGTGCAGATGCCGCACATCCACGACATCCTCTCGCCGATTCTCTACACAATCCCGCTGCAACTGCTGTCGTACTACGTTGCGGTGCTCAAAGGGACGGATGTGGATCAGCCGCGTAACCTGGCGAAGTCGGTGACGGTGGAATAAGTTATCCACAGTTGATCGACGCACAAAATAATCGCAGCTTCGGCTGCGATTTTTGTATCTGACTCGAGGGCCTCCATGGACCGCTTCCAGGAAATGCAAATCTTCGCCGCCGTTGCTCAGGAGCAAGGTTTCTCCGCAGCAGCGCGGCGCCTCGGTTTGTCGGCGGCCAGTGTCACTCGGGCGGTGGCGGCGCTGGAGCAGCGGATCGGCACGCATTTGCTGGTGCGGACCACGCGCAGCGTGCACCTCACCGAAGCCGGTCAGCGTTATCTGGAAGACTGTCGCCGAATTCTTGCCGAGGTGCAGGAGGCCGAGGATTCGGCGGCGGGCAGTCATGCCGAGCCGCGGGGGCAATTGACGGTCACGGCGCCGGTGTTGTTCGGTGATTTGTTTGTGACGCCGGTGATGGCGAATTATCTCGCGCAGTATCCGGATGTCACGATCAACGCCGTACTGGTGGATCGGATCGTCAACATGGTCGAGGAGGGCATCGATGTCGCGGTGCGCATCGGTGATCTGCCGGACAGCAATCAGCACGCGATTCGTGTGGGTGAGGTGCGCCGGGTCATTTGCGGCTCGCCGAAATACTTTGCCGAGCGTGGTCGGCCGGTTCATCCCCTCTCGTTGGCGGGAGCGCCAGTGGTGGCGACTTCGGCGATTGGTCAACAACGCAGTTGGCCGTTTCTCGACGGTGGCGAGCCGCTCGGTGTGCGTCCTGAACCGCGTTTGATCGTGACCGCCAATCAGGCTGCGATCACGGCTGCTTGCATGGGCTTGGGTTTGACCCGGGTGTTGTCCTATCAAGTGGCGAGTCAGGTGGCTGCCGGTGAGCTGGAAATCGTCCTCGCAGAATTCGAACTGCCGCCGTTGCCGATTCATGTCGTCTATCAGGGCGGGCGCAAGGCCCCGGCGCGAATCCGCAGCTTTGTCGATTTCACGGTCAACGCGTTGCGCGAACATCCTGCTTTGAAAAATGCTTCGTTATTGCACCCACTGAAATAATTGATTGCGCTTGATGGTGATTCTGCTGTTTTGGCGAACAGAGGAAGATGGCCCTCATTGGCGCTCTCATCCCCGCAGCGGCGCCCCTGTTCAGCGGAGTCGACCATGCAAGCGATCAAACTCTACAACTTTCCACGTTCCGGCCACGCCCACCGTGTCGAGCTGATGTTGTCCCTGCTGCAACTGCCGACCGAGCTGATCCTCGTCGATCTGGCCAAAGGCGAGCACAAACAACCCGCTTACCTCGCAATCAACAGTTTCGGCCAGGTGCCAGCCATTGATGACAATGGCGTGGTGCTCGCCGACTCCAACGCGATTCTGGTGTATCTGGCGCAGAAATATGGCCACGGTCGTTGGCTGCCAACTGATCCGGTCGGTGCCGCACGGGTACAGCGCTGGTTGTCGGCCGCCGCCGGACCGATCGCTTTCGGGCCCGCCGCTGCGCGATTGGTCACGGTGTTTGGTGCACAACTGAACGCGCAAGAGGCGATCACTCGTGCGCACAACCTGCTCAAGGTGATGGACGCCGAGTTAAGCACAACCCGGTATCTGGCCGGCGACGAACCGACCATCGCCGACGTTTCCGCCTACAGTTACATCGCCCACGCGCCGGAGGGCAACGTTTCGCTGGATGACTACGCGAACGTGCGTGCCTGGCTTGCCCGGGTTGAAGCCCTGCCGAATTTTGTCGGCATGCCGCGCACCGTCGCGGGTTTGCAAACCGCAGTCTGATTCCCGCAATCCACACTGTGCCGACGGCGCAGGGGAGAGGTCGTGATGGAACGTTCACCGTGGCACGCTGGCGAGCAACAACTGCAAGCACATGTCGGCGTTGCGGAACGCATGGAGGAATTCGGTCGTAAGGTGATTCGCACCTGGATGCCGGACCAGCACCGCGAGTTCTATCAGCAATTGCCGTTCATGCTCTACGGCGCAGTCGATGCTGAAGGTCGTCCGTGGGCCAGCGTGCTCGAAGGTGCGCCGGGGTTTGCCCATTCACCGGACCCTGAGCATTTGCACTTCGCCACGCTCCCCGCCGCCGATGATCCGGCGCTGTTGCGCAACGGCGAGCCTATCGGTCTGCTCGGCATCGAACTGCACACCCGTCGGCGCAATCGCCTCAACGGGCATGTCGGCGATTTGAATGGCGGCGGTTTCACCCTGAGCGTCGATCAGGCGTTCGGCAACTGTCCGCAGTACATTCAGCTTCGGCAGTTTCAGCGGGTACCGCTCAGCGATCCGCAGACGCGTCCATCTCAGCATCTCGACAGGCTCGACGACGCGGCCACAGCCCTGATTGCAGGCGCCGACACGTTCTTCGTAGCCAGTTACGTGGATGTCGAAGGCCAGCGTTCGGTGGATGTTTCCCATCGGGGCGGTCAGCCCGGTTTTGTCCGGGTGGAGGGCAATCGTCTGACCATTCCGGATTTTGCCGGCAACCTGCACTTCAACACCCTCGGCAATCTGCTGCTCAACCCCAAGGCCGGCCTGCTGTTCATCGACTTTTCCACAGGCGATCTGCTGCAACTCAGCGGGCGTACCGAGATTATTCTGGAAGGGCCGCAGATCGAGGCGTTTCAGGGCGCGGAACGGTTGTGGACATTCGAGGTGGAAAAACTGGTGCGCCGCCCGGCAGCACTGGCCTTGCGCTGGCGTTTCGACGGCATGTCGCCGACCAGTCTGTTGACCGGTAACTGGGCCGAGGCCGATGCGCGTTTGCAGGCACAGGCGTTGGGCAATCGCTGGCGGCCGCTGCGGGTGGCGAAGATCGACATGGAAAGTCGCCACATCCGTTCGATCTATCTGGAGCCGGACGACGGTGCTGGTTTACCGGTGTTTCAGGCTGGCCAGCACTTGCCCCTGCGTTTCACCCTCGATGGCGAGGTACACATTCGCACCTACAGCCTGTCGAGTGCGCCGTCGGACGGTTTTTACCGCATCAGCGTGAAGCGCGAAGGGCGGATTTCCACGCACTTGCATGAGCAGATTCGTGTCGGCGATGTCCTCGAAGCACGAGCGCCGCAGGGGCATTTCACCGTGGCGCCACTGGAGCGTCGGCCGTTGGTGCTGCTGGCCGCCGGGGTCGGCATCACACCGTTGCTGTCGATGTTGCGCGAGGTGGTGTATCAAGGCCTGCGCACTCGGCGGATTCGTCCGACGTGGCTGGTTCAGAGTTCACGCAGCCTCGCCGAGCAGCCGTTTCGCCAAGAGCTGGATCGTTTGCTGGAAGAGGCGGGTGATGCCGTGCGGGTCTTGCGTCTTCTGAGTCAGCCGGAAGTGGATGCACACCAAGGCGAGGATTTTGATCTGCAGGGGCGCATCGACGCTGACCTGTTGAGAAATCTGCTGGAGGTTGAGGATTACGATCAGATCGATTTCGTCCTCTGCGGCCCCGGCGGTTTTACCCAAGGGCTTTACGACAGCTTGCGCGAGCTGGACGTCAGCGATCGGCAGATCCACGCGGAAACTTTTGGCCCGTCGACCCTCAAGCGTCGACTCGATCCTGACGCCAATGTGCTCGAGCAGCCGCCCGCTGCCACCACGTCTGTGCCGGTGGTTTTCGAACGCTCGGCGAAAGAGGCGCGTTGGCAACCGGACGGCGGCAGTCTGCTGGAGTTGGCGGAAAGTCGCGGCTTGCGCCCGGAGTTCAGTTGCCGGGGTGGTTCCTGCGGAACCTGCAAGACCCGTCTGGTCAGCGGTGCGGTGAACTATCCACAGGTGCCGGCCGAGGTGCCGGAAGCCGGGCATGTGCTGATTTGCTGTGCGGTGCCAGCCCAAAGCGACCAAACGCTGGTGCTGGACCTATAAACTGCCGATCTCCATTCGGCACCAAAACCCTGTGGGAGCGGGCTTGCCCGCGATGGCGTCGGTAAATCCAACATCTATCTCGGCCGACATACTGCAATCGCGGGCAAGCCTGCTCCCACACGGACAGTGGTGGACAGGGGTCAGGCGTAGGAGAGGGATTTTTCCTCCAGCAATTCCTGGTACAGCTCCGTCCACTTGCGGCCCATTTCATCGGCTGTGAATAACTGCCGATAGCGCGCCTCGGCCTTTACCCCCATCTCTGCCGCGCGCAGCGGGTTTTCCCACAAGGTGCGCATGGCTTCGCGGAACGCTTGTGGATTACTCGGTGGCACCACCAGCCCGGTTTCGTTGTGGATATTGATGTAGCTGGTTCCGGTGCCGATTTCGCTGGAGATCATCGGTTTGCCGTACATCGCGCCTTCAAGCAGGGAGATACCGAACGCTTCGGAACGCAGGTGGGACGGGAACACAATGGCGTAGCTCAGTTGCAGCAGCGCCACTTTGTCTTCATCGCCCAAACGTCCGAGGAAATGAATATTGCGCAGCCCCAACGCCGAAGCCTGGGCATGCAGTTCCCGTTCAAGCGGACCGGCGCCGACGATGACCACCGGGTAATCAACATCCTTCAGTGCATCGAGCAGGATGTGCAGGCCTTTGTAGTAGCGCATCACCCCGACAAACAGGAAAAACTTATCCCCAAGCTGCTGGCGCCAGCGGTTCATCCGCTCGGTGTCCGCCTGTGGATAACCTGATTTGTTCAAGCCGTAGGGAATGACCCGGGTCTTGTTCTGGAATTGCTGCAATACATCGCTGGTGTGCAGGTAATTGGGTGAGGCGGCGACGATGCGGTCGGCGCTGGCGAGAAAGCGATTCATCAGCGGCCGATAGAGTTTGAGCAGGTGTTTCTGGCGAATGATGTCGGAGTGGTAGGTCACCACGCTTGGCTTGTTCATGCCACTGGCGAAATGCACCAGATCCATGAACGGCCAAGGGAAGTGGTAATTGACCACATCGGCTGCAGCGGCCAACTCGCGAAACTGTTTGAACACGCTCCAGGAAAATCCGGTGGAGGCGAACTGGATGTCGAGTTTCGCCCGGTGCACTTCGTGTTGCCCCAGTTGCACGACGGCGGGCGTCGGGTCGGCGCTGAGGGTCAGCACCTGACCGTCGATGCCGTGCTGGGCGCCGCTTTCGCACAGTTGGAAGATCACTTGTTCGATGCCGCCGACCGAATCAGGCAGGTACGTCTTGAAAAAATGAAGAACGCGCATTCAACCTCCCATGGCCTGTCGGTAGGCACCGGCCGTGGCCTGTGCACAACGCTTCCAGGAAAAAAATCGTGCCTGCTGCAATCCGGCTTCGCGGCATGCCTGCCAGTGCGTCTGATCGTCGATCAGGCGAGTCATCACATCGCGCAAGCCGTGCGCATCGTCAGCGTCAATATAGTTGCCAGCGGCCCCCGCCACTTCCGGCATGGCCGAAGAGCGTGTGGTCACTACCGGTGTGCCGCTGGCCATCGCCTCCAGTACCGGCAGGCCGAAGCCTTCGTACAGCGAAGGAAAAATCAGTGCCCGGGCGCCAGCGAGCAATTGCGCCACATGCTCGTCGGGCAGATAACCGAGCAGGCACACATGGCCGCTGGCCAGTGCCTGGCGCAACGGTTCACTGAACTGCTCACGCTGCCAACCGGCCATGCCGACGATCAGCAACGGAAAGCGCTCGCGCACGGCTTCCGGCAGCAAGGCATGGGCGCGCAAAGCCAGACTCAGGTTCTTGCGCGGCTCCAGCGTACCGACACACAGGAAATATTCCCGCGCCGTCACTGCGTGGGCCTTGAGCACCTCATCGATGGTGTGGGTTTTGCGCGGACGAAACCGTTCGGCGACACCCAATGGCGCCACGACGAAGCGCTCGGCGGGCAGCCCGAAATGTGCTTGAGCTTCGTCGGCAATCGCCTGCGAGTCCGTCAGGATCAGACGCGCCTGCTGTACCCCGACGGCCAATCGCCGCTCGATTTCCTTGAGCCGTGCCGGTGGCTGAGTCTCGGGAAAATGCAGGTGGGTCAGATCGTGCAGGGTGATCACGGTCGGGCCGTCAAAGGCCAGTGGCCACAGGCTCGGCTCGTGATACAGATCGATGCCCCGCGCGCGGCCCTGATCGAAGCGTTTCTGTTCCAGCCAACGGCGTGCCTGGTAAGCCCCGGGAATCTGCCGCAGCAGTGGCGTCAAACGCGAATAACCGGGCATGGCCGCTTCTGGCAACGCCGAACTCCAGCCCCAGCCGTGAAACAGATTTACTTCAACATCAGGTTCGTTGTGCAGGGCGTTGACCAGCTCAGCGACGTAGTGGCCGATGCCAGTGCGCGGCGCCTGGAGAATCCGCGCGTTAAGAGCAATGCGCATGCTGACTCTGCGGGCCGACCGCTGCGGGGTTCACATTGCGCTCGATGCGCTCGACCAGCTGCGCACTCGCTTCGCGCCAGCTCAACCAGCGCCATTGGTCCAGGCTGAGAGGGGCAGGAAATACCTCGCTGCGCTCCATGCCGGTGACCAGATCGGTCAGGCTCTGCGGGTTGGCCAAATCGAAGTAGGCCATGTAGTCGCCGCCGATTTCGCGGAACACCGGAATGTCACTGCCCATCGCCGGCAAGCCGCGCTGCATCGCTTCCACCAGCGGCAGGCCGAAACCTTCGACGTGGGACGGGAACACCAGCGCCGTCGCGTGGGAGTAAGCGTGTTCGAGGCTTCTGTCCGACAGCGAGTTGTACATGAACAAGCGCCGGTTCAATTCGGGATGCTGGCGGATGCGCTCGATCAACGCCTCGCACTTCCAGCCGATCTTGCCGACGATGCATAACCGCGCTTTCGACCCCGCAGCCCAGGCGCGCTCGAACGCATCCAGCAGATAAGCATGATTCTTGCGCGGCTCGATGGTGCTGACCATGAGGAATACCGGATCCGCCGTTTTGAACAGACGTAACAAGCCGCGATCGACCTCGGCGTCGGGGTCGCTCAGATCCAGCTCTGAACCGAGGTGGAAGTGATCGAACCAGCGTTGCGCGACCTGTTGCGGGCCGATGCGCCGCAGCATTTCCTCGCGCACCTGATCGCGGATAGTGGTCGAGATCGCCACGTAGCCATCGGCCGTGCGGGCGATCCAGTCGAACCAGTGGTTGAATACCTTGACCAGCCCGGCATCGCAGAACTGCGGATGGGTCAGCGGGATCAAGTCGTAGATCACCGAAACGATACCGACCCCTTCACGCTTGAGTTGCTCGGCCAAAGGGAAAAAGTTGGCGTGCCAGGACGAGTCGAGCAGCACCAGTTGATCACCGGCCCGATGCTGCAACGGCACGCAGCGTTCGGGGATCTGTTTGCCCTTGAGTGCTCGTCCGAGCAAGCGCATCGGCAGGCTGAAACAGGCGAAGGCGGTGAGCCGGCAACCGACGTACAACACGCGACGAGCGAAGTGCGACTGAGTGAACGGGCGCCGCCGCTCCAGGGCTCGGTGGCGCAACCAGAAGGCATTGGCCCACTGTTCGAGTTTCACCCGCAGACCGATCAGATCGAGCTTCAGCGATTTCAGCGGGGCCAGACTCTTAACCTGATACAGGCCACCGTCGATCATCACCACCGGAATACATTCAAGGTGCTCGTCGGCTGCGGGCAGTTGCTGGATGACGTTGCGCACCACACGCTGGATACCCGAATTGGCGCTGGGGTGTTCAAAGACGTAAGTGCATTCCACCAACAGTCGCGTCATTTCGAGATCTCTCTGTCGGGCAGGGGCGCGAGGTGTCCCCCGGAACGGCTGATTTCAGTTTGCGCTTGCAGCCAGGCGCAACCGACAAAGTCTTCCTGACGGTTGTTGATGACGTGGAAGATCAAACCGAAGTCGCGCCATTCGAAGTTGCGATCCAGATGCGAATCCAGACGCGACAGGCTCAGTGCGACCGAATAACTGCCCTTGCCCAGGCGCATGTCAAAAGCGAAGCGGAAGGTCACGCGCTCGCCGGCACTCAGATCGATGACCGGTTTATCGAGGCGATGGGTGTTGATGCCGTAAATCGCCTGACCCAGACGATCCTTGATCATGAAGCCGAGAATCAGCCGTTCGATGTCTTTGCGCACTTCGGTCTGTACTTCCAGCACCACAGGCTGGCCGACCTCCGCGACTTCGAGGCTGCGGCCCTGGGCATCGAGCAGGCGGACACTGACGATCCCCGCTTCCCCGGTGCCGGAAAT
Organism: Pseudomonas sp. FW305-7; assembly: GCF_058786735.1. Lineage (NCBI taxonomy): Bacteria > Pseudomonadati > Pseudomonadota > Gammaproteobacteria > Pseudomonadales > Pseudomonadaceae > Pseudomonas > Pseudomonas sp. FW305-7. The sequence continues at coordinate 123,944 of NZ_JBYSZA010000002.1, forward strand.
GGTTTGCACCTGCCCATTGGCCAGCATCTCCTGACGCACGATCTGGCCTTCGCGCTGGGCGAGCATGGCGTTGTAGTAGTCCATGACTTCTTCGGGTTTGCCGCGCATCGCCAGACGCCCGTTTTCCAGCAGGATCGCGGTGTCGCAGATCGACTGGATGGCCGAGCGGTCGTGGGAGACGATCAGCAGGGTGGTCCCGGCCTTGCGGAAGCTGCGGATGCGTTCGAAGCTTTTGTGCTGGAAATAGGCGTCGCCCACCGACAACGCTTCGTCGACGATCAGGATATCCGGGCGGCGCGCGGTGGCGACACTGAACGCCAGGCGCATCTGCATGCCACTGGAATAGGTGCGCACCGGCTGATCAATAGCCTCGCCGATCTCGGCAAAACTTTCGATCTGCGGCATCAGCGCCTCGATCTCTTCTACCTGCATGCCCAATAACTGGCCGGCCATGAACGCGTTCTGGCGACCGGTAAAGTCAGGATGAAAGCCCATGCCCAGTTCCAGCAGGGCAGCGACTCGACCTTGCAGTTGAATCTGGCCGCGAGTCGGTTGGGTGGTGCCGGTGATCATCTTCAGCAACGTGCTTTTGCCCGCGCCGTTGACGCCGACGATGCCCACGGCTTCGCCCGCTTGAATCTCGAAATCGATGTCCTGCAAGACCCAGTGCAAGTGATGCCTGGGCCGGGAAAACGGCACCATCCATTCGAGCAGGCGGCTCCAGCGATTGGGGTACTGCTTGTAGGCCTTGGCCAGGCCACTGACACGTATGTTCCCCATCAGAGTTCGTCCACCATTTCACCGATACGTTGGCGGAACAGGCGCAGCGCCATGGCGCAGAACAGCAGGCCGATGATCAGCAGCGGCACCAGCGACGGCCAGTTCGGCCACTGGTTATAGAGGAACACGTTCTGGTAACTGGTCATCAGCGCCGTCATCGGGTTGAGGCTGATCAGGTGCTGGATGCCTGGCGGCAGAATCGACAGCGGGTACACGATCGGTGTCAGCCAGAACCAGAATTGCAGGCAGATACCGAACATCTGCCCGACATCGCGGAAGAACACGTTGAGGATGCCGAGGATCATCCCCAGTCCGGCGGCAAAGATCACTTGCACGATCAGCAGTGGTATCAGCGCCAGCAACGCCATGCCGGGCATACGCCCGCTGATCAGTAGAAAACCGAAAAACAGCGCGAGGATGATCGCGAAGTTGATCCCGGCATTGAACAACGCAATCACCGGCAGGCAGATACGCGGGAAGCTGATTTTCTTCAGCAGGTTGGCGTTTTCCAGAAACATGCTCTGGCTGCGCGAGGTGATTTCCGCAAACAGCCCCCAGGTCAGCAGGCCCGCACACAGGTACACGCTGTAGGCCAGACCGTCATCCACACCTGGCAGGCGTGCACGCATGATCTGGGAAAAGATCACCGTGTACACGACGATCATCGACAACGGATTGAGCACGGTCCACAGCGCGCCGAACAGCGAATTGCGATAACGCGCCTGAAACTCCCGCTTGACGCTACCGAGGATGAATCCACGGTAGCTGCGCAGCGAGCGGTACAAGGAAAGCAGCATTCAGGCCGTCCTGCCGTAATCGTCTTCGAAGCGCACGATGTCGTCTTCACCCAGGTATTCGCCGCTCTGCACTTCGATGATCACCAGATCGATGACGCCGGGGTTTTCCAGGCGATGCCGGTGTCCGGCGGCAATGAACGTCGATTCGTTCTTGGCCACCAGATGCGTGCCGGCGCCGTTGTTGGTGACCTTGGCCATGCCTTCGACCACCACCCAGTGTTCGTTGCGGTGATGGTGCATCTGCAGGGACAACTTGCCGCCGGGCTTGACCACGATGCGCTTGATCTTGAAGCGCGGGCCTTCCTCCAGCACGGTGTAGGTGCCCCACGGACGGCTGACCGTACGATGCAGGCGATAGGCTTCGTGGGATTTGTCCTTGAGCTGTTTGGCCACCCGCCGCACATCCTGTGCGCGGTCGGCGTGGGCCACCAGCACGGCGTCGGCGGTGTCGACGATAATCAGGTTATCGACACCGACAGCGGCGACCAGGCGGCCTTCGCTCTGGACGAAGTTGTCGTGGCTGTCGATGAAAATCGCTTCACCGCTGGCGCGGTTGTTGTCGGCATCCGCCGGCACCAGCGCGGCCACCGCGCCCCATGAGCCGATATCGCTCCAGTCGAAACCGGCGGGCACTACCACGACTTTTTCCGAACGCTCCATCAGCGCGTAGTCGATGGAGATGTCAGTGATCTCGGCGAACAGCGCCGGCGACAGTTCCTGTTGCAGGCAGCCGACGGTTTCCACCGGAGCGCTGGCGGCCATGCACGCGCGGGTCTGTTCCAGCAACTCAGGTGCATGCAATTGCAGTTCGGCGATCACGGTGGCGGTGGTGAAGCAGAACATCCCCGAGTTCCACAGGAAGTTACCGCTCTCCAGATAGTGTGTGGCGGTGTCCAGGTCGGGTTTTTCCACAAAGCGCTGCACTTTCGCTGCGCCTTTGGCGTCCAGTGGCGCACCGGTCTCGATATAGCCGAAGCCGGTTTCCGGGGCGGTCGGCAGCACGCCGAACGTCACCAGATAACCGTCCTTCGCCAGATTGACGGCGTGCTCGACCGCTGTTTTCAGTGCGTTCTGATTAACGATCAAATGGTCGGCCGGCATCACCACCATGATCGCGTCGTCGCCGTGCAGCGCTTGCAGCGACAGCGCGGCGGCGGCGATGGCCGGGGCGGTGTTGCGCCCGGTCGGCTCCAGCAGGAAGTGCCCGCGATGGCGCGATACGTGGGCAGCGCAATAGTGATCCTTGCTCTGGAAGTAATACTCGCGGTTGGTCACCGTGACGATGTCGCCCCAGCCGTCCAGCAATGCGGCGGCACGCTGATAGGTCTTGCCCAGCAGCGACTGGCCGTCGGGCAGGGTCATGAACGGCTTGGGATGGCCCTCGCGGGACACCGGCCACAAACGGGTGCCGGCACCGCCGGACAGAATCACGGGGATCAGCATGGCCTACTCCTTGGCGACGCGTTTCATGTCCGCATCCATCATCATGCGGATCAAGGTATCCAGGTCGGTCTTCGGCTTCCAGCCCAGCACGCGCTGAGCCTTGGCCGGATTGCCGAGCAGCACTTCGACTTCGGCCGGACGGAAGAAGGCCGGGTCGATTTTCACGTAATCGCGGTAGTTGAGGCCGACGTGATCGAAGGCGATACGGCACATCTCGCGCACCGTGGTGGTGACGCCGGTGGCGACGACGAAATCGTCAGGCTTGTCCTGTTGCAGCATCAGCCACATGGCTTCGACGTAGTCGCCGGCAAAACCCCAATCGCGTTTTGCGTCGATGTTGCCCAACGCCAGCTCCTGCTGCTTGCCTTGCTTGATGCGGGCGGCGGCGTCGGTGACTTTGCGGGTGACGAACTCGATGCCGCGCAGTGGCGATTCGTGGTTGAAGAGGATGCCGCTGCTGGCATGCAGGTTGAAACTTTCGCGGTAGTTGACGGTGATCCAGTGGCCGTACAGCTTGGCCACGCCGTACGGGCTGCGCGGGTAGAACGGCGTGTTTTCGTCCTGCTGCTCAGCCTGAATCAGACCGAACATTTCACTGGTCGACGCCTGATAGAAGCGGGTATGCGGGCTGAACTGGCGGATCGCTTCGAGCAAGTGAGTAACGCCCAGGCCATCGACGATGCCGGTGGTTACCGGCTGATTCCACGACGCGGCGACGAAACTCTGCGCCGCCAGGTTATAGATTTCGTCCGGAGTCGATTGAATGACTGCACGTTGGACCGAGCAGGCATCGGCCATGTCACCGTCCAGATAGACGATGTCGGCCTCGACGCCCATTTCGCGCAGACGCCAGCGCGAATCGCTGCTGCGCCGAGCCACGAAGCCATAAACCTTGTAGCCCTTGTCGAGCAACAATTTGGCCAGATACGCGCCGTCCTGACCGGTGATCCCTGTGATCAATGCACTTTTTGTCATTCTTGTCGTACTCGCGTCTCCCAGTCGGACAGGATCGCCCGCAGGGATTGTTGTGTAGTGATGTCTGGCGCCCAGCCGGTGGTGTTGGCCAGTTTTGCGTGGCTGCCGCAAACGCGGCGCTGATCGGCGCGACGCATGCGCGCCGGGTCCTGAACCAGTTGCATCTCGACTTCGGCCAGGTCCGCCAACTGTTCAATGAGGCTGCGGATGCTTTGCTCGCGTCCCGAGCAGATGTTGTAGACCTGCCCCGGTTGGCCTCTTTCGAGCAGCGCGAAGTAGGCCGAGACCACATCGCCGACATCGAGGAAGTCGCGCGTGACATCGATGTCACCGACTTCCAGTTGTGGCGTTTGCAGGCCCTGCTTGATGCGAATGATCTGGCGGGCGGCGCTGGCGATGACAAAGCTGTCTTTCTGCCCGGCGCCGATATGGTTGAACGGGCGCGCCACCAGCACCGGCCAGTGTTCGCTCAGGCCCCATTGCAGGCTGAGAAATTCCGCCGCGAGTTTGCTCACCGCATACGGGTTGCGCGGGCAGGGCGGTTGTTGCTCGGTGATTGGAAGATCGTGCTCAGCCACTTGGCCGTAAACGTCGCCGGAGCTGACATACAGGAAGGTGCCGGTAAAGCCGCGAGCCTTGAGGGCCTGCAACAGATTGAGAGTGCCGAACAGATTGATGTCGAGGGTACGGGCCGGATCGCGAAAGGCTTCGGGGACAAAGGTCTGCCCGGCCAGATGAATGACAGCGTCGGGCAATTGCGGCCAGAGATCGACGAGGCTGTCGGCATTCGTGAGGTCGTAGGGCGAAGCGACAGGCAGCAACTCCCAAGACGAATCAGGTACTGCCAGACGTGCCTGGATATGGTGTCCCACGAATCCGCTAAGACCCGTGACGAACAGACGCTTTTTCAAACAGCGACCCCTTGGTCTTGAACTTGCGCCACTTTCCCACAGGCTTTAAGGAAATATCCGTCAGATCGAAAGAAAAAAGCGTCTGAGGGGCTGGCGAAGTCAAATGTTGTAGTTGTTTGTTACCAATCTGTGCCAATTGCTCGGCAATTTCAACAGGCCAAACCGTGACCGGTCAGTTCTCATTAGCGTAGTCAGGTTTTTTCTCGCCGTGCGGTTCACGAATGCTCGACGGATGTGTTTAGAATGCCCCTCGTCGCCATGCTCGGAGTTCGCCGTGGGCTTGGCGCAACAGGGTGAAACCGACCACTAAAACAAGAACGAAGACGGGCCTCAAGAGTAAGGACAAGCACCGGTGATACCGGCTTGATCCGACGCCGGGCCGTCATAGCATGAGGTTGCCGGAATGGCTGCTTCATCGTGGGATGCCATGAATTTCATTCTTTACTCGGACGTCAACGACCGTTCCATCAGCCAGAGTCTCGGTCGTCCTGAATACAGTTACTACTTCGTGCTCAAGGCCTATCGCCCGGTGCTGGAAAGCCTTGGTCGCGTGCATGTGGTGGCGTCCGTCGCCGACGTCGATCCGCTGTATCAACAGCTGAGTCAGGCCGGTGAGGAATGTCTGTTCCTTTCGTTTTCGCCACCGCATAAAGCCCCGACCGATCTGCAATGCCCGATGGTCTGCGTGATTGCCTGGGAATATGACTCGATCCCGTCCGAGTGCTGCGACGACGATCCCCGCCAGGACTGGAGCCAGACCCTGGCGCGTCATGGCCGGGTAATTACCCTGTCCACCCACACGGCGCAGGCGATCCGTAAAACCCTGGGTGAGGACTTCCCCGTACTCGTGCTACCCGCACCGTTGTGGGAGCGCTTTGCGCAGGTGCGCCAAGACTATCCCGGTGCCCCGGTAAACCCGGGCACGACGTTGCAGATCAAGGGCTGCATCATCGACAGTCGCGCGATGGGCCTGTCCGCCGATGGCTTGATCGCGCCGATACACAGTGAGCAGGAACTGGAACTTCGCGGCCTGGCTGAACCTGAGCCGGAACCCGAGCCCGAAGCGGCACCGCCCCTGACCTGGCGTCGGCGTGGATTCATCACCAAGCATTACCTGCGCGAAGCTTGTCGGGCGCTGAGCAGCCCTGGCGAACACCCGCCGCTGTTCTTGCTCAAGCACAATCTGTTGTTGTGGTATCGCGAAGCCGTTGGCGATCTGGTGCCGGACGGCCTCCGCCAGCGGTTGGCGAAATCGCGTACGCCAGCATCGCCGCCCCTGCCGGTGGCCACCACGGTCAGCGAAGCGCTGGACCCCGCAGAACATCCGCAAGCGGTACTGCCCGACACCAGCGAGCAGGTGGCCATCGATGTCAGTGGCGTGGTCTACGTGAGCGTGTTCAACCCTGAAGACGGTCGCAAGAACTGGCATCACCTGATCACCGCTTTTTGCTGGGCCATGCGTGACAACGAAGACGCCACGCTGGTGCTGAAAATCACCCAGAACGACCTGGCGAGCTACTACGTTCACTTGATCACCTTGCTGTCGCAACTCTCGCCGTTTGCCTGCCGTGTCGTGGTCATGCACGGCTATTTGCAGGACGAGGAGTTCGCCCGGTTGTACGGTGCCGCGAGTTTCTACGTCAACGCCTCCCGCTGCGAAGGTTTGTGTTTGCCGCTGATGGAGTTCATGTCGTGCGGCAAACCGGTGATCGCCCCGAATCACACGGCGATGCGCGACTACATCGACGAAAAGGTCGGCTTCATCGTCAAGTCCAGTCACGAGCCGACGATCTGGCCGGAAGACGTGCGGATCCTCTATCGCACCGTGCGCCATCGCCCGGACTGGAGCTCATTGAGAGCCGCTTATGAGGACAGCTATGCCATGGCCAAAAACCACCCGCAGGCTTATCTGGCCATGGCCGCTGCCGCCAATCAACGCATGCGCGATTACTGCGGGTTTACCCCGGTGCAGCAGCGCGTGATGGCGTTTTTCGACCTGAAGGCGAACAGCGAAAACACACCGCTGATGGCCGAGGCGGGGACTGCCGCATGCTGATCATCATTCATTCGGAAACCAACAAGAGCAACATCCAGCAGAACCTCGGCCGCCCCGAGTACAGCTACTACTTCGTCCTCAAGGAATTCCGCCCGGTGCTGGAACGAATCGGTCAGGTGATCGAGGTCAGCAACCCGGACGAACTGGTTGATCGCCTGTATTTTGACTGCCTGAGCCGTGGCGAGGACTGCGTTTTTCTGTCGTTCTCGCCGCCGCATCGCACGCCGATTCATTACGCCTGCCCGACCATCCCGGTGTTTGCCTGGGAGTTCAGCACCATCCCCACCGAAAGCTGGCAGGGCGAACCTCGCCATGATTGGCGGGTGGTGCTGGAGGCATGCGGCCGGGCGATCACCCATTCGAGCTTCACGGTCGACACCGTGCGCAATGCGATGGGCGCGGATTACCCGATCTGCGCGATCCCAGCGCCCGTGTGGGATCGCTTCGCCGCGCGCGGTGAACATCTGGATCGACGCCCGGTCATCGAGCCGATCACCCTGACGCTGCGCGGGTTGCTGATCGACAGTCGCACGGTGGATTTACGCCCCTATGGGCCACCCGGGCGGTGCGAAGGCTCGCCGCTGTCCTTCGCCGGGCCGGCGCAGGATTGCTCGCTGCAGCTTGACGGCGTGGTCTATTGCTCGGTGTTCAACCCCTACGACGGGCGCAAGAACTGGCAGGACATGCTCAGCGCGTTTTGCACCACGTTCCGTGATACCGCCGATGCGACCCTGGTGCTGAAACTCACGCACCACGACATCGCCGAGGCGTTGACCGACATGCTGCACCACCTCTACAAGAACCAGTCTTACCAATGCCGGATCGTGCTGATCCACGGTTATCTGGCCGACGTCGATTACGAACGCCTGGTGCAGGCCACCAGCTACGTGGTCAACAGTTCCTTCGGTGAAGGCCAGTGCCTGCCGCTGATGGAATTCATGTCCTGCGGCAAACCGGCGATTGCGCCGTTGAACACCGCGATGGCTGACTACGTGAGCGCCGACAACGCGTTTATCGTCGATTTCACCGAAGAACTGACGGCCTGGCCCCACGACCCGCGAGCGGCCTATCGCACGATGCGCTACATGACCAATTGGGACTCGCTGTGCGCGGCGTATCGGGCCAGCTACGACGTGGCGAAGACTGATCAACAGCGTTATGCGGCGATGTCGGCCGAAGCGGTGCGCAGTCTTGAGCGCTTCTGCAGTCAGGCCAGCGCCGAGCAGCGTTTACAGGCGTTCCTCGAGCCGTTGTTGCAAGCGGCCGGCTCTTCATCAGCGCCAGTCGCCGTCGCATGATCCGGCGCCTGCTCGCACGATTGCGTCCGGCGCCTGCAGCGATCCCCGTCGTGGAGCCGGCCCCTGCCGCACCCGATGCCGCGTCGCCACTGTATGTCGGGTTGCGCGACGCGGTCCTCGACGGCTGGTTTCTCGGTGACAGCGGCGAGTTGCTCAAGGGCTTTGCCATTACCGCTGACGATACGTTGCTCGACGTCGGTTGCGGTGACGGCGTAGCGACACTGTTCGCCGTGCGCCAGGGCGCGTCTGTGATCTTCACCGACAGTGAACACGACAAGGTCCGCGAACTGGCGCGGCAGGTCGACGCGCAAAGCCGCCAGTTGAATCTGGGGCTGGTCAGTAACAGCCTGCCGCTGCCGCTGGCGGACGGTTGCGCCAGTAAAGTGGTGTGCATGGAAGTGCTCGAGCATGTCGACCAGCCTGAAGCGTTCATGGCCGAACTGGTGCGCATGGGCCGTCCTGGCGCGCAGTATCTGCTCAGCGTGCCGGCCCCGGTTGGTGAGCACCTGCAAAAAGGCATCGCGCCGGCCAGTTATTACCAATCGCCCAATCATGTGCAGATTTTTACTGCGGAGCGTTTCGCCGCGCTGGTGGAGGACGCCGGTCTGGTGATCGAGCATCGTCAGGCCAGCGGTTTTTTCTGGGTGATGGGCATGATCTTCTTCTGGGCCGGCGAACGGGCGGCCGGCCGCGAACTCACGGGGGCCGTGCGTGACCGTATCCATGAGCCGTTCACGCCGATGATGGAGCACTGGGCCAGGGCCTGGCAGAGCCTGCTCGATCAGCCTGACGGGCTGCTGATCAAACAGACGCTGGACCGGTTCATGCCCAAAAGTCAGGTGATCATCGCGCGCAAGCCACTGGACGGCGGAGGCGCACCATGAGCGACAAGCGCATCATGGACATCGAAGTCTTGCGCGCTGTCGCGGTAATGGGCGTGCTGTTCCATCACGTGCAGGGGAGTCTGTTTACCGATACCGTGCCGCTGCTGGTGAAAATTCAGGTGTGGGCGCAGTCGTGGTGGGGCGTCGATCTGTTCTTCGCGATTTCCGGGTTTGTCATCGCTCGCGGCCTGATCCCGGCACTGCGCCGTTGCAACACGCGTCAGGAGTATTGGCAACAGACGCGCAATTTCTGGTTGCGCCGCGCCTTCCGGTTATTGCCAGCGGCCTGGCTGTGGCTGGCGCTGATGCTGCTGGCGTGTGTCTTTCTCAATCGCTCGGGGGCGTTCGGTTCGCTGTACGCCAACCTGCAGGCGACGCTGGCAGGTGTGCTGCAGTACGCCAATTTCCGCTTGGCCGACAGTTTCTTCCATTACGAGTACGGCAGCAGTTTCGTCTACTGGAGCCTGTCGCTGGAGGAGCAGTTCTATCTGCTGTTCCCGCTGCTGATTGTGCTGTTGCGCAAACACCTGGTCTGGGCGTTGCTGGCGCTGATCGCGGTGCAGATTCTCACCGTGCGCTCGCCGTTGCTGATGTTTGTGCGCACCGATGCGCTGGCAGTTGGTGTGCTGCTGGCAATGTGGAGCGCGCAACCTTCCTATCGACGCTGGGAGCCGACCTTTCTGCGCTTGCCCGGGGTTGGCACAGCGGTGTTGCTGGGCATCGGATTGCTCTTGTGTTTCATGGCCACCGACCGCTTTACGTTTGCCAGCTATCGCATCGGTTCGCTCACCGTGCTCAGCGCGCTGCTGGTGTGGATCGCGTCGTACAACCGCGATTACTTGCTGCCGGCCGGCCGATTGCAGCAACTGATGGCCTGGATCGGCAGCCGTTCCTATGGCATCTACCTGATCCATGTTCCGGCCTATCTACTGGTGCGTGAATTGATCTTTCGCTTGCAGGCAGCCGGCCTGCCAAGTCCCGCCGGGCATCCGATTCTGACGTCGCTGCTTGCCCTGGGCCTGATCGCGCTGCTCAGCGAACTCAATTACCGTTTCGTCGAAATGCCCATGCGCAACCGCGGAGCCGCCCTGGTGGCGCGCCTCGGTACGTCCCGATCCGCTGTCCCATCCTCTGGAGCCACCTCATGCTGAGCTTTTTGAAGAAACGCACAGTGGCGGCGCCTGCTCCCGCCGTTGCGCCAGCCGTCATCCCACCGGCGCCCAGGGTCGATCCATTCCTGCTCGGCCTCCACGATTCGGAGCTCAGCGGCTGGTTCAACCAGAAGACCGGGGAGTTGTTCACAGGCTTTCCCGTGGGCCCCGAAGACACGCTGCTCGACGTCGGCTGCGGCGACGGCGGCAACGTGCATTTCTGCGGCATGCGCGGGGCGAAGATCATCATCGCCGACATCGACGGCGCCAAGGTTGAAGCCACCCGCCAGCGTCTGAGCGATACTCCGGCGCGCGACATCGAATGCCACGTCAGCGACTGCAACCCCTTGCCGATCGCCGATGGCACCGCGACCCGCGTGGTGTCCACTGAAGTCATCGAGCACGTTGACGATCCGGCGCAGTTTCTCGCCGAACTGGTGCGTGTCGGCCAACCGGGCGCGCTGTATCTGCTGAGCGTGCCGCACCCCAGCTCCGAGCACCTGCAAAAGGGCATCGCCGCGCCGGTGTACTTCGAGAAGCCCAACCACGTGCGGATCATCGGCGAAGAACAGTTCAAGACGATGGTCAGTGAGGCGGGGCTGGAAGTCATCAGCCACAGCCAGCACGGTTTCTATTGGGCCATGTGGATGTTGCTGTTCTGGGAAGCGAAGGTTGACCTGAGCAACCCCGATCACCCGTTGCTCAACCACTGGGCGGCTACCTGGCAGGCCCTGCTGGAAACTCCGCGCGGGTTGCAGATCAAACAGGCACTCGATGCGGTGGTGCCAAGATGTCAGATCATCATTGCCCGCAAGCCCTGAAGTTTTACCGCCGGGAGCCTGCTCGCGGCGGTTTTGTGTACCCTGCATTTTTGTGTCGGCAGGGATTAGCGATTTCATGCGGTTGGGTTATTCGATACTGATTACGGTGATGTTGCTGGCGGGGTGTGAACAACGGGACGCACCGCCACTCGACCAGCAACTTTATGTCTGGCAACGCCAGTGGACGCCCGCCCATGCGGCAGCGTTGCGCGATAGCCGAAATGATTTCTCCACCTTGCGCGTGTTGGCGTTGCAGGCTTTTCCGGGGGCGGACTGGAGCCGGGCGCGAATCGATGCAGCGTTGTTGAAAAGCGATGGCCGTCCGCTGATCGCAGTGATTCGTCTTGACGGCCAACTCAAGGCGCTGGACCAGCAACAGGTCACGGCGCAAATCCTTCAGGTGATCCAGGACTGGCAGGCGCAAGGCCTCACGGTGCAGGGCGTGGAGATCGACCACGATGCCGGCAACGCCCGCTTGCCGGACTATGCAAAATTCCTCAACCATCTACGTTCGGCGTTGCCGGTGTCATTGCCGCTGAGCATCACCGCGTTGCCGGCGTGGCTCGACAGTGCGCAGCTGCCGACCCTGCTGGCCGCGGTCGATAGCAGCGTGCTGCAAGTGCATGCCGTCAGTGACCCGCGACGCGGTCTGTTCGATCCCGAGCAGGCACGGCGATGGGCGGACGCCTGGGGGAAGATCACATCTAAACCCTTTTACCTAGCGCTACCGGCCTATGGTGTGGCGCTGTTGGCGGATGGCGACGGCGCACCGCTGGTTGAAAGTGAAGTACCGCTTGAGCGCGGCGGTCAGCGCCGCGAATTGCTCGCTGAACCGTTGCAACTGAGCCAACTCGGTAAAGCATTACGCGAAGATCCGCCTGCGCATCTGGCCGGGTTGATCTGGTTTCGGCTGCCGTTGGCCAATGACCGGCGCGCCTGGAGTCTGACCACGTTGCGCGCTGTAGCGCGGGGCGATGCGTTGTACAGCCAGCTCGGCCTGAGCTTTAGCGAGCAGGGTGGCCTTTACGACATCACGCTGAACAATCCCGGCAACCTCGACAGCCCATGGCCCGCGCGGATCACCATTAAGGCCCAAGGTTGTGAAGGGGCCGATGCACTCACCGGTTATTCGTTGCAACAAAGCCCGGATCTGCTTACCTTCACCCGCCTTCGCGACGGCCGCTTGCCGGCGGACGGGCAGCGCGCCATCGGTTGGGCACGTTGCGCACATATTGATCAAGGAGGTTCGCATGTTGACCCGTAACTGGCCCCGCCATCTGCTCTGCCTGAGCCTCAGCCTGCCGCTGGGTTCGGCTGTGGCCTGCGGCCCGGATTTCCCCAACCGGCTGCTCGATGATCGCGGGCAGACCCTGGCCGATTTGCCGGCGGGCAGTTTCAAATTCGAAATCAGTCGTCTCGGCAAGACCATCGCCGGGCTGAAGAATGTCACGGCGGCGACGTACAATCCCGATGAAATGTATGGCGATGAAGAGGCGCCGGCCAAGGCCCGCGAACAAGCCGAACAGCTTGGTCTGGACAACGAGCAGGCCGCGCTGGTCATGCAACTGCGTGGCCTGACCGATGCCCGTCAAGCCGAAGAGCAGGGCGCCAGTCTGCCAGCGGAAATCCGTCTGTACGTGGCGGGCGCGGTAGCGTTTGCGACCGGCGAGCATCAACTGGCGGTCGAGTATTTCGACAAACTGCTGGCGTTGCCTGCCGAGCAGCGTCCGTTGCGCAGCACCTGGGCGGCCTACTCGCTTGGCCGTACCTGGTTGGCCATGAGCAGTGAAGCGGACGACGCCGTCACTGCGCTGGAGCAATCGCGCGAGGCGTTCCGCCAAGCCCGCCAGATGAGCATCGACGGCTTCAGCGATCCGCTGGAACTGGGCGTTGCCAGTCTCGGCGAGGAGGCGCGGGTGTTGCGTAGCGCCGGCGACTGGAGCGGCGCCATCGAACTGTATGAAGCGCAAAATCTGCATGGTTCGGCCGTGGGTTACACCTCGCTGAAACAATTGGTGAACGAACTAGCCGAGTTGCCCGAGGCTGATCTGGCGAAATTGCTGCAACGCAAAGCGGTGCAGCAGTTGGTCACCGCATCGTTGGTCAGCCGTCTCGACTGGTCGTATGGCGAGCAGCCGCCGAACGAGAAAAAACTCATCAAACTGCTGCAGAGCAGCACCCGCGGCAGCCTCGAAAACGCCGATCGGCTGGCGGCAATGAATTACCAACAGGGTGACTACGCCAGCGCCAAGGCCTTCCTCGAAAACGCCGGTGACGGCGGACTGGCCTGGTGGTTGCGGGCGAAGCTGGCGGTACGCGATGGCGATAAAAATGCCGCCGCTGCTGCTTACGCCAAAGCCGCACAAGCGTTCCCGCAGAGCGAAAGCTGGGGCTATCAGCGCACGGCGGACTGGGCGTTTGAAACCGTCCAGCCGAAATGCCGGGTCGAGGGCGAAAGCGCGATTCTGGCCTTGCAACGGGGCGAATACCTGCAAGCTTTCGTGCAGTTGTATCGCAGCAACAGCATCTATTGGTTTGACGCCGCGACGGTGGCCGAGCGCGTGCTGACGGTCGAAGAGCTCAAGCAGTATGTCGATGAAAACGTCCCGGCCCCGGCAGTGCCGATTGACGATGGTCAAGGAGACGCCGAGCAACTGCATACAGCCGAAAATCTGCGTTATCTGCTGGCCCGGCGTTTGTTGCGTGAAGGGCATTACGCCGAGGCGGTCGACTATTTCGACAGCAGCAGTATGAAAGATGAGGCCAGGTACTACGGCGAACAGCGTCTGGCGGCAGACAATGCATGGTGGCCGACGAAACGCGCCACGGCGTTGTTCAATGCTGCGGTGGCCGCGCGTGAAAACGGCTTCTTGATCCTGGGGTACGAGATGGCGCCGGATTATGTGTCGTTTGGCGGTTTCTATTCTCTCGGCAGCCCGGCGTTGCAAGCCGGGCCGCTGGTCAATGAAGACGAAGTGCAACGCCAGCAGGCCAGCGAAGCGCTGACCAAGCATCGTTTCCACTACCGTTTCGTCGCGTCCGAGTTGGCCAATCGTGCGGCCGACAACCTGCCGCATACCAGTCAGGCGTTTGCTGCCGTGTTGTGCAGGGCCGCCGGGTTCAACACCAGCGTGGAAGATCAGCAAGCGCTGTATCAGCGTTACGTGAAGGAAGGGCCGTACGTGCAGTGGGCGGAGAATTTCGGCCGTCAGTGCGAGGAGCCGGACTTTGCCAACGCTGACAAACGTTACGTCACCCAAGTGACCGATGCCGTACGCACGGCGCTGCGGCCTTACAAATGGCCGGTGATCGGTGCCGTTGTGCTGTTTGGCGTTGCCGCGTTGCTGGTGTTCGGCCGTCGTCGCAAGGTGCGCAAAAACTAAGCCTGCTGGATGAACGTCAGGCGCACCGCAAAGCCGATCAACAGGCTGCCGAACAGCCATTGCTGAACCCGTTGCGCCGTTGGACTGTGTTGCAGCCAACGGCCCAGCGCGGCGCCGGTCAGGGCGTAGGCGCTGTCGAACAGCAATCCGACGCCAACCAGCAGCATGCCGAGGACGGTGAATTGGCTCAGCACCGGTGCGCCATCGGCGACGATGAATTGTGGCAACAGCACGGAGCAGAACAGCAGCGCCTTGGGGTTGAGCAGATTGGTCAGCAAGCCGCGCCGGATTGCTTCGCGCCATTGCCCGCGCGTGTCGGCAATGTCCCCGGCGTTCAGGTTCGGCACCAGTGTGCTGCGCAGGCATTGAATGCCGATCCACAGCAGATACGCCGCCCCGGCCAGTCGCACCACGTCGAACGTCCACGGCGCAGCCTTGAACAACGCCGCCAGCCCCAACGCCGCCAATGCCACGTGACAACCGCGGGCAATCGCCAGACCCACCGCCGTGGCCAGCGCTGCCCCACGACCCTGACGGGCGCCGGTTTGCAGCAGCAGGATCATGTCCGGTCCGGGCAACAGAAACACCACGGCCAATGCCAGGAAAAACAGCCAGAGACTCGCCACGTCATACCCCTTTCGTTGTCGATTCGGTGACGTCAGTCTAGGGCTGAAGGGCGGGGCAGGTGCTTGCGTAGTCAGCTTCAAAAGGTTGCAGATTTGGCATAACCTGCGTTCTTTTCATGCATACACCATCAGGATCTGCCAAAGATGAAACTCGACGCTTTTGATCGCAAGATTCTCGCCGCGCTGCAACGGGACGGACGCCTGAGCAACGTCGAGCTGGCGGACGAAATCGGCCTGTCTGCCTCGCCCTGCCTGCGCCGGGTGCGGATGCTGGAAGAGGCCGGGGTGATTCGCGGCTATCAGGCCAATCTGGATCGCGATGAAGTGGGGTTGGGGTTGACGGTGTTTGTCGGGGTGAAAGTCGAGCGGCATAACGATGAACAGGCGGAAGCCTTTTACCGGGCGGTCACCGCGTTGCCGGAAGTGATTTCGGCGTTTCTGGTGTCCGGAGAGTCGGACTTTCTGCTGCAGGTTGTCGTGCCGGATCTGCGCGCGTATGACCGTTTTCTCAGTGGTTGCCTGTTGAAGCTGCCGGGGGTGAGTGACATCCGCAGCAACTTTGCGATTCACACGGTGAAAACTCCGGGAGCCTTGCCGCTGGGGCATCTTCCTGCCTGAAAGCAGAGATCGCAGCCTTCGGCGGGCAATGCGTATTCCTGTAGAAGTTGCCGAAGGCTGCGATCTTTTGATCTTTACATCTGCGTCGCCATCCCCTCGACATTCATTGCTGCCTGGCGCAGCGCCTCGGACCGTGTCGGGTGCGGATGGCAGGTCAAAGCAATGTCCTCAGCCGAAGCGCTGAACTCCATCGCCACACAGAACTCGCCGATCATTTCACTCACGCTTGGGCCGACCAGGTGCACGCCGAGCACTTCGTCTGTGCGCTCGTCGGCGATGACTTTGGCAAAACCTTCGGTCTCGTGATTGATCTTCGCCCGGCTGTTGGCGGTGAACGGAAACTTGCCGACCTTGTAGGCGCGACCTTCAGCCTTGAGCTGCTCTTCGGTCTTGCCGACGCTGGCCAGCTCCGGTTTGGTGTAGATCACGTTGGGGATCAGGTCGTAATTGACCTCTCCGGCCTTGCCGTGAATCTGCTCGACGCAGGCCATCGCTTCATCTTCAGCCTTATGGGCGAGCATCGGCCCGGAGGTCACGTCACCAATCACCCAGACGCCGGGGGCTTCGGTGCGGTGCTGTTTGTTGGCGAGCATGCCGCGCTTGTCGGTACTCAGACCGACGTTTTCCAGGCCCAGGCCTTGGGTATACGGGCGGCGACCGATGGCCACCAGCACATAATCAGCTTCCAGCAGTTCGGCGCTGCCGCCCGCCGCCGGCTCGACGCTGAGCTGCACACCGTTGGCCGAGGTGGTGGCGCTGGTGACTTTCGAACTCAGTTTGAAGGCGATGCCTTGTTTGCTCAGCGCACGCTGCAGGGTTTTGCCGGCCTCGCCATCGACACCCGGACAGATGCGATCGAGGTACTCGACCACCGTGACTTGCGCACCAAGCCTGCGCCATACCGAGCCGAGTTCGAGGCCGATCACGCCGGCACCGATCACCACCAGATGTTTGGGCACTTCGCTCAGGGACAGCGCACCGGTGGAGTCGAGGATGCGCTTGTTGTCGATCTCGACACCCGGCAGGGGCGTGGGCTCGGAGCCGGTGGCGATGATGATGTCCTTGGCGGTCAGCTCGATCTTGCTGCCCTGATCGCCAGTGACCGTGACTTTGCCCGGCCCGTCGATATGTCCCCAACCCTTGATCCAGTCGACCTTGTTCTTGCGAAACAGAAACTCGATGCCTTTGGTCAGGCCGGCCACGCTCTCGTCTTTCTGCTTCATCATTTGCGCGAGGTTCAGCGTCGGTTTGACTTCGATGCCGAGGTTGGCGAATTCCGCGCCCATGGCCGCGTCGTACAACTCCGAGGCATGCAACAAGGCTTTGGACGGCATGCAACCGACGTTCAGGCAGGTGCCGCCAAGGGTCGCGCGACCCTCCACGCAAGCAGCCTTGAGGCCCAACTGGCCGGCGCGGATGGCCGCGTTATAGCCGCCGGGGCCGCCGCCCAGAATCACTACGTCATAGTTGCTCATGCGCTTACTCCTGGTTGAGGGATGCGGATCGCTAAAAGTAGTCGGTGATAAAAATTACGAACGTAATATGTGCGCGTATGGACATTTCGGTCAAGGCTTCAGGCAAGCGACAGGTTGCGCGTCTTTAGATAAGCGCAATTGTGTACGAATATTTCACGACTTTCGTTATATCGTAACGATAAGAGCAGTGAGCCGATGGCTTTGGGGTGATATGCAAGTCGATCTGGAGGTTGAGGGCACGCAAGTGACCGGACTGCCGCGCTTTCAGCAGGCCGCGACACAGGGCCGGCGATTACGCCGTCTGGCGATTGGCCTTGGCAGTCTGGCCGGGGCAGGGTGGGGGCTGGCGTTTTTTGTCGGGTTGTTTGCCCCGCAATCGTTATGGCTGCCGCTGCTGGTCAATCAGGGGGCGGCGTTGCTGGTGTTGGTCGCCGGACTGCAATCGGCGTGGGGGGTGACGCAGTGGCGTGCCCGGGTGATGAGTCCGCTGGCGTCGCTACCGCTTGCGGCTGAAGAGTCGCCCGCACCGGATGGCTGGTACGAGCGGTTGCTCGATCGTCTGAGTCGACGAAGTGTCTACTTGCTCGGCCTGATCGGCGCGGCGACGTTGTGGCTGGGTGGTTGGGCACTGTTGGTGGTGCTCAGTATCGAGCAGGTGTGGAACCTCGCCTTACCGGCCGCCGCAGTAGGTTTGTCCGCCACGGTTGGCGCGGCACTCGCCTTGCTGTTGGCGTTCGGGCTGCTGGTGCTGGAGCGGCAACTGGCTCAGGAAAACCCCACGCAATGGCCCGAAGCCGGTTCATTGGCCCAACTGATCCGCGTGGCAATTATCGGTCTGGTGCTGGGAGCGCTGTGTTTACTGTTTGCCAGTGACCAGGCGTTGTGGCCCGTTCGCTTAGCGGTGCTGTTGGGAATCTTGCCGGGATTGGTCGCGATCGAGTGGTTATTGCGTGCCGTTCTGTCACTGTTCAGCCCTCGACGTGATCAGCTTGAACCGACCTTGCTGGCGCGCAGTTTTGTCGCCGATCTGCTGCGTTGGCCGCCGCAACCCTTGCTCGCGTTACAGCACGAATTGCATAACCGATTTGGCATCGATCTTCGCCAGATCTGGGCGTTCAGCTACATGCGCAAGGCATTTCTGCCGGTGTTGGCATTGGTCGCGGTGGTGGGCTGGGCGTTAACCGGCCTCCACGAAATTCCCCTGCAAGGACGTGGTATCTACGAGCGCTTCGGCAAACCGGTGCAGGTGTTCGGCCCCGGCTTGCACGCGGGTTTACCGTGGCCATTGGGACGGGTATTGAGCGTCGAAAACGGTGTGGTGCATGAGTTGGCGACCAGTGTTGGCGAAACGCCGGCAGTTGTTCAATCCGAACCGGCCGAAGGACCTGCTCCGTACACAGCCAACCGTTTGTGGGACGCCAGCCATGTAAACGACAAATCCCAGGTCATCGCCAGCAGCCGTGGCGAGCAGCAGAGCTTTCAGATCGTCAACATGGACGTTCGCTTTGTCTATCGCATCGGTCTGAGCGATCAAGCGGCGCTGGCGGCAACCTACAACAGCGCCGATGTGCCGACGCTGATCCGCAGCACCGCCAGCCGAATTCTGGTCCACGATTTCGCCTCGCGCACCCTCGACGGATTGCTTGGAGCGGACCGGGCAGGGCTGGCAGAAGACATCGGCCGCGCTGTGCAAAGCGATCTGCAAAAACTCGACAGTGGCGTGGAAATTCTCGCCACGGTCGTCGAGGCGATTCATCCGCCGGCCGGTGCAGCCAACGCTTACCACAGCGTGCAAGCAGCGCAGATCGGTGCGCAGGCATTGATCGCCCGCGAACGCGGTGCAGCGGCCGAAGCGAGTAATCAGGCGCAGTTGCAGGCCAGCCTTGCCCGCGATCAGGCCAGCGCCAACGCCCGCGAAATCAGCGCCGCCGCGCAGGCCGCTGACTTGAAATTCAGCGCTGAGCAAAAAGCCTACGCCAGTGCCGGCCAGGCGTTTGTGCTGGAGCAATACCTCAGTCAACTCAGCCAAGGCCTGAGCAAAGCCGAATTGCTGGTACTCGACCATCGACTGGGCGGCAGCAGCAACGCCCCGACCATCGACCTGCGCTCATTCACGCTGCCGGCTGACCCGACGCCCGCGCGTACCATCGCTCAACCAGGAGTCGCCCATTGAGCCAGTCGCACACACACGATCATCATGACCACAGTGGCCACGATCACAGCCATGGCGGGCATCACCATCATCACGGTCATCACCACCACGGCGCGCCGGAAGAGGCGGGGCCATTGCCGTGGCGACGCATGGGTTGGGCGGCGTTGCTGGTGGCGTTCGCCATCGCTGCGGCGAGTCTGGTGCAAGTGCGCTCCGGCGAGGCTACGGTCATCACGCGTTTCGGTAATCCCTCGCGGGTTTTGCTTGATCCGGGCTTGAGCTGGCGCTGGCCGGCACCGTTCGAAGCGGCGATTCCGGTGGACCTGCGTCTGCGCACCACCTCCAGCGGTTTGCAGGATGTCGGCACCCGCGACGGTTTGCGCATTATCGTTCAGGCCTACGTGGCGTGGCAGGTCCAGGGCGATCCGGACAATGTGCAACGCTTCATGCGCGCCGTACAGAATCAACCGGACGAGGCGGCGCGGCAGATCCGCACGTTTGTCGGCTCGGCCCTGGAAACCACCGCGAGCAGTTTTGATCTGGCGAATCTGGTGAATACCGATTCCAGTCAGGTACGCATCGCCGACTTCGAGGCGCAGTTGCGCCAGCAGATCGATCAGCAACTGCTCGCCACGTATGGTGTGCGCGTAGTGCAGGTCGGTATCGAACGGCTGACGTTGCCCTCGGTGACACTCACCGCCACGGTTGATCGGATGCGCGCCGAGCGTGAAACGATCGCCACCGAACGCACCGCTATCGGCAAACGCGAAGCGGCACAAATCCGTTCTGCCGCCGAGCGTGATGCGCGAATCGTTCAGGCTGACGCGACAGTGAAAGCTGCCGATATCGAAGCGCAATCCCGTGTCGAAGCGGCGCAGATCTACGGGCGCGCCTATGCCGGTTCGCCGCAGCTGTACAACTTGCTGCGTTCGCTGGATACCCTCGGCACCATCGTTACTCCAGACACCAAACTGATATTGCGCACCGATGCCGCGCCGTTCCGTGTGCTGGTCGATGGCCCGCCGAATCTCGATAGCAAAAGCGGAACGCAGCCATGAGTGAAGAAGTTCCACGTGGAACACATGCGCTGAACAGTCCGTGGATTCAAGCCGGTCGCTTGGCGTTTTTCGCCTTGTACGCGGTTACCGTATTGGCAGCATTGGCGTGGGCGTTTTCCAATGTGCGGCAGATCGATCCGCAGAATCGTGCCGTGGTCTTGCACTTTGGCGCGCTTGATCGCATCCAGAATGCCGGTTTGCTGTTGGCGTGGCCGCAGCCATTCGAACAGGTGGTTCTGCTGCCAGCGGCGGACCGGGTAATTGAGCGGCGAGTGGAGAATCTGTTGCGCAGCGATGAGGCGTTGAAGGCCGACCGAGTCGCCTCGTTCGCGACACCGATCAGCGATGCGTTGGCCGGCTCTGGTTATTTATTGACCGGTGATGCCGGGGTGGTGCAACTGGATGTGCGGGTGTTTTACAAAGTCACCGATCCGTATGACTTCGTGCTGCAGGGCGACCATGTGCTGCCGGCACTCGATCGTCTGGTCACCCGCAGCGCTGTGGTCCTGACCGCCGCGCGGGATCTGGACACCATTCTGGTCGCTCGACCAGAACTCATTGGCGCCGACAATCAAGCCGCCGAACGCCGTGAACGCTTGCGCGGTGATCTGGTGCAAGGCATCAATAAACGCTTGGCTGAACTGAAGGCGAACGGGCAGGGCATCGGTGTCGAAGTGGCGCGGGTCGATGTGCAATCGAGTCTGCCCGATCCTGCCGTCAGTGCATTCAACGCCGTCCTCACCGCCAGTCAGCAGGCCGACAAAGCTGTGGCCAATGCCCGCACCGACGCCGAGAAACTCACCCAGTCCGCCAACGAGCAGGCCGACCGCACGCTGCAAGTCGCCCACGCTCAAGCCGGTGAACGCCTGGCCAAAGCGTCAGCTGACACCGCCACGGTGCTGAGTCTGGCCAAGGCCCGACAACAAGGCACCGACCCGCAAATGCTCCTGCGTCTGTACCGCGAGCGCATGCCGAAAATCCTCGGCCAGGCTGGATCGGTGACCACGGTCGATCCGCAAGACGATTCCCGCCTGATCATTCAGGGAGCCAGTCAATGAACGCGACTACCGCTGCACCGAGTCTGTTGTCCTCAGCCGAACAACGGCGCGCAGCCCGGCAACTGACGTTGGCGATGCTCGCACTCGGGCTGCTCGGCCTCGGTTTGATCTGGCGCTGGGCGATGCCGGAACAAACCGGTGTCAGCCAGTTGCTGCTAGGTTTTGCTTCTTTGTTAGTTGCCGTGCCGGTGATGCGTTCGGCGTGGTACAGCCTGCGTTATCCGAGCCTGCATGGCATTACCGATCAACTGATTGCTCTGGCGATGCTCGGGGCGTGGGCGACGGGTGATCTGCTGACCGCCGCGCTGCTGCCGATCATCATGATCTTCGGCCACGTGCTGGAAGAGCGCAGCGTCATTGGTTCACAGGAAGCGATTCACGCCCTCGGCCAATTGACCCGCAGTCACGCGCGCAAACTGCAGGCCGATGGCTCAATCATCGAAGTCGACAACGGCATGCTCAAACCCGGCGACACGGTCGAGGTGCGTGCCGGTGATCGTGTACCGGCGGACGGACGCGTTCTGTCTGGCCAGGCCAGTCTCGATACTGCTTCGATTACTGGCGAGGCGGTGCCGGTGGAAGCTGGCATCGGCATGTCGGTGTTCGGCGGTGCGATCAATCTGGACGGACTGCTGCATATCGAAGTGACCCGCACCGGTGATGAATCAACCCTCGGCAAAGTCATCGCGCTGATGCAAAACGCCGAGCGCTCAAAACCGCCCATCACTCGACTGCTCGAACGCTATGCCGGCAGTTACATGGTGCTGGTGTTGCTGCTGGCAGCGGTGACGTGGTTTGTCACCCACGATGCGCAAGCGATGCTCGCGGTGTTGGTGGCGGCGTGCCCGTGCGCCTTGGTGCTTTCCGCTCCGGCCACGGCGATTGCCGGTGTCGCGGTAGCGGCGCGCCACGGGATTCTGATCCGCAGTTCGGCCTTCCTCGAAGAATTGGCCGACCTCACTTCGCTGGTGGTCGACAAGACCGGGACCCTGACTTTTGGCACTTTGCGCGTGCAGTCGATCAACAGCCCATGCGCGGATTCGTCCTCGGTGATGGCGTTGGCGGCCAGTCTCGGCGCGGCAAGCAGTCACCCGGTCAGCCGCGCACTGGCCGGATTGGTGCGGCAGGAAGACTATTTGTCCCTCAGCGATATCCATGAGCGGCAGGGGCTCGGCGTCGTCGCCTTCACCGGACAGGGCGAAGCGGCTCTCGGCCGCCCCGAGTTGTTTGCGCAACTCGGCATCACCACGACCACGGTTCCCGATCACGACGGTCCCATCGCCGGGCTGTCGCTCAACGGGGAATTTCTCGCATGGTTGTTACTGGCTGACAGCGTCAAACCGGAAGCAAGATTTGCCCTCGGTGAATTGCGTGAACTGGGCCTTGGACGGCAACTGCTGCTTACGGGCGATCGACACAGTGTGGCGCAGTCTCTGGCCAGAGAGGTCGGGTTGCACGAAGTCGAAGCCCAAGCCTTGCCCGAGGACAAACTCAATCGCGTGCTCAAGGAAATCGACAATGGCTTCCGGCCGATGGTGGTCGGCGACGGCATCAACGACTCGCTCGCGCTCAAGGCGGGTGTGGTGGGTGTGGCGATGGGGGCGGGCGGTGCGGATATTGCTCTGGCGTCGGCGGACATCGTGCTGATCGGCAGCGATCTGCGCCGGCTCGGCACCTGCGTGCGACTCAGTCGTCAGTGCCGCAGGACATTGCAGGTCAATGTGATCATCGGCCTGGGCTGGACGCTGGCCATTGTGGTGTTCGCCGCGTTCGGCTGGCTGGGGGCTGCCGGGGCGATGATTGCGGCGTTGCTGCACAACCTCAGCACGCTGTTGGTGCTGGGTAATGCCGGGCGATTGCTGCGCTTTCAGGAGCCGTTGCTCAAGCTCAAGGAAGAATCCTGAAATTATTTTTCGCTCCTCTGTAACGCCGTCGGGGCTGCTCTCTCTAGTGCCATGTCGGGACTGAACAACCTTCCAGCCGACAACCCCTGACGATGACCGAGGATATAAAAATGACGATCAAGACCGCTGCTGCCGGTGCCGCCCTCGCTTTGGCCGCCGCTACCCTGTTTGCCGGTGTCGCAACCAACGCGATGGCCGCCGATGCCAACGTTCACTGCTACGGCGTGAATGCCTGCAAAGGCCAGAACGACTGCAAAACCAAAGACCACGCGTGCAAAGGCATGGGCTCCTGCAAGGGCCAGGGCTTCAAAGCCATGACTCAAGCGGCTTGCGAAAAAGCAGGTGGCAAGGTCGGCGAGTAACTGACCGGCAAGTGCCGCCGCAGTGGCTCACGCCACTGCGGCCACTTTTTATCAGGAGTTTGCTCATGCCCACCTCTGTACCTTTTCTCGGCTACGGCCTGGGATTGCGCAGCGCTTACTACCAGCAGATCCTCGAACAGTCGCCCGACGTGGACTGGTTCGAAGTGGTCTCGGAGAATTTCATGGTGCAGGGCGGCAAGGCCCTGTATCACCTCGATGCCATCGCCGAGCGTTATCCGTTGGTGATGCATGGTGTGTCGCTGTCCATTGGCGGTCCGCATGCCCTTGACGTCGACTATCTGCAACAGCTCAAGCAACTGGCCGAACGGGTCAGGCCAGCGTGGATCTCGGATCACTTGTGCTGGAGCCGCGGTAACGCCCATCAATTGCATGATCTGCTGCCGTTGCCCTACACCGAAGAGAGCCTGGAATACATCGCCGGGCGGGTGATGCAGGTTCAGGATATGTTGCAGCGCCCCTTGGTCCTGGAGAACGTCTCCAGTTACGTCCGTGCAGCCTCGGACGATTTCACCGAATGGGAGTTTCTCGCCCTGTTGAGCCGTGTCAGCGGCTGCGAGTTGCTGCTGGATGTGAACAACGTCTACGTCAGTTCGCGCAACCACGGCTTCGATCCGTGGACCTTCATTCAAAGCCTGCCTGTCGACAAAGTCCGCCAACTGCATCTGGCCGGGCACAGCGATTACGGCGATTACGTGATCGACACCCATGACCATCCGGTGAGCGATCCGGTCTGGGCGTTATACCAGCGCACGCTGGAGCATTTCGGTCCGGTGGCGACTCTGCTGGAACGAGACGACCATTTCCCGCCCTTCGAAGAACTCCTTGATGAATTGCAAAAGACTCGTGAGCTGGGCACCAAGGTCTTGGCCGGGAGGCAGCAATGCGCCTGAATGAATGGCAATTGGCGTTCGAAGCATTTCTGCTCGATGAGACAGCGACGGCCAATCTGAACCTGGACGAGAGCCTGATCGGCGGCCCGACGCTGGATATCGCTACTGGCCTGGCGATCTATCACAACGCCTACAAGGCACGTTTGCTGGAGGTGCTGCGTAACGACTTCGAAGCGATCTGGCAGTGGCTGGGCGACGAGGAGTTTGATCTGCTCGCCACGGCCTACATTCGCCAATCCCCGTCGGCGCACTACAGCCTGCGTTGGCTGGGCAAGGGTTTTGAGGGTTTTATCCGCAAGTATCTGGTGCCCGAGCAGAGCGCGCCATTGGCCGAAATGGCCGCACTGGAGTGGGCATTCACCCTGGCCTTTGATGCGCCGGCGGGTGATCCATTGACGATCGAAAGCATGGCGGCGCTAGCCCCGGAAGAATGGCCAGAACTGCAATTCAAACCGATACCTTCTTTGCAGTGGCTTGATTGCCGCTTCAATAGTCTTGCGCTGTGGCGCTCGGTCAAGGACGGCACTGATTTTCCGGCCAGTGCGGCGCTCGATACGCCCAACATCTGCCTGATCTGGCGCTACGAGCTGATCTGCAACTACCGCAGTCTTGAGTCGGCTGAAGCGGCGGCGCTGAATGGCTTGCTCAATGAAGGCTGGAGCTTTGCCGAACTGTGCACGAATTCAACAGTCACTTATGGTAAGGACGCGCCATTGCAAGCGGTTACCTGGTTGAAGCAGTGGGTGCAGGATGGTTTGCTCGAGCGTCTGCAACGATAGTTTCGGCTGATCAAATCGATAGCCTGCTATTTTTCAAGGATGGTCTACCCTCAGATCTGACGTCTGAAACAAGGGGGATTTTCCATGCTCGCGCAACTTCCACCGGCCTTACAGAATCTGCAGCTTCCGCTTCGCCTGCGGCTCTGGGACGGCCATGAGTTCAATCTGGGGCCGACGCCCAGTGTCACCATCGTGGTCAAGGACCCGCAGATCGTCAGCCAGTTCACCCATCCGAGCCTGGACGCATTAGGGGCGGCGTTCGTTGAAGGCAAACTCGAACTGGAGGGCTCGATCAGTGAGGTCATCCGGGTTTGCGACGAACTGAGTAATGCCTTGCTGGGTGAAGATGACGACACTCAACCTGTGCGTTCTGTCCACGACAAGGAAACCGACGCCAAAGCCATTTCCTATCACTACGACTTGTCCAACGCGTTCTACCAGCTCTGGCTGGACAGCGACATGGCGTATTCCTGTGCCTATTTCGAGACCGGCAGTGAATCGCTCGAACAGGCGCAGCAGGCCAAGTTCCGCCATTTGTGTCGCAAGCTGCGTTTACAGCCCGGTGACTATTTGCTGGATGTCGGCTGCGGCTGGGGCGGACTGGCGCGTTACGCCGCACGGGAATTCGGCGCCAAGGTGTTCGGCATCACCCTGAGCAAGGAACAACTGGAACTGGCGCGCGAGCGGGTCAAAGCTGAAGGCCTGGAAGATCAGGTCGAACTGCAGTTGCTCGACTACCGCGATCTGCCGCAGGACGGTCGATTCGATAAGGTGGTCAGCGTCGGCATGTTCGAACACGTCGGTCACGCCAATCTCGCCGAGTACTGCAAAACCCTGTTTGGCGCGGTGAAGGAGGGCGGTCTGGTGATGAATCACGGCATCACCGCCAAACACACCGATGGCCGCCCGGTGGGGCGTGGTGCCGGGGACTTCATCGAGAAATACGTATTCCCCAACGGTGAGCTGCCGCATCTGGCGATGATCTCGGCCGAGATCAGTGAAGCAGGGCTGGAGATCGTCGACGTCGAAAGTCTGCGTCTGCACTACGCGCGTACGCTGGATCATTGGAGCGAGCGGCTGGAAGACAACCTGGAAGCAGCGGGGAAACTGGTGCCCGATCAGGCGCTACGGATCTGGCGTCTGTACCTGGCCGGTTGCGCCTATGCGTTCGCACGTGGCTGGATCAATCTGCACCAGATCCTTGCGGTGAAGGCGCACGCCGATGGCAGCCATGAGTTGCCATGGACTCGCGACGACATCTATCACCCTTGACCCTTGATCACCTCTTTCCTTTCGGTAGAGAGGCGTTTCAAAGAATCGGTGAAATCAGCCGGGCGATCCGCATGCCGACCTGTTGCAGGCGGTGGATCTCCCGGCTTTCTTCTTTGGCGATCTCGTAGGATTGTTCGAAATCCTTGATGAGCATGTGTTCCACGCTGGCGGCGAAGGCGCTATCGACGGTCAGCAGCATCACCTCGAAATTCAACCGGAACGAACGGTTGTCCAGGTTGGCGCTGCCAATGGCGCTGATCTCGCTGTCGATCAACACCACTTTCTGATGCAGGAAACCGGGTTCGTAGCGGAACACCCGCACGCCGGCGCGAACCGCCTCAAAGGCGTAAAGGCTGGAGGCGGCGTAAACAATGCGGTGATCGGGCCGCGACGGCAGCAGCAAACGTACATCGACCCCGCGCAACACCGCCAGGCGTAAAGCGGCGAACACGGCTTCATCGGGAATGAAGTACGGGCTGGTGATCCACACCCGTTCCGTCGCCGCGTGGATGGCTTCGACGAAGAACAGCGAACAGGTTTCGTAGGCATCCGCCGGGCCACTGGCGAGCAATTGGCAGAGCACGCCGTCATCCGGGTATTCATCCGGCAGGATCAACGGTGGCAATGCACGGGCGGCCCAGAACCAGTCTTCGGCAAACGATTCCTGCATGCACGCCACTACCGGGCCGCGCACTTTTACGTGGGTGTCGCGCCAAGGTGCCAGTGGAGGCTTCTCGCCCATGTATTCATCGCCGACGTTGTGCCCGCCAACAAAACCGACCACGCCATCGACCACGACAATCTTGCGGTGATTACGGAAGTTGACCTGAAAGCGGTTGAGCCAGCCACTGCGCGTGGCGAACGCTTTGACCTCGACGCCGCCATCGCGTAACGCCTGCACATAACTGTGGGGCAGGGCGTGACTGCCAATGCGGTCGTAGAGCAAATGAATCGCCACGCCTTCGGCGGCTTTCTTCAACAGCAGGTCGCGCAGACGTTGGCCGAGTCGATCATCGTGGATGATGAAAAACTGGATGAGCACGGCTTCCTTCGCTTGGTCGATAGCGTGGAAGATTGCCTCGAACGTCGCGGTGCCGTTTACCAGCAATTGGACTTCGTTGTTGGCCAGACATGGCATGCGCCCCAGTTTCGGCATCGCACGCAGCGATGCGTAGGCTTTCGAGGCGCGAGCGGTCAGGGCTTCTTCCACCCAGGGACGCCAGTTCAGTTCGGAGATGGCCTGACGCATATGTTCGTTGGCCTGGCGGCGCGCCTTGATGTAACCATCGAAGGTGCTGCGGCCGAACACCAGATACGGAATAAGCGTCAGGTAAGGAATGAAGATCAGCGACAATGCCCAGGCGATCGAGCCTTGAGCCGTGCGCACGGTCAGCACCGCGTGAATCGCAGCGATCAAACCAAGGGTGTGTATCAGGGCGATCAAATAACCGAAAATGTGCGGTCCGAAATAATCCATGGGGCAGCCTTGCTCCTCAAGATTCAATGCCTTAACAGACCATGTTCTGTGGCGAATGTCGCTATTTAATTGGTGCATGAACCGAAGCAATCGGCCGACGTCTAACGGCCACTACTGATCAGGAGTTACTCGATGAACGTTCGTCTGCTGGGTTTGGCGCTGGGCCTGGGTTTTGCATTGCCGGTGATTGCGCAGGCGCAAATGCTGCAGCCGGGTCTGTGGGAAATGACCTCAAGCAATGTGAAGGTCGATGATCAGCCGATGGATGTGCAATCGATCCTTGGCCAGCTTCAGGGCCAGATGACCCCGCAGCAGCGGGCGGCGCTGGAGAAGAACGGCATCAATATCGGCGGCAAGGGGATCCGCGCTTGCCTGACACCTGAGCAAGTGGCGACCAACGATATTCCGCTGGCCGATCCGCAATCGGGTTGCAAGCAGCAGATCACCGAGCGCAGCGGCAACCAATGGAAGTTTCGTTTCAGCTGCCCGAAAGCGCAGGGTACGGGTGTAGCGACGTTCCTCAGCGATCGGGAGTTCACCACGGTCGCCAACGGTACGTTCAACGCGATCGGTATCAATCAGAAGGGCAGCCTGGAAACCCGCGCGGTGTGGTTGGGTCAGGATTGCGGCGCCGTCAAACCAAGAGCTTAAAAGCTTCGCGAGCAAGCCCGCTCCCACAGGTTCAGCGTGATCCTGTGGGAGCGGGCTTGCCCGCGAAGGCGTCAGTAAAATCAACGCATGAATCGCAGCGGCAATCCCCGACACCCATCATTCACGCGACCCTCGCGCCAGGCGATCTGCCCCGACACCAGCGTTGTGCTCACCCGATGCCGAAAGCTTCGACCCGCAAACGGTGTCCATCCGCATTGCGACAGTATCGTTTGTCGAGACACCTCCGACATCTGCGGTTGAACCAATACCAGATCTGCCCAATAGCCCTCGCGCAGATAACCACGATCCGGAATGGCAAAAAGGTCCGCCACGCGGTGACTGGTCTTCGCCACCAGCGTAGTCAGCGGCACCACGCCATCCGCCACCAGTTCCAGTAACGCCGGCAGCGCATGCTGCACCAATGGCAAACCCGACGGCGCCTCGGCGTAGGGTCGCTGCTTTTCGGCCCAGGTATGCGGCGCGTGATCACTGCCGATCACATCCAGTCGATTGCTCAGTAATGCCTGTCGCAATGCATCGCGGTCGGCTTGGCTCTTGATCGCCGGATTGCATTTGATCAGGTTGCCGAGGTTTGGATAGTCGCGATCATCGAACAACAAATGGTGCAGGCAGACTTCTGCGGTGATGCGTTTTTGCGCCAGCGGTTTGTCCTCGAACAGTTCGAGTTCGCGAGCGGTGCTCAGGTGCAAAACGTGCAGGCGAGTGCCGTGACGTTTGGCCAGGTCCACGGCCAGCGAGGAGGAGCGATAACAGGTTTCAGCATTGCGAATCTGCGAATGCGCCTCTGGCGGCAAACGATCGCCGAACCGTTCACGCAGTCTGGCCGCATTGGTGTCGATGCTCGGCGTGTGTTCGCAGTGAGCCAGCAGGATCGTTGGTACTTCAGCAAACAGCCGTTCAAGAATTTGCGGTTCATCCACCAGCATGTTGCCGGTCGAGGCGCCCATGAATACTTTGACCCCGGCCACCTCACAAGGATTGAGCGCGGCCACAGTGTCGAGGTTGTTCTGGCTGACTCCGAAGTGGAAGCCGTAATTGGCCACCGAACTGATTGCCGCTCGGCGCTTCTTGTCGGCCAGTGCTTCGAGGGTGAGAGTCGCCGGATGGGTATTGGGCATGTCCATGAAACTGGTGATACCCCCCGCGACTGCCGCGCGCGATTCGGTATGAATGCTGCCCTTGGCCGGCGCGCCGGGTTCGCGGAAATGCACCTGGTCATCGATCATGCCCGGCAGCAGCCATTGGCCGCAGGCATCGATTTCCACGCTCGCGTTTTCGCCTTCGATACTGCGAGCAATCTTGACGATGCGACCGTTGCTGACCAATAGATCGCTGTCGAACTCCCGTCCCTCGTTGACCAGCCGTGCGTTGCGGATAAGCACACTGCTCATGGTTCAGAACTCGTTCTGCAAGGCTTTGTAGCCGCGCACCAGATCGACATTGGTTCGCGCCACGTCTTCGGAAAACTCCGAGGCACTGACACTCACCGGCGGGAATAACGAGAGGTCGGTGTTCGGGCCAATGCGCGTAGTGGAGGGTACGTAGAACGCATCCGGCAAGTCGCGCCCGTCGACCACCGAGTTGTGGCGTACCACACAACCATTGCCGACTACGCAATTGAACAACACGCTGTTGAAGCCGATGAATACTCGGTCGCCGACCACGCAGGGGCCGTGCACGATCGAGCGGTGGGCGATGGACGTGTATTGGCCAATGGTCACCGCCGCGCCGGACTTGGAATGGATGACCACGCCGTCCTGAATGTTCGAATTGGCGCCGATGGTGATTGGCTCCATCTCGCCAGTCGCGTCGACTTCGTCGGCGCGGATAACTGCGTAGGGGCCGACGAAAACGTTTTCGCCGATCAGCACTTTGCCGCAGATGATCGCGGTTTTATCGACGTAGGCCGACTCGGCAATTTGCGGCAGATCGCCTGAAGGATTTTTGCGGATCATGGTTGGCTCAGCGCGTTGTAAAGGGTGTTGAGGTTGTATTCGAACAGCCCGGTGAAGGTGCTGGCCGGGCCGCTGGCAGCCAGGGCATCGGAGTAGAGCGTGCCGCCAATGTGTGCGCCGCTTTCGTCGGCGATCTGTTTGAGCAGGCGCGCGTCCTTGATGTTTTCCATGAACACCGCTTTGACGTTGGCCTGACGGATCTGGGTAATCAGCGCCGCCACTTCCGCCGCTGACGGTTCACGCTCGGTGGACAATCCTTGCGGTGCCATGAAGTCGATGCCGTACGCCTGACCGAGGTAACCGAAGGCATCGTGGCTGGTGACGATCTTGCGATTGCCCGGCGGCAGCGAACCGAGTTTGGCCTTGGCTTCGGCGAGCAGGGCGTAGATCTGCTTCAAATAGGATTGGCTGTTGCGCTCGTAGTCCGCCTTGTTCGCCGGGTCGGCGGTGATCAGCGCCTTGGTGATGTTGGCGATGTACAACTCGGCGTTGGCCAGATTGTGCCAGGCATGTGGATCGGGAACGGTTTCGCCGTCCTCATCCAGCGAACGCGGAATCACGCCATGGCTGGCACTGATGATGACGGCTTTGGTTTCAGTGCTGGTTACCAGACGATCAAGCCAGGGTTCAAAACCCAAACCGTTCTTGAAGATCAATTTGGCCTTGAGCAACGCTTTGGCGTCGTCCGGCGTCGGTTCGTAGGTGTGCGCGTCAGCGTCCCGGCCGACCAGATTGGTGATCTGAATGTGCTCGCCGCCGACGTGATGAACCATATCGGCGAGGATGCTGAAACTGGTGACCACTGGCAATTTCTCCGCCGCCGCCGACAACGACATCGACAGCATCAGGCTGAACAGCACGAGTAGAACACGCATCGGGAAACACCTCATTGGGATGTGAGCAACGGTGGGCGGCGCAGCAGCCCATGTACCGGTCCGAACACCACGGACAGCAGATAACCGACGCCGGCTACCAATACGATGGCCGGGCCGCTGGGTAGCGAGTAATAGAAAGACAGCAGTAAGCCGAGCCACACCGACAAGCAGCCGAGGAGGGCGGCGATGGCAATCAGGATCGGCAAGCGTCGACTCCAGAAACGTGAGGCAGCGGCGGGTAGCATCATCAATCCGACGACCATGAGCGCGCCGATTGCCTGGAATCCGATCACCAGATTCAGTACGACCAGGGTCAGGAACACGCCGTGGGCGAGTGGGCCGAGGCGGCTGACGGTTCGCAGGAACAGTGGATCGAGAGTGTCGAGCAGCAGCGGTTTGTAGATGAACATCATGGCAATCAAGCTGAATGCCGAGACCCACAACATGCCGGTGAGGGTCGGGCCATCGACGGCCAATGCTGAGCCGAACAACAGGTGCAGCAGGTCGAGGCGTTTACCGGCCATACCCAGAATCAACACACCGCAGGCCAGCGATATGGGATAGATCGCCGCCAGGCTTGCGTCTTCACGCAGGCCGGTACGGCGGGTAATCCATGCAGCGAGGCCGGCCATGCTCAGGCCTGCTCCGAGACCGCCGAGTGTCAGCGCCGGCAAACTCAGGCCGGCGAACCAAAAGCCAAGTGCTGCTCCGGGGAGGATGCCGTGGGCGACGGCGTCACCAATCAGGCTCATGCGCCGCAGGATCAAGAACACCCCGAGCGGCGCAGTGCTGCAGGCCAGCACCAGGCCGCCAAGCAATGCGCGACGCATGAAGACGAATTCGTTGAACGGTTGCCACAGGGTGACAGTGAGCATCAGGCCACCTGCATGTGCGGGGATTGCTGGATGAGTTCTGCGCTCGCGCCGTAAAGGCAAATTCGGTTTTTGATCAGCAACGTTTTCGGGATGTGTTGGCGAACGGCGGCGAGGTCATGGCAGACCACGACCAGCGTTCGTCCTTCGGCGTGCCAGGCGTGGATGTGTTGCCACAGGAGCTGTTGACCCAGTTCATCGAGTGCGGCGTGGGGTTCGTCGAGGAGCAGCACAGGCGAGTCGGTCAGGCTCAATCGCGCGAGGAGCGCGCGTTGTAGTTGACCACCGGACAGCGCCATCAGCGGGCGATTGTCGAGGCCATTCAGGTGCCAGGCTTCCAATGCCGCGGCGAGGCGTTGGGCGCGCAATTGGGTGGAAAGTCTGCGACCCCAGAATCCCGCGGCAACCAGTTCCTGGAGGCTGATCGGGAATTGACGATCCAGATGCTGTTGTTGTGGGAGGAAGGACACACCACTTTGACGTGGAACACTCAGGGTGACCTGTCCTGCCAAGGGTTTTTGCAGTCCGGCAATGACTTTCAGCAGGCTGCTTTTGCCACAACCATTGGCTCCGATGATTGCCGTCAGACTGCCGCTTTCAAGCTCAAGGGTCAGAGGCGAAGTGAGTGCTTGGCCGGGTGCGCCCCAGCTCAGGTCCTGGCAGCGAATCATGCTAGCTCCCGGTGCCAGGTGCTTTCCGCGACAGCGTCATGGGCATGGAGGCTTTCGGCGTGAATCACTCGCAGGTGGAGTGCGCTGACTCCCGGGGAGCGGCGTAGCGCGAGATTCAATCGGCGTGCGGCGTCTTCGCAGAACATCAGGTTCTGCCCATTGGCCAAGGCGAAGGCTTGTTCGTCTGCACGTTTCACCGCCGTTTGTACGGCGGTGCCGAGCGCTGCTTCAGCGTCGTTGATGATCGTGCTCAGCGGCAACTCGTCTATAAATTCGTCGAGGTGCACGTGCAGTTGGGCGGTGCTGCGTTGACTGTGTGGCGTGGCAACAATGCCTTGGGACGAGCCTAGCCAGGTTAGAACTTCGGCATGTTGCAGTGGCTTGTTGGCGAAATCATTGATGAATTGTTGCTGGATCAATTGCCTCGCCAAGGCTGCTGAGCATGGACAAGTTGAGGAGTATGGCACCTCGATTTTGAGTTCCACGTGGAACACTGTGTTTTTCAGGCTGGCAGAAATGATCGCGGGGTAGGACTTCCACCCAGCCAGAGGGCTGACCATCGCCGGCCTTTTCAGCAGCAAATTCGTATGAATATTCAGGTAGGCGTTAGTGGATAAACCATGGTGGCTGTCGAGGAAAAACTGGAGAAGTCGGCGCAATAGAGCAGGGCGGAGGTTCTCCTCCTCAAGGGCTTCCAAAGCCAGATACAGGCGCGACATGTGAATACCGCGCGCTTCACCATCGTCAAGGCTCACGCCTGCATCAGCCTTCGCGGTCAAGCGTTGGCCATCTAACAAGACCGGTAGCGCTATGCCGCACATGCCCACCCATTCGAGCGGCAAGGCTTGGCGAGCAGATTGTGCGGCGATATCCGGGAGTGTCAGCGAATTCATGTTCGGAACCATCGTGTTGATTGAATTAGATGTTACATTATAACAATTCAAATCACGATGCCTTTTTCATGAACAGGCTTTCATATGCACAGACGTCATTTGCTCACTCTGATTCTAGCCAGCGCCGCCTTCGCTTTACCTATAAGTGGCTCCGCGACACAAATCCGCCAAGCGAGGTTCTGGCGCTCCGATAAAAAGCTTCGGTTGGTGTTCGATTTAAGCGCACCTGTTCGATACAAGGCGTTCAGCCTCAGCGCACCAGAGCGGCTTATTATTGATTTGAGCGGTGCAACGCTCAGTGGAGATTTGAGCCAACTGGCTCTCAACGACACGGTGATTCGTTCGATTCGATCAGGGCAAACGGGGCTGGGCGACACCCGTATCGTTCTCGATCTGAAGGCTCCCGTGCGGCTAAGCAGCTTCCTGCTGGCGCCTCAGGATGGGCAGGGTCATCGCTTGGTATTGGACCTGATCAGTGCAAAACAAGAGTCGACAGTCGCAATGGTTCCACGTGAAACACCTGCGATTAAGGTCCATCGAAAGCGCGACATCATTGTGGTTGTCGATCCTGGCCATGGCGGCAAAGATCCCGGCGCAGTTGGCGCGAAAGGTGAGCGTGAGAAGGACGTTGTACTTTCAATCGCTCAGATGCTCGCCAAACGCCTGAAAAAAGAGAAGGGCTATGACGTAAAACTAGTGCGAAACGACGACTTTTTTGTGCCGTTGCGCAAGCGGGTGGAGATTGCCCGTCAGCATAAGGCTGACCTGTTTATCTCCGTGCATGCTGACGCAGCGCCGCGACTGACGGCCTCAGGCGCATCGGTTTACTGCCTCTCCGAAGGTGGTGCGACATCGGCGACTGCGCGGTTCATGGCGCAGCGCGAGAACGGTGCGGATTTGCTTGGCGCAACAAGTCTGCTCAACCTCAAAGACAAGGATCCGATGCTTGCGGGTGTCATCCTCGACATGTCGATGAACGCCACCATTGCTGCCAGTTTGCAGCTTGGCAGCAAGATTCTGGAGAGTCTGGCGGGGATTACCACACTGCATCAGAAGCGTGTGGAACAGGCAGGCTTTGCAGTGCTCAAGTCACCCGATGTGCCATCGATCCTGGTGGAAACCGGCTTCATTTCCAATGCTCGCGACAGTCAACGTTTAGTCACCAAGAGACATCAGCAGGCCATTGCGGACGGGTTGTACGAGGGCTTGCAGCGCTACTTTCAGAAAAATCCGCCGATCGACAGCTTTCTGGCCTGGCAGCAGGAGCAGCCCATAAGCCTGGTTTAGCAGCCGCTAATCCGGCTACAGGTAAATTTTGCGCTACTGCCTCCCGAGCTGGAGAAACGATTGATCGTCGTCCATCCCACGCGTCGGGTGTAGCCCACCCAGGCTTCACCGTCGGAGGCGATACCGGTGAAGAACGTCAGTTGGCCGAAGCGGCTGTTGGTTTGTGCCCAATAGCGTTGGCCGTTCTTCTCGAAACCTCGCAGGTAGAGCGTACTGCCAACAGTGTTGACGCTGTAGGCATTGCCGTCGACATCCATGCAGGCCAGCAGATTGGCGCTACGCGTGCAGGTGGCGGGCGCAGAATTCTTCGCCCAGGCGCTAGCGGCTGTTAACAACGCCAGACTCAATATTGAGCATTTCAGCGCTTCTTTCATGACATTTCCTGAGCGGCGTATTGATCGCAGCTTCCGACTCTTGGTCGTGAAGAGCAAGGGCGGGGCTGGCTAATTCACATTGTTATACTATAACATAAATTTGAACTGAGCCTGATTCGGTCGATTTCAAGCGTTTAGCTTCCTGCAAATCCATTGTTTGAAGCCCAAAAACGTCCAGCGCTACGCAAAAGCGCAGATCGGCTGCCACTTGTAGAGGATTACCCAATGTCAGCCGCACTGCCTGTGACCGTTCTTTCCGGATTTTTGGGCGCCGGAAAAAGTACACTTTTGAATTACGTACTACGTAATCGGCAAGGGCTGCGTGTGGCAGTCATCGTTAACGATATGAGCGAGATCAATATCGATGGCAGCGAAGTTCAGCGTGATGTAAGCCTGAACCGCGCTGAAGAAAAGCTTGTGGAAATGAGTAATGGCTGTATCTGCTGTACGTTACGCGAAGACTTGCTTGAAGAAGTCAGCAAACTGGCCCGCGATGGACGATTCGATTACTTGTTGATCGAATCCACCGGCATCTCCGAGCCTCTGCCGGTCGCGGAGACCTTCACCTTCCGCGATGAGCAGGGCCAAAGCCTCGCCGATATCGCCCGGCTAGACACCATGGTCACTGTAGTCGACGGGGTGAATTTCCTCCTCGACTATCAGGCCGCAGAATGTCTCGCCTCCCGCGGAGAAGTCCTTGGCGAAGAGGACGAACGCTCCATCACCGACTTGTTGATCGAGCAAATCGAATTCGCCGATGTACTGCTGATCAGCAAGATCGATTTGATCAGCCAGCGGGAGCGTGAAGAACTGGTCGCCATTCTCAAGCGCCTCAACGCCCACGCCGAAATCATCCCGATGGTGATGGGGGAGGTACCGCTGGACAGCATTATCAATACCGGCCGTTTCGACTTCGAGAAAGCCGCACAAGCGCCGGGTTGGTTAAAGGAATTGCGCGGTGCGCACGTCCCGGAAACCGACGAGTACGGCATCGCATCCACTGCTTATCGCGCGCGCCGACCCTTTCACCCGCAACGCTTCTTCAACTTCATCGACCGCCCGTGGCTCAACGGCAAATTGCTGCGCTCCAAAGGTTTTTTCTGGCTGGCCAGCAAGCCGAATGACGCCGGCAGTTGGTCGCAGGCCGGCGGTTTGATGCGTCATGGTTTTGCCGGGCGTTGGTGGCGTTTTGTACCGAAAGACCAGTGGCCGCAAGATCAGGAAAGCACCCTGGCGATCATGGAAAACTGGACGCCGAGCGTCGGAGATTGTCGTCAGGAGCTGGTGTTCATCGGCCAGAACATCAATTTCCCTCAGCTCTCAGGCGAACTCGATGATTGCCTGCTGACCGACGAGGAAATGGCGCTCGGTGTGGAAGGCTGGCGGTTGCTGGCGGATCCGTTTGGCCCTTGGCACGCAGAGGTGGCCTGATGCTCGCGTTGAAAATGCTCCACGACCGTACGCGTCATCAGCATCAAGGTAATACGCCAAAAGCACTGATACGGATTCTGGAAGATGACGTAAACCTCGCCATATGGCAGCGACAATTACCGCTGCACATCGCCGACTTTGCCAGTGTGCTGTTGTCACTCAACGAACCCTTGGCCGAGTCGCTGTGCCTGGAGATCAATGACGAAGACGCCGATCCTGATCTCACTGGGCTGGCCACAAGCTTCCGCGATCTGGAGGGCTACGAAGGCTTTATCGCTGACTTGAAATGGCTGGTCGGCGCGTTCGCCTGCCTGCTCGGTGCGCGGCGTATTGGCCTGCGCTTGCGCGTGCTGGATAAGGCCATGTGCCCGCGTTTCCACGTCGACCATGTTCCGGTGCGGCTGATCACGACCTATGCCGGCATTGGCAGTGAATGGCTCGAGGAAGGTGCAATGGATCGTCGTCAGCTTGGCCAGGCAAACGCCGAGCCGCACGAGCCCCGGCAGATTCAGCGACTCAAGAGTGGCGAAGTGGCGCTATTGAAAGGCGAAAAATGGCACGGCAACGAAGGTTTCGGGCTGATCCACCGCTCGCCGCAATTGGCGCCCGGCGAGCGTCGGTTGATGCTGACCCTCGACTGGCTCGGCTAGCGCTTCAAGGCTTGAGCCACGCGCCTTGGCTCTGACTTTCGCAATACGGCTTCAAGTAGGCCGCATCGGTGGCGACGCCGTAATAGTGGATATCCTGGCGATAGGGCATATTGGCGACTTGGGCGTTGCTGCACACGCCAAATGCCCCGCTCGGGCATTGATCGACGTACTGCACGTCGACCTTTTGCCCGGCCAGCGTTGGCTGACAGAAGCCGTCGTTAAACAGTTTTTCCGGGATGTTGCGGTTCTGCTGGCAGACTTTGACGTCGAGCCGTTCGCTCTGACTATGCACCACACAGGCCTGGGCCAGGACTTCGCTCGACACCAGCAGCAACAGCAACGACCATCCGTTTAAACGCATCTTCGACCCCCTCAGAAACTCTCCTCAGACAAGTGCCGGCCATGTTGCAGAACATTCCTACCCATGTCATCGCAGGCCCGCTGGGCGCTGGCAAGACCAGCCTGATTCGCCAGCTCATGGCGCAACGGCCGGCGGATGAGCGCTGGGCGGTGCTGATCAACGAGTTCGGTCAGATCGGCCTCGATGCCGCGCTGCTGACCAGCGACGGCGATGGTATCGCACTGGGCGAAGTGGCCGGGGGCTGTTTGTGTTGCGTGAATGGTGCGCCGTTTCAGATCGGCCTTGGACGGTTGCTGCGCAAGGCCAGGCCGCATCGGCTGTTTATAGAACCGTCCGGACTGGGCCATCCTGCGCAATTGCTCAAGCAACTGAGCGAGGCGCCATGGCTGGGTGTACTGACGGTTCAGCCGTGTGTTTTGGTACTGGATGCTCAAGCACTCCAGGCGGGTAAACCGTTGCCGGCAGCTCAACAGCAAGCATTGGCCAGCGCCGGTTTGCTGTTGCTGAACAAGGCTGAAAATCTGGATGAAGCCGCCCGACAGACGATATCCAGTCAGTTGCCGCCAGTCAGGCAGATCTGGACACAGCAGGCACAACTGTCAGTGAGCGAATTGCCGGGGTTGGCCATTCGAGCGGTGGCAGCTGTGGATAACCTGATCATGCCAAACGGTGCCGCGCCAATGCCGGCGCTCTGGAGCGACCCGACGCTGCCGATTTGTCTGAGTCAGGCGCAGGAGGGCGGATGGAGTGTCGGTTGGCGCTGGCATCCGAGCCAGACATTCGATCGACAAAGCCTCGACGATTGGCTCAGCGGTCTTACCTGGAACAGAGCGAAAATGGTTATCCACAGCACCGATGGCTGGACGTCAGCCAATGCTCTGGATAACGCAGCGCTCATTTGGCAAACCAGTGAATGGCGCAAGGACTCACGGATCGAACTGATTTTCGCCGATCCACAGAGCATCGCCGAGTTGCAGGCCGGGTTGGCGCAGTGCCGGATTCAGCCGAGCTGATTCACGGCTTCCACTTGGTGTGTTCCTGCCGCCACTGACTCAGCTCGATCACCTCGGCCCGGGGCTTGTGCACCTCGACCACCGGCGGCGTATCGTCGAACGGTGCCGGGTAAGGTGCCAGCTCGATCTGCGCACTGTGCGCGCCAAACTGGGTGATGGTGCCGTTGTGACGGGTCTCGCCGGTCACGGTGAACTCGAAGTTGTACACCCGCGCCAGACGTCGACGGCCGTTGGCGTCCTTGATGAAACCGATTTTCTTCAGCGCCACGTTGCCGTCGAGCAGCTCGACACGCACGTTCAGGCAATGTTGCTTGACCCGTTCCAGCGCCCGCTCGCGCAAGCCATGGTTGTGCCACAACCAGGCGCCGGCAGCGGCGAACAGCATCAGCACGAAGATGTTTTCGAGGGTCAGCATCAACAAGGGACTCCAAAAGATAGCGTCAGCTTAACTGCGTCGCCGGTCTGTCGTACAGGCTGCGTTTCGTCGCATACTGCGCGGCTTGAATTTCAATCGTTTTACGGAAAAACCCGAATGAAACGTACGCCTCATCTGCTCGCCATCCAGTCCCACGTGGTGTTCGGCCACGCCGGCAACAGCGCTGCGGTTTTTCCGATGCAGCGCGTCGGGGTGAATGTCTGGCCACTCAACACCGTGCAGTTTTCCAACCACACGCAGTACGGCCAATGGGCGGGCGAAGTGCTCCCGCCGCAGCAGATTCCCGAATTGATCGAAGGCATCGCGGCCATCGGCGAGCTGGGCAACTGCGACGCGGTGCTGTCCGGCTATCTCGGCAGCGCGGCGCAGGGCCGGGCGATTCTCAGTGGTGTGGCGCGCATCAAAGCGGTCAATCCCAAGGCTTTGTATCTGTGCGATCCGGTGATGGGGCATCCGGAGAAGGGTTGCAGTGTGCCCGCCGAAGTCAGCGACTTTCTGTTGGACGAGGCGGCCGCCGTGGCGGACTTCATGTGCCCGAATCAACTGGAGCTGGACAGCTTCTCCGAGCGCAAGCCGCAGTCGCTGTTCGATTGCCTGGCGATGGCGCGGGCGCTACTGGCGCGTGGGCCGAAAGCCGTGCTGGTCAAGCATCTGGATTACCCGGGCAAGCCGGCGGATGGTTTCGAGATGTTGTTGGTAACCGCCGAGGGCAGTTGGCATCTGCGTCGCCCGCTGCTGGCATTTCCGCGTCAGCCGGTGGGCGTGGGCGACCTGACGTCCGGATTGTTCCTGGCGCGGGTTTTACTGGGAGACAGTCTGGTCGCTGCGTTCGAATTCACGGCGGCGGCAGTGCATGAAGTGCTGCTGGAGACTCAGGCGTGCGCCAGTTATGAGCTGCAACTGGTGCGGGCGCAGGATCGGATTGCGCATCCGCGGGTGAAGTTCGAGGCGACCGCGATCAGTCTGTAAGACCGCGTTACCCCATTCGCGAGCAGGCTTGCTCCCACATTTGGTGTGTGTACGCCACCGATCCTATGTGGGAGCGAGCCTGCTCGCGAAAGCTTTCGTCAGATCGCTACCAATCTCAGGCGTCGCCCTTGATCTCCTGATAGCGCTTTTCCAGCTCCTGGCGAATCTGCCGGCGCTGCTGAGCCTGCATGTAGCGGCGTTTGTCTTCACTGTTCTGCGGTTGCAGCGGCGGCACGGCGGCCGGTTTGCGCTGGTCATCCACCGCGACCATGGTGAAGAAACAGCTATTGGTGTGGCGCACCGAGCGCTCGCGGATGTTTTCCGTCACCACTTTGATGCCGACCTCCATCGAGGTATTGCCGGTGTAGTTGACCGACGCGAGGAAGGTCACCAGTTCGCCAACATGAATCGGCTCGCGGAAAATCACCTGATCCACCGATAGCGTCACCACGTAGCGGCCGGCATAACGGCTCGCGCAGGCGTAGGCCACTTCGTCGAGGTATTTGAGCAGGGTGCCGCCGTGGACATTGCCAGAGAAGTTGGCCATGTCGGGGGTCATCAGTACCGTCATCGACAGCTGGGCGTTTCCGGGTTCCATAACGTTCTCACGGATCAAGGCTGGTTTGCTGGAAGCGCCTCTGCGGGCGCCTGGTCGCTTTTCAAAAGCACCGTTATCGGGACGCCGGGCGACTGGCCGCCGTCACGCCGGGATCGATCTGTTTCCATATATTGCACCGCCTTTCAGGCGTAAGTCGCGGTGTTACCCTGCAAAAGCCCACCCCAAGGGCAATTCCCACACGAAAAGCGGATTTTTACCCTGCTCGCTCAGATCTTTCTGACGCCTGACTGCGAGCCTCGTCATTCAAGGAGCCCACGCCATGCATGCCATCAGTTTTATTCAGGACCTGGCAGTGATCATGTTGGTCGCGGGTGTGGTGACTGTCCTGTTTCACCGTTTCAAGCAGCCGGTGGTGCTGGGCTACATCGTCGCGGGATTCATCATCGGCCCGCACACCCCGCCATTCGGCCTGATCCACGATGAAGAAACCATCAAGACCCTCGCCGAGCTGGGAGTGATCTTCCTGATGTTCTGTCTCGGGCTGGAGTTCAGCCTGCGCAAGCTGTTCAAGGTCGGCGCCACGGCGTTTATTGCGGCGTTCCTCGAAATCGTCCTGATGATCTGGATTGGCTATGAAATAGGTCGCTGGTTCGACTGGAACACCATGGATTCGCTGTTCCTCGGCGCAATTCTGGCGATCTCCTCGACCACCATCATCGTCAAGGCGCTCAATGATCTGAAGATGAAGAACGAGCGTTTTGCGCAGTTGATCTTCGGCGTGCTGATCGTCGAGGACATTCTCGGCATCGGCATCATCGCTTTGCTCTCGAGCATCGCGGTCAGCGGCACCGTCAGTTCCGGCGAAGTGTTCTCCACGGTGGGCAAGTTGTCGCTGTTCATGATCGTCGCACTGGTCATCGGCATTCTGCTGGTGCCACGTTTGCTGGCCTACGTCGCCAAATTCGAAAGCAACGAGATGCTGCTGATCACCGTGCTGGGCCTGTGTTTCGGCTTCTGCCTGCTGGTGGTCAAGCTCGAATACAGCATGGTGCTGGGCGCGTTCCTGATCGGCGCGATCATGGCCGAGTCGCGGCAACTGCTGAAGATCGAGCGGCTGATCGAGCCGGTGCGTGACCTGTTCAGCGCGATTTTCTTTGTCGCCATCGGCCTGATGCTCGACCCGATGATTCTTCTCCAGTACGCGTGGCCGATTGCGGTCATCACTGTGGCGGTGGTGCTCGGCAAGATGCTGTCCTGCGGGCTCGGTGCGTTCATCGCCGGCAATGACGGACGCACCTCACTGCGGGTAGGGATGGGGCTGTCACAGATTGGCGAATTTTCCTTCATCATCGCCGCGCTCGGGATGACTTTGCAGGTCACCAGCAACTTCCTCTATCCGGTGGCCGTGGCGGTGTCGGTCATCACCACGCTGCTGACGCCTTACCTCATTCGTGCGGCTGACCCGCTGTCGATCAAGCTGTCTGCCGCCATGCCCAAGCCTCTGGCACGGGTGCTCGGGATGTACGGCGAATGGTTGCGCAGCATCCAGCCGCAAGGCGAGGGCGCCATGCTAGCGTCGATGATCCGGCGGATTCTTTTGCAGGTGGGGGTCAATCTGGCGCTGGTGATTGCGATCTTCTTCGCCGGAGCGTACTTCGCCGAACGCATCTCGCTGTCGCTGCACGACTGGATCAGCGATCCGAGCTGGCAGAAGGCGTTGATCTGGGGCGGGGCGTTGCTGGTGTCGTTGCCGTTCCTAATCGCCGCTTATCGCAAGCTCAAGGCGCTGTCGATGCTGCTGGCCGAGATGGGCGTGAAGCCGGAGATGGCCGGAAGGCACACGCAGCGA
Source organism: Pseudomonas sp. FW305-7 (assembly GCF_058786735.1). Lineage (NCBI taxonomy): Bacteria > Pseudomonadati > Pseudomonadota > Gammaproteobacteria > Pseudomonadales > Pseudomonadaceae > Pseudomonas > Pseudomonas sp. FW305-7. The sequence goes on from NZ_JBYSZA010000002.1 coordinate 167,002, forward strand.
GTGCGCCGGGTGATCTCCGAGGTGATCCCGATTCTCTCGCTGCTGGTGATTTTCCTGCTGCTGGCAGCCTTGTCGGCCAGTATTCTGCCGACCAACAAGTTGCTGGTGCTGATCGCCGTGGTCGCGGCCGCCGTGGCGGCGCTGCTCTGGCGCTGGTTCATCCGCGTGCACACGCGGATGCAGGTGGCTTTGCTGGAAACCCTCGACAATCACAAGGAGTCGTCGGGGCATTGACCACCCGGGGCATTGGGCAAATCAGCTTTCCAGCCAGACGTCCCGCGCCCAGTGCCACACCGATTCCCAGGATTCTTCGGTGATCAGCTCTTCTTCGCCGGACCACAGCACCACGGTGCCGTCTTCTTCGACGCAGTAATAGTTGTCGCCATCCTGGCAGATCGGGATCAGATCGCGCGGCACGCCGGCGTCCCAGGCATTCGCTGCCACATCCGGCAAATAGGTATGCGATTGCGGGTCGGTGACAGTCACCGGCTCCAGGCTGCCGTAAACCACGTCGCTGACGGTCAGCAAAAACTCTTTGAAGACGAATGGAATGTTGATGAAGAGTTCTTCTTCGACTTCCACCAGTTGGTCTTCGTCAGGCAACTCCAATGGAACCGGTACGGGTTCGTTGGCTTCGCGCAGTTGTTCGATGATTTCTTCCACGTCCGGGATCCTCTTGCTTGAATGGCGCGGTTTATATGGGCCGGTTTATACAGTAGCTCGCTATAGATGCAACCGCGAAATAGAAAAACCCCGGACAAGTCCGGGGTTTTCTTCAACCGTTGCCTGACGCAGAAGGGATCAACCGTTCTGGCGGATACCGGCCACCAGCCAAGGCTGGTTTTCGCCTTGCGGACGTTCCATGTTCCAGCTTTCGCTGAAGACTTCGCCCTGGTCGAAACGCGAGGTCTTCGACACACCGCTGAAGGTCAGGGTGGCGATGGTCTTGTCGGCACGGTCATCCACGCCGTCCAGTTGCACCTGAAGGTTGTCGATGTAGGTCGACTGGAAGCCGTCGCCCAGATCCGCACGCTCACGCTTGAGGAACTCAAGCATTTGCGGGGTCACGAACTCGGCGATCTTGTCCATTTCGTTAGCGTCCCAGTGTTGCTGCAGCGACTGGAAGTGGCTGCGCGCAGCGGCCAGGAAGTTCTGTTCATTGAACCATGCTGGCGCGTTGATTACCGGACGGGCGGCAGCCGGAGCAGCCGAACCACCGAAGATCGAACCCATGCCAGCAGGCTTCTGCTCGAATGCCTCACGCTGCATCGGCGCGCCGGCCGGAGCCAGGTGCTCCTGTTGCTTGCGTCGACGAGCGGCGATGAAGCGGAAGATCACGAACGCGATCAGGGCCATGATCAGGATGTCGAAGATCTGCATGCCCTGGAAGCCGCCACCCATGAACATGGAAGCGAGCAGGCCACCGGCGGCGATGCCGGCCAGAGGGCCGAGCCATTTCGAAGCGCCGCCAGCCTTGGCAGCAGCACCGGCGGCACCGGCAGCACCCGCGGTCGCCGCAGCGCCGCCCATGCCTGGAGAAGAAGGAGCCATCTGGCTGGTCTGGTGCGTCGGCGCAGCGCCGGCGCTTTTGCCACCACCAAAGCGCTTGGCATTGGCGTCGAGGCTCATCGTCAGGCCGATGCACAACGCCATGGCGATGCTAAGAAAACGTTTCATAAAGGGAATTCCCGTTTGTGGAGACACGCGCGCCATGTTGCACAGCTCAAGTGGCACTGGCTAGCGAGAGAGTGTTTCGGGCTTTTGCCTGACAGCTTACGTTCAGCTCGGTCGCGGCAATAGGACCCTGTACTTTTGTCTGTAGGAAAAAGGGATAGGTTCAGCGGGAAATGTTGCCTAGCGACGAAACGCCAGCATCACCACACCGGCAGTGATCAAGCCGATACCGCCCCACTGGCGCAGATCGAGTTTCTCACCCAGCAACATCACGCCAAGTACCGCCACCAACACCACACTGAGCTTGTCCACCGGAGCGACCAGTGAAGCCGGGCCCACCTTTAACGCGCGGAAGTAGCACAGCCACGACGCGCCGGTGCCCAGACCGGACAGCAACAGGAACAGATAGCTCTTGGCGGATATCGATCCCAACGACTGATATTGGCCCGTGGCATACAGAATCAAGGCCAGGCTGACGAGTACCACGATGGTGCGTAGCAGGGTGGCGAAGTCAGAGTTGACGTTTTCGATGCCGATTTTGCCGAAGATCGCCGTCAAAGCAGCGAAAGTCGCCGAAAGCAGGGCCCAGAATGTCCAGGAAGAAAAGAAGCCTGAGCCCATGGTGTTGCCTCCAGTGTTCATGTGCGATCGTTCCCACGCTCTGCGTGGTAACGCCGCCATGGACGCTCCGCGTCCACAGTGACGCGGAGCGTCACGGGATGCATTCCCACGCCGAGCGTGGGAACGATGAGCAACGACGGGCTGCCTTTAGATCGCTTCCAGCTTCGCGTACCCCAGCATCAGCCACTTGCTGCCTTCACTGAAGTTCACCTGCACCCGCGCCTGCGCACCTGAACCTTCGAAGTTGAGGATCACGCCGTCACCGAATATCGAGTGACGAACTGTTTGCCCAAGGCTGAACCCCGTTTCCGGGATCTCGCTGCCGCTGAACAGGTTGCTGCCGCTCATCGACTGATTGCCGCCGAACGGTCGGCTGACGCTGTTCGACAGGCGTACTTCCTGAATCAGACCTTTCGGCACTTCGCGCACGAAACGCGAGACCTTGTTGTAGGTTTCGCTGCCGTACAGGCGTCGGGTTTCAGCATAGGTCATCACCAGATTCTGCATCGCCCGGGTGATGCCCACGTAGGCCAGGCGCCGCTCTTCCTCGAGACGGCCAGGTTCTTCCAGGCTCATCTTGTGCGGGAACAAGCCTTCTTCCATGCCCACCAGGAACACGTAAGGGAATTCCAGGCCTTTGGCGCTGTGCAGCGTCATCAACTGAATGCTGTCTTCATGCTCGTCAGCCTGCGTGTCGCCGGCTTCCAGCGAAGCGTGGCCGAGGAAGGCCGCCAGTGGCGTCAGCTCTTCGTCGTCTTCGGTGTTTTCGAAGTTGCGCGCGGCGCTGACCAGTTCCTCAAGGTTTTCTACCCGGGCCTGGCCTTTCTCGCCTTTTTCCGCTTCGTGATAAGCGATCAGGCCAGACTGCTCGATGACAGTCTGGGTCATCAGGTGCAGCGGCATCTCCATGCACTTGGCGGCGAGGTTCTCGATCAGTTCGATAAACGCGCCCAGCGCACCGGCGGCGCGACCGGTCAGGCCTTTATTGGCGACCAGTTGGCGCATCGCTTCCCACATCGACACATCGCTGTGACGGGCGTGGTCGCGGATCGCTTCGACGGTTTTCTCGCCGATGCCGCGAGCCGGAACGTTGATCACCCGTTCCAGCGCGGCATCGTTGCCGCGACCTTCGAGCAGGCGCAGGTAGGCCATGGCGTTCTTGATTTCTGCCCGTTCGAAGAAGCGCTGGCCACCATAGATACGGTAGGGAATGCGCTCACGCAGCAAGGCTTCTTCCAAAACGCGCGATTGAGCGTTGGAGCGGTACAGAATCGCGATATCGCTACGAGCCAAGCCGGTTTTCAGCGCGCTTTCGATGGTTTCGACAACGTAGCGTGCTTCGTCGTGCTCGTTGAACGCGGCGTACAGATTGATCGCTTCGCCATCGCCGCCATCGGTCCACAGCTCTTTGCCGAGACGACCGGTGTTATTGGCGATCAGAGCGTTGGCGGCTTTGAGAATGCCAGCGGTGGAGCGGTAGTTTTGCTCCAGACGAATGGTCACCGAATCCGGGAAGTCAGACGAGTACTGATGAATGTTCTCGATTTTCGCGCCGCGCCAGCCGTAGATCGACTGATCGTCGTCGCCGACCACCATCAGGCTGTCGCCGCCCTTGCCGAGCAGACGCAACCAGGCGTACTGCACGGCGTTGGTGTCCTGGAACTCGTCCACCAGAATGTGCCGGAAACGCTTTTGATAATGCGCCAGCAGGCCCGGGTGATCGCGCCATAGATCGAGGGCGCGCAGCAACAGTTCGGAGAAGTCGATGACGCCGGCGCGCTGACACGCGGCCTCGTAGGCCTCATAGATGCCGCGCATGGTCGCCAGATACAAATCGCCGCTGGCTTGAATGTGTTTGGGACGCAGACCTTCGTCTTTCTGCCCGTTGATGAACCACTGGGCCTGACGGGCCGGCCAGCGCTGTTCGTCGAGGCCCAGCTCGCGGATCACCCGCTTGACCAGGCGTTGCTGGTCATCGCTGTCGAGAATCTGGAAGGTCTGGCTCAGCCCGGCCTCCTGCCAGTGCGCCCGCAGCAAGCGGTGCGCCAGGCCGTGGAAGGTGCCGACCCACATGCCGGCCGGGTTGATACCCAGCAACTGCTCGATGCGATGACGCATCTCTGCAGCGGCCTTGTTGGTGAAGGTCACCGACAAAATGGAGTGGGGCGAGGCGTTTTCAACCTGGATCAACCAGGCGATACGGTGCACCAGCACTCGGGTTTTACCGGAGCCAGCACCGGCCAGGACCAACTGACGGCCAACGGGGGCAGCTACGGCCTGGCGTTGGGCATCGTTGAGAGAGTTCAGCAGAAGGGAGAGATCATCGCGCATCGGGGCATTCTAGGGTGCGCCGCAGGCCCGGGCAAACCGAGCTTTGCATTAGCCGATGAAAGTGCTGCCGATGACGACCGGTCGGTCACCGGCTACAGGCGTTGGTCCGTCTCGCTTCGCGGGTTTTGCTGGCGAGAGAGGCGGGTAAAGTTTCGCCCGATTTATGATCTGGAGCAGTTTGGCAAAGGGGGCGGCTTGTGTATGCTCCGTCCACGTTTCGGGCGCACGCCCTCCTTATAAGAACAAGAACGTTGCCCATGACCCTCAGCGCCGAACTGTCGGGCCCCTCCGTGGAACCCCGGGTTATCCGCAAGCACTATGCCGTTGAAATGGCGGTGGAGCGCACGCGCCTGCTGTATCAGGGCTCCTTGTTGCCCACCCTTTTCATGTTGATCAATGGTCTGGTCTGCGCCGGTTTGCTCTGGAGCCCGCAGCGCTATTTCGTGGTCAGCGTCTGGCTGGTGTGGTTGCTGTCGCTGGTGGCGTTGCGGGTGATTCAGGTTGCCGCATTCGACTCGGCGATCCCCAACCGTCAGGCCCAACCGATCTGGTTCCGGATGTTCCTGATCGGTTCGACCATGACCGGCCTGACCCTGGCCGGTGCCGGCATCGCCTTGGTGCCTGCCGACAACTTCATTCAGCAAGCCTGGGTGTTCGGCCTGATTGGCGCCGCGACGCTGTCAGCCAGCGTCGCCTATGCAGTGAGCCTTCCAGCGTTTCTGTCGTTTACCTTGCCGTGTCTGTTGCCGGCGATTGGTTTTCTGTTCTGGGGCGGCGATGAACTGGCGCGAGGCTGGGGCTGGCTCGGGCTGATCCTGCTGGGCTCATTGAGCGTGGTGGCGTGGCAGGTCAATCGGCTGATTGATCGCAGCTTGCTGCGGCGCTTTCAGAATCAGCGCCTGATCGAACACCTGCAGCAAACGCAGTCGCGCAGCGAGCAGCTCAATCAAGAGCTGGCGACGGAAATCGACCATCGCCGCTGTGCCGAGGGCAAGTTGCGCGAAGCGCAGGTCGAGCTGGAGGATCGCGTCGCCCAGCGCAGCCGTGAACTGGATGCCGCCAATCAGGCCCTGAGCAAAAGCGAAGCGCGCCTGGCGCTGGCCTTGAAGGCCAGTGAGCTGGGACTGTGGGACTGGAATCTGCAAACCGATGAAGTCCATCACACGCAAATCCAGGAACTGTTCGGCCTCGCCCCGGAATACGTCACGGCGATCCTGCGTGACCTCAAGCCGCGCTTGCACCCGGAAGACGTGCCACCGCTAAAGCATGCGCTGGTCGAACATCTGAAGGGGCGCACCGAGGATTATCAGATCGAGTATCGCGTGCGTCACGGCGATGGCCACTGGGTGTGGATCGAAGACCGTGGTCGCGCCGTGGAGCGCAGCGACAGCGGGCGCGTGATCCGGATGGTCGGCACCCGTCGCGACATCAGTGCCAGCAAAAGCCTTGAAGAGCAGCAGAGGCTGGCGGCGACGGTGTTCGAAGCGGCCAGCGAAGGCATCGTGATTCTCGACCCGAACTACGCGTTGATCGCGATCAATCAGGCCTTCAGTCGGGTCACCGGTTATGACATCGACGACATGCTCGGGCGCAACGTCGTCGAGCTGCCATGCAGCCGCGATGCCCGTCGTCATTACGTAGCGATCCGTCACGCGCTGGAACAGCACGGCAGTTGGCAGGGCGAACTGGTGGAGACCCGCAAGAATGGCGAGCTGTACCCGCAGTGGCTGCAACTGAGCGCGGTGCGCGATCATCGGGGAAATGTCAGTCATATTGTCGGTTTCTTCGCCGATCTTTCCGCTCGCCGCGAATCCGAAGAGCGCATGCGTTACCTGACGCACTACGACGAACTCACCGGGCTGGCCAATCGCTCGCTGTTCCGCGAGCGTCTGCACGAAGCGCATCAGCGGGTCCGGCAGGGCGGGCGGCGCAGTCTGGCGCTGCTGCACATCAATCTGGATCGCTTCAAGTTGCTCAACGACAGCCTCGGTCATGAAATCGCTGACCAGTTGCTGCAGAAAATGGCTCGTCGTCTGGTCAACGCCTTGCCGGAAGCCGACACCATTGCGCGCCTGTCCGGTGATGAATTTGCCGTGCTGTTCGATGCCTACGGCAACCTGTCGAGTCTGGCCCGTGTCGCCACGCGGTTGTCGGCCAAGCTGCGTCTGCCGCTGACTGTGGAAGGGCATGAGCTGGTGGTCAGCGCGTCGATGGGCATCAGCATGCTGCCGGACAATGCGCGGGAGATTTCCGCGCTGGTCAGTCAGTCGAATATGGCCATGCAACATGCCAAGCATCTGGGCGGCAACAACTTCCAGTTCTACACCGAGAGCTTGCAGGCCAGCACCCTTGAGCGTTTGCAACTGGAAAACCAGCTGCGCAAAGCCATCGACGAGAAGCAACTGAAGGTGTTCTACCAGCCGAAGCTATGCCTGGAGACGGGACGCCTGAATGCGGCGGAGGCGCTGGTGCGCTGGGATCATCCGACGATGGGGCGGGTACCGCCGGGGGATTTCATCGGGTTGGCCGAGGAGACCGGTCTGATCGGGCCGATCGGTGAGTTTGTGTTGCGTCAGGCCTGCTGGCAGGCGTGCGAATGGCAGCGACAGGGGCTCGCGCCGATTCGTGTTTCGGTGAATCTGTCGGTGCATCAACTGCGTCAGGGCAAACTGGTCAGCCTAGTGCGTCAGGTGCTCGAAGAAACCGGGCTGGCGCCGCACTACCTTGAGCTGGAACTCACCGAAAGCCAGTTGCTCGACAGCGTTGAACACATCATCGCGACGTTCCAGCAACTGCGCGATCTGGGGGTGAAACTGGCCATCGATGATTTCGGCACCGGCTATTCGTCGCTGAGTTACCTCAAGCGCATCCCGGTGGATTACGTGAAGATCGATCAGGCTTTTATCCGTGGCCTGGGCGAGGGCAGTGAAGATGCGGCGATCACTCGGGCAATCATTGCCATGGCTCATGGCTTGTCACTGAAAGTGGTGGCCGAAGGGGTTGAGCGGCAGGAGCAGCTGGAATTTTTACGCGCTGAACGTTGCGATGAAGTGCAGGGCTATCTGATCAGCCGACCGGTGGAAGCTGCCGGGCTGGCCGGGCTTTTGCGCGAACAGGAAAACCCGGATTAAGGGCTACATGGATGCCATCGCGCCTGATATGGGGACATGGAGTTACGCATTGAGCAGGCAAAAAGCCGATTCATGTAGTATAACTACAAGCTTGCTACATCCCCGACCATAAGAAGAGTCCAGCCCCTTGAATCTGCTGCAACACATCGCCCAGTCACGTCACCTGTTACGCAAGTCGGAGCTCAAGGTCGCCGACCACGTGCTGCTTGACCCTGCGGCCGTGATGCACAGTTCCATGGCCGACCTGGCCCACAGCGTCGGCATCAGTGAGCCGACCATCGTGCGCTTCTGTCGCGCCATTGGTTGTTCCGGTTTTCAGGATCTGAAGCTCAAGCTTGCGCAAAGCCTGGCGGCGGGTGCCAGCTTCGGTCAGTTCGCGATCCATGAAGATGACTCGGTCGCCGATTACAGCCTGAAGATTTTCGACACCACGCTGCACACGCTGATGGAGGTTCGCGAGAAGCTCGATCCGGTGGAGTTGCAGCGCGCGGTGACGCTGATGTCGCAGGCGCAGCGTGTCGAGTTCTACGGCTTCGGTGCCTCAGGCGCGGTGGCGGCGGATGCCCAGCACAAGTTCTTTCGCCTGCTGCTGACGGCGGCGGCGTATTCCGATCCGCACATGCAGGCGATGTCGGCGGTAACGTTGAAGCCGACGGACGTGGCGATCTGCATTTCCCAGTCCGGGCGTTCGAAAGACCTGCTGATCACCGCCAACCTCGTTCGCGAGAGCGGTGCGTCGCTGATCACGCTGTGTCCGAGCCAGACGCCGTTGGCGGAGCTGTCCACCGTCAACCTGGCGATCGATGTGCACGAAGACACTGAAATCTATACGCCGCTGACCTCGCGTATCGCCCACCTGGTGGTGATCGACGTGCTGGCGATGGGCGTGGCCATGGCGCGCGGGCCGAGCCTGGTCAATCACCTCAAGAGTGTGAAGCGCAGCCTGCGCAGCTTGCGATTGTCGCCGAAAGCGGTGAAAGCGCTGGATGACTGACGTCATCGTAAGGTCGTTCCGACCTTAATCGCGGGCAAGCCCGCGATGACGTCCGCAAAAAACAACGCAAATTCATTGGACTGTCATCCTCCGGCAGCCAAACCGTCATCCCTCAGGCCTATTGTGAAACTCCCGTAAACGCCTTGGGAGACTCGAAATGGCTCAGCCTTACGAAGAACGCAACAGCGCCGCGAAAACCCGTCGTCAGCAGGAAGACCAGCGCCGCATGGAGTTTCGCCGCGCTATCGAAGATCGCTTCGAACTTCGTCAGCTTCAAGCCGAAATCGGCGACTTTCCCGAAATCAATCACTGGCAGGCAGCGCCCGCAGCTTCCCGTCGAAACGCTCAACCAGCGCGCTGATCTGCACGCGCTCGCTGCGGATAAACGCCAGGAAGGCGTGCGCCACCGGTGACAGCCGTTTGGCCTTGGCTTGCACCAGGCACCAACTGCGAAACAGCGGCAACTCCTCGACCGGCAGCTCCACCAGGCCGCCGGTCGCCAGTTCCAGGTTCAGGGCGTGGCGCGTCAACAGCGCCAGGCCCAGACCCGCCAACACGCATTCGCGCTGGGCTTCGGCCGAAGCGACCTCCTGGGTCTGAGTGAAGTGCACGCGCTTTTCCTTGAAATACTCCTCACACGCCAATCGCGTACCCGAGCCAGGCTCACGGATCAGCAATGTGTAAGGTTCAAGGTCCTGCAAGCGCAACGGGCCCATGTGTGCCAGCGGATGATCCGGACGCGCCACGGCAACAATCGGATTATTGAGAAACGGCAGAAACTCCAGGCCCATGTCTTGCGGCACCATCGACATGATCACCAGGTCGTCGCGGTTGTCGGAGAGGCGGCGAATCACCTGGCCCCGGTTGACCACGGTCAGTTGCAGGTTCACTTCCGGATGCTGGCGCTTGAACGCTGCGAACAGGTGCGGCACGAAGTATTTGGCGCTGGATTCCACCGCGAGTTTCAGTTGGCCCTGCAGCGAGCCCTGCATGTCCGACAGCTGCATATCGAGATTTTCCAAGCGCCCGAAAATATCCCGACTGGCCCGTTGGAGTGCTTCGGCGGCCTCGGTCATGTAGAGTTTTTTGCCGACGTAATCGAATAATGGCTGGCCGATCAGCTCTTCCAGCTGACGAATCTGTAGGCTGACAGCCGGTTGTGTGAGCGACATTTCTTCCGCCGCGCGGCTGTAAGAACGCAAATCGCACACTTCGTTGAAGATCTGCAATTGACGCAATGTCATACGCATCAAGGACTTACGCATTTTCTACAGGCTCTGAACGCGGGAAGATGCGCTGACTATAAGTCTTTACTTATGCCTGACCCAATTTTTATTCATTTTTGTTAATCTCTCATGAGCGCTAGTGTGGACCTGCGACTAAATTGAAACATTTGGTCACGCGTCGACCTGGGTCTAGCAGGTCGTGGTGCCACCGGCTCAAGGGAACCTCCAAGTGATAACAAAGATCCTGATCGCCAACCGTGGTGAGATTGCCGTACGAATTGTGCGGGCCTGCGCCGAAATGGGCATTCGCTCGGTTGCGATTTTTTCCGACGCCGACCGTCATGCGTTGCATGTGAAGCGTGCGGACGAGGCCCATAGCATCGGTGCCGAGCCATTGGCCGGTTACCTCAACCCGCGCAAACTGGTGAACCTGGCGGTTGAAACCGGCTGCGATGCGTTGCACCCCGGTTACGGTTTCCTTTCGGAAAACGCCGAGCTGGCAGACATCTGCGCCGAGCGCGGCATCAAATTCATCGGCCCTTCGGCAGAAGTCATTCGCCGCATGGGCGACAAGACCGAAGCCCGGCGCAGCATGATCAAGGCCGGCGTACCGGTGACGCCGGGCACCGAAGGCAACGTTGCCGATATCGAAGAGGCGTTGGCCGAGGGCGACCGTATCGGTTACCCGGTGATGCTCAAGGCCACTTCCGGTGGTGGCGGTCGCGGTATCCGTCGTTGCAACAGCCGCGAAGAACTCGAACAGAATTTCCCCCGCGTCATCTCCGAAGCCACCAAGGCCTTCGGTTCGGCGGAAGTGTTCCTGGAAAAATGCATCGTCAATCCCAAGCACATCGAAGCGCAGATCCTCGGCGACAGCTTTGGCAACGTCGTGCACCTGTTCGAGCGGGACTGCTCGATCCAGCGCCGTAACCAGAAGCTCATCGAAATCGCTCCGAGCCCGCAACTGACCCCGGAACAGCGCGCCTACATCGGCGACCTGTCGGTGCGTGCGGCCAAGGCTGTCGGCTACGAGAACGCCGGCACCGTGGAGTTCCTGCTCGCCGAGGGCGAGGTGTACTTCATGGAGATGAACACCCGGGTGCAGGTGGAACACACCATCACCGAAGAAATCACCGGGATCGACATCGTCCGCGAACAGATCCGCATCGCCTCCGGCCTGCCGCTGTCGGTGAAGCAGGAAGACATTCAGCACCGTGGCTTCGCGTTGCAGTTCCGCATCAACGCCGAAGACCCGAAAAACAACTTCCTGCCGAGCTTCGGCAAGATCACCCGTTACTACGCCCCCGGCGGTCCGGGTGTGCGCACCGACACGGCGATCTACACCGGTTACACCATCCCGCCGTTCTACGACTCGATGTGCCTGAAGCTGGTGGTCTGGGCGCTGACTTGGGAAGAGGCGATGGACCGTGGCCTGCGCGCCCTCGACGACATGCGTCTGCAAGGCGTGAAAACCACCGCTGCCTACTATCAGGAAATCCTGCGCAACCCAGAATTCCGTAGCGGCCAGTTCAATACCAGCTTCGTTGAAAGCCATCCTGAACTGACCAACTACTCGATCAAGCGCAAACCCGAAGAGCTGGCCCTGGCCATCGCCGCCGCCATCGCCGCCCACGCAGGCCTGTGAGGAATACAACAATGTCCAAGAAGATTTTTGTCACCGATACCATCCTGCGCGACGCTCACCAATCGCTGCTCGCCACCCGCATGCGCACCGAAGACATGCTGCCGATCTGCGACAAGCTCGACAAAGTCGGCTACTGGTCGCTGGAATGCTGGGGCGGCGCGACGTTCGATGCCTGCGTACGTTTTCTGAAAGAGGACCCGTGGGAGCGCCTGCGCCAACTGCGTGCGGCGTTGCCTAACACCCGCCTGCAAATGCTCCTGCGCGGGCAGAACCTGCTGGGCTACCGCCACTACAGCGACGACGTGGTCAAAGCCTTCGTCGCCAAGGCTGCGGTCAACGGCATTGACGTGTTCCGCATCTTCGACGCGATGAACGATGTGCGTAACCTGCGCGTGGCCATCGAAGCGGTGAAAGCGGCCGGCAAACATGCCCAAGGCACCATCGCTTACACCACCAGCCCGGTGCACACCATCGACGCCTTTGTGGCGCAAGCCAAACAAATGGAAGCCATGGGTTGCGACTCGGTGGCGATCAAGGACATGGCCGGTCTGTTGACTCCGTATGCCACCGGCGAACTGGTCCGGGCGTTGAAAGCCGAGCAGTCGTTGCCAGTGTTCATCCACTCCCACGACACCGCGGGTCTGGCGACCATGTGCCAACTGAAGGCTATCGAAAACGGCGCCGACCACATCGATACCGCGATCTCCAGCTTCGCCTCGGGCACCAGCCACCCGGGCACCGAGTCGATGGTCGCTGCCCTCAAAGGCACCGAGTACGACACCGGCCTGAATCTGGAATTGCTGCAGGAAATCGGCCTGTACTTCTACGCTGTGCGCAAGAAGTACCACCAGTTCGAAAGCGAGTTCACCGCTGTCGATACCCGTGTGCAGGTCAACCAGGTGCCGGGCGGGATGATCTCCAACCTCGCCAACCAGTTGAAAGAGCAGGGCGCACTGAACCGCATGGGCGAAGTGCTGGCGGAAATCCCGCGCGTGCGTGAAGACCTCGGCTTCCCGCCGCTGGTGACCCCGACTTCGCAGATCGTCGGCACTCAGGCGTTCTTCAACGTGCTGGCCGGCGAGCGTTACAAGACCATCACCAACGAAGTGAAGCTTTACCTGCAAGGTGGCTACGGCAAGGCGCCAGGCGTGGTTAACGAAAAACTGCGTCGTCAGGCGATCGGCAGCGAAGAGGTCATCGACGTGCGTCCGGCCGACCTGCTCAAGCCGGAAATGACCAAGCTGCGTGCCGACATCGGCGCCTTGGCCAAGTCGGAAGAAGACGTGCTGACCTTCGCCATGTTCCCGGACATCGGCCGCAAGTTCCTCGAAGAACGTGCCGCCGGCACCCTCGTGCCGGAAGTGTTGCTGCCGATTCCCGAGGCTGGTGCAGTGGCGTCGGCGGGTGGCGAAGGTGTACCGACCGAGTTCGTTATCGACGTCCACGGCGAAACCTACCGCGTCGACATCACCGGTGTCGGTGTGAAGGCTGAAGGCAAGCGTCACTTCTACCTGTCCATCGACGGCATGCCGGAAGAAGTGGTGTTCGAACCGCTCAACGAATTCGTCGGCGGTGGCAGCAGCAAACGCAAACAGGCGTCCGCGCCGGGGCACGTCAGCACCACCATGCCGGGCAACATCGTTGATGTGCTGGTCAAGGAAGGCGACACCGTCAAGGCTGGCCAGGCAGTACTGATCAGCGAAGCGATGAAGATGGAAACCGAAGTCCAGGCCGCCATCGCCGGCAAGGTCACTGCGATCCACGTCGCTAAAGGCGACCGGGTGAACCCGGGCGAAATCCTGATCGAAATCGAAGGCTGAGATAACAGCCGCGATCCAACGCTTTAAACCTCGGGGGAGCATGGTGCTCCCCTTTTTTTCGTCCGGGATTTGTCTGAATCACGCAAATCCCCTGTGGGAGCGAGCCGGCTCGCGATAGCGGCGGATCAGCCAACACTTATAGCGACTGACACTCAGTCATCGCGAGCAGGCTCACTCCTGCAATGAAGGCGTTCAGACCATCAGAATGCCATTCGCCATTGGCCCATCACGCTGTGAGTACGGCTTTCCGTTCCGAAATCACCAGTGATGCCCAGACCTACGGTGTGATTGGCCGATAGTCCGAGGTCAAGTCCTGCATCGACGCCCAGGCTGTTGCGATCCAGCGCCGCACCGGCCACTTCGAAACGCTTGCCACCCTTGACCAGCTGTTGCCGTGTATCGATGTCGAGCTCGCCGAAGGTGTGTTTCCAGCCGGCACTGAGTCGCGGTGTCAGGCTCATGCCGTTGTCCAGTCGGTTGATCCGCGCCGTGCGCAGGCCAAAGGTGCTGCTGAGGTTGTCACGGGTTTGCCCGAACACTTTCAGCGCCGCATCCCCACCTTTTTCACTGTAGCTGTCGCGTTGATAGCGCTGGTAGCCGAGGCTGGCGAAGGGTTCCAGCGTTACGTTGTTACGACCGAGATTGAAGCCCAGTTCGGCAAAGGCTTGCTGGGTGTTCGCGTCGTAGTCGCCCTTAAGGTTGTCGCTGAAACCCTTGAACGCCACCCGACGTTTGCTGCTGCCGTCGTGGCTGGCATAGGTGGCGCCCAAGCGCAGTGCCAACGGTCCGTCCTGACGCACGGCGTAGGCACCGAGGTGCCAACTGTCGAGGTCGCCGTCGTACTGGCGGGCGTCGAGTTTGGTTTGGGATTTGCCGCCCAGCAGACCGACATGCCATTGCTCATTGAGCCGCCAGTCAGCGCCCATGACCAGACCTTGGGTAGCGTGTTTGAGGGTGCTGTCGTAGTCTCGGTCGACCTTGCCGCCATGGCCAAGGGCCTGAACCCAGACTCGTCCGGAATCTGCACCGCCCGCCGCATGGCGAGGTGAGTTGCCGGAACCACGCGTAGTGTTGGAGCGGTTATCCAGTTGGCGCATGGCCGACAGCATGCTGGTACTCACGGGCGTGATGCTGTTCAGCGTGGCTTTGGCGAGGTTGGCGTTGCTGCCGGCGGCGAGTTGTTCGAGGGCGATGGAGGCTGTTTTCCTGTCGCTGGCCAGTATCGCGGCGACGGCGTTGTTGGCGGGTTTTTGCGGTGCTGAGGCCGGCGCTTCGACAGCTTCGCTGACCGGCGCAGTCACGAATTCATCCTGAGCGGGTGATGAAACTGAGGTTGCAGCAGGAGCAGTCACTGAATCGGAAGTGGGAGCCGTTGCTGTTGAAGCTGACGCTGTATCCGCATTTGGTAGGGGAGCTGATGCCGTCAGCGGTGTCGACGGTGCGGAAGACGATGGCACCATCGGCTCGACAATACTTTCTGCCACCGCACGACCACTGTCCGTAGTGGCGACGCTTTTCAGCGGTACATCGTTGCGGGCGTAAGTCAGTCCGACAGACTTTTTGTTGTATTGAGCTGTGGCCGTCATGAAAGCCAGATCGTTCTGGATCGTGCCGAACTCACCTTCAATCTTGGCGGCTTCGATGATTTTGTACGGGCTGGTTGCTGGATATTCCCCGGGAGCCGCAACGATTTTCAGGGTGGCGCCACCAAGCTCGGCGGTGCCGTCGACTTTGATCGTCTGGCCACGGCCCTCAGGGGTGACCTCGTAGGCCAGCTCGGCTGTCCGGGACAGGCTCAAATCGCCTTTGACCCGGGGGCTGCCATGCAATCCATTGACGGTGAGCAGGCCTTCAACGTGCAGGTTTCTTACCGTCCCCTTACCTGCAAAACTGCCGCCCGTCTCGACATGTACATCGCCTTTGATGCTTCCCTTGTTGAAAAACTTGCCGACGCTGATAGCACCACCCTCGATGCTGCCAAGGTTGGTCAGTGTGCCGTCGCGATCTACCAACACGCCTTCCGTGAAATCTCCCTTGCTGCTCAGTGTCCAGTCTCCACGCAGGAGATGCAGTCCATTGAAATTACGGGTGTCTTTGATCGTTCCGCCGTCAGTGGCGTTGAGTACCAGGTAGTTTACGCCCCCGTCACCGTCCAGCCGACCACTGAAGCTGGCACCGTCTTTGAGAACGATGAAATCGTTGATAGCAGTGCCCTGGAAAGTACTTTCGGGCGAGTCGAAGGAGATTGGAACGGTGTTTATATGGGTGGAAAAATCTTTAAGCCTTTGAAGAGCCGCTTCATATGGCGTGGCCTCCGGCAGTTCCGGGACTTCCATGATCACAGGTGAGTCAGTCATTTGCGAAGGTAGCTGTGCGTTCGCAAGCTCTACGCCGCCAAGTGCCAGCGCAATGGCCAAAGCCAGGTGTTGTGGTTTGTATCGATGTTGAACGGGCATCAAGTTCGGCCTCTTTTGACAGGAGACCCAACTCTATTGATGCGCCAGAAAATCCGATGTCGGCTACTTCCCGCAGCCTTGCAGGCGACGTCGGATCGTTTTGTAGAAAATCGCCACGGTGGTACCAACCGGTGCTTTTACTCGGCTGCACCGATCCCTTTTCCTACAACCAACCCGGACCTCGCCGACTGTTCAAACTCAAAAGCTCATCTGCCACTGCCCAATCAACCCATGATTGCGACTGTTGCTGCCGATCTCGCCGCTGTACCCCACGCCCAGCGTATGCCGCGCAGAAATTCCCACGTCCAGCCCGGCCTCCAACACCAGACTGTCGCGATCCAGCGAACTGCCATCGACACTGAACGCCGTGCCGCCAACCACGAAGGCCTGACGCGTCGAGCTGCTGACATCACCGTAGGTGTGCTTCCAGCCAACGGCCATTCGCGGTGTCACGCTCATGCCGTTGTCCAGGCTGCTCAGGTGCGCCAGACGCAGGCCGAAGGTGCTGCTGAAGTTGTCCTGGGTCTGGCTGTCGACTTGCAGCGCCGCCGCGCCACCCTTTTCCCGATAGCTGTCGCGGTGGTAGCGCTGGTAGCCGAGGTTGGCGAAAGGTTCGGCGCTGAGGCGGCCGCTGCCCATGGCGTAACCGAGTTCGGCGAAGGCTTGCTGGCTGTCGGCGTCGTAATCGCCTTTGGGGCGATCGCTGAAGCCATTGAAGGCGATGGTGCGTTTGCTCTCACCTTGATGGCCGCTGTAGGCCGCGCCGAGACGCAACGCCATCGGGCCGTTCTGATGCAAGGCATAAACGCCGGCGTGCCAGCTCTCGACGTTGCCATCGATGCCAGTAGCGTCCAGGTCGGTTTTCGAATAACCGCCGAGTATGCCCAGGCGCCATTGCGGATTGAGAGACCAGTCAGCGCCGAGCACGCTGCCCTTGGTGCGTTGTTCCAGACCGCTGCTGCCGTGTTCGCCGTCAAGCTTGCCGTAGCCGCCGATCGCTTGCAGCCAGAGTCGGCCGCGAGCGTTCGGATCGTTCAGATTGCGTGCGGCGGACGGCACGCCATTCGCTGCCAACACCGGGGTGTCGCGCTGATCGAGGCCGACCATCAAGCCCGGGCTGCCGCCCATTTGCTGCATCGCCGAGAGCATACTGCTGCCCACCTGACTGCTGGCGCCGAGGGTGGCGCTGGTCAGGTTGGCATTGCTGGCGCCGGCCAGTTGCTCGATCGCTGCACCGGCCGTGCTTTGGGTGGTGTTGAGCAGGGCGTTGTAGAGGGCGTTGTTCTTGCCCATCGAGGCCAGACTGTTGGCGGCATTGCTGCCGTTGCTGGTGGCGGCGAAGTCAGTGAAGGCGACGTCGTTGCGGGTGTACGTCAGGTCGACTTGAGTCGGCGTATAGGCCAGTGTCGGCGTGAGAAACGCATAGTCGCTGGTGACTTTGCCGAAGGTGCCGTTGACCTGCGCGGCTTGCAGCACGGTGTAATGGCTCTGCCACGGATAGGTGCCGCTGCCGGGGTTCACCGCCAAGGTCGCGCCATTGAGATTGGCCGTGCCGCCGACCTGTACAGGCGCACTGCTGCCGTCGGCGTTGACGCCGTAGGCGAGGGTGGACGCACTGCCCATGTTCAAGTCATGCACAACCGTTGCGCGACCGAGGCCGGTGTCAGTACGCAATGTGCCGTTGACGTTGAGGCTGCCCACCGAGCCGCCACCGGCATAGACACCGCCGGCATCCACGCTCAGGTTGCCGGCAATGCTGCCCTGATTGATCAGGGTCGCGCCGTTGCGCACTGCACCGCCGTCGCTGAAATCGCCCTTGCCGGTCAGCGTCCACGCGCCTTGGCTGACTTCCAGCCATTCGAAATTGCGACTGTCGCCGAAGCTGCCACCCGCCGCGTCGTCCATCACCACTTGGTCGTAACCGCTGCCGCCATCGACGGCGCCGACGAAGCGGCTGCCGTTGCGCAGGGTCAGGCTGTCGTTGCCAGCGCCCAGATCCAGCGCCAGGCCATTGCTGCCGCTGATGGTGCCGCCGTTGACGACGTTGTCGGCAAACTCGCCAACGAACTTCACGCCAAAGCCGTCGAGGCCCTGAATGGTGCCGAAGTTCTCCAGTGTGGTCGCCGCCAGCCCTGAACCGCCGCTGCCGTCGTCCACCAGAATGGCGCTGTTGGCACCACTGATCAGTGCGCCACTGGCGTTGAGAATGTAGCCGCCGCCGAGGGCAATGCCCTCACTGCCATTGGCGAAACCACCTTTGTCGACGCCGCCGGCGCCGACGCCTTGAATGGTGCCGTAGTTTTCGATGTGGGCGATCTTGTCGATGTCTACGCCATCGCCGTCACCGTTAGCTTGCAGCCCGGAGTAGGCGCCGGTGATGGTGCCGTGGTTGATCACCGTGCCGTCACCGTCGGAGCCGAATCCGGAGCCGTTGCGCCCGGTGATCTGCCCGTAGTTGACCAGCGTCGCGCCGAGGTCGGTGGTGATGCCGTGACGGCCGCCGGAAATGACGCCGTAGTTGGTGATCGAAACGCCCGTCGCCGTATCGATATCGATGCCGTCGAATTTCTGATCGGCGTTGTGCGAGTCGCCGGTGGAGATCTCGCCGTAGTTGGTAATCGTCGCGTTGGCGCCGGTCTTCATGCCGTCGCTGGCGTCGCCGCGAATCAAGCCGCCCTCACGGTTGATGATCGTGGTTTTCACGCCGTCGCTGCGCAATGCATCCAGATCCAGCCCTTGGCCGGTGGTTGAGCGAATGATGCCGCTGTTGTCGATCAACAGGCTGCCGCTGACGAAGTTGCTGTCGATGCGTAAAGCGTCGTTCGCGCCGAGAATCTGCCCACCGCTACGATTGTAGATGGCGTAGTTGCGCGCCTGAGTCAGATCGCCGCTGCTGTCGATGGCCCGACCGCCCGTGGAGATGATCTTGCCGGCGTTATCGATTACCACGCCGGCACCGCTGGTCTTGTCTTTAAGGCTCACGGTCTTGCCGCTGTTGGTGATGCTGCCCGGCGCCGAAATCGTCAACGTGTCGCTGCCACCGAGGGTTTGCGCGGCGGTGGTGGCGGTGTCGATCTGTACGGTTTTACCGTGGGCGGCGGTGGCGGAAATCAACAGAGCGATTGCGAGCGACAGACGCTGCGGCGGGAAGGGCATGAGAGGACGGCCTTTTGTTAGAGACGGGCCGTCCTGTATAGCGATGGGTTTTTACAGAATGATGTCTGTTACGTTGCCGTTCACCTCAGGAACGGCGCACGTAAGCCTTGCCGTAATGCCGTTCCATCCGCGCCTGAATCAGCTCGAGACCGATCGACATCAGCCAGTAAATGATCGCCGCCGTCGTCAGCATCTCGATGTAGCGATAGCTTGAACGGCCATACGACTGCGCCAGAAACATCACCTCCCAAACACCCATCACCGAAATCAGCGACGAGTCCTTGAGCATCGAAATGAACTGATTGGTTGTGGGCGGGATGATCGTGCGCATGGCCTGGGGCAGTGTGATGCGCCAGAGAATTACGGAGTCGCGCATGCCCAGCGCCAGTGACGCTTCGCGTTGGCCATAGGGAACACCGAGAATCCCGGCGCGGAAAATCTCGCTGAGATAGGCGCCGTAGTTCAGCGACAGCGCAATGATTCCGGCGACGATGGCGCCGGGCACGATGCCCAGTTGCGGCAAGCCGAGGTAGATCAGCAGGATCTGAATCAGCAGTGGCGTGCCGCGAAAAAACGAGGCGTAGAAACTGGCGATGCCGAACGCCACCGCGCTTTTCGACAGTCGCGCCAAGGCGGTAACGAAGCCCAGCAATGACGAAGCGACAATCGAGCACACGCACAGAAAAAGGGTCAGCGCCGCGCCTTGCAGAAAGCCATTGGGAGCAAGCTTGAGGCCAACAAGATTGGGCAGTTTGTCGACGATGATCGAGAACTTCAGGTCGAAGCTCAGGAAGAATCCGGCGAACAGACAGAACAGCGCCGCCCACGTCAGGTACAACCGTGTACGGAAACCGAAGAACCGTCGCAGGCGTGATTCAGCCACCGGTAGCGGTGGCTTTGGAGGTGTCGGGAAAGAAGTCATTGGCTGATATCAGCGCCGATCCATTTTTGCGAGAGCTTGCTCAGGGTGCCGTCCTGCTTGAGCTGGGCAAACACCTCGCGCACTTTCGCATCCCACTGGGCGTCACCCTTTTCGATGGCCACCGAGTTCGGCTCCGAGTACAGCGCCTCGCCAGCAAGCTTGAAGCGTTTGTCTTGATTCAGGCGTGGCTGGGCAGTGACGAGGTTGGTGAGGATCGCATCCAGACGCACGCCGGCACCCAGGCCCAAATCCTGGAACGCGACGTTGTCGGTGTCATACGGGGCGATCTGCACATCCTCAAACGGGTACTGCAACTGCGTGTCTTCAGCGCCTTCGATCACCAGATTCTTGTTCAGATAACTTTCGTAGCTGGAGGCGCTGGTGAGGCCGACTTTCTTGCCGCTCAGATCCTTGGCGCCGTGGATGCGATCATCCTTGGCGTTGACCACGATCACTGCGGGCGAGGCGTAGTACTCGACCGGGAAGTCGAACACTTCGGCGCGGGCCTTGCTCGGGGTCATCGAGCAAATGCAGATGTCGTAGCGCCCGCTCCAGCGGCCGGCGGCGATGACGTCCCAGGACGGCGTTTCCAGCCGCAGTTTCACGCCAAGTTTGTCCGCCACGGCTTTGGCGACGTCAACATCGAAGCCGTCGAGCTGGTTTTGCTCGTTGAGAAACGAGAAGGGCGGATAGCTTTCCATCAGTACGCCGACCAGCTCTTTTTTCTGCTCGACACGATCCAGTGTGGTGCCGCCGAAGGCTTGGGTGGAGGCAGCCAGAATCGTCAGACTCAGGGCCAGTAGTGGTTGAAATTTCACAGTCGATCCCTGAATAAAAAAGAGGTTGTTATTAACCGAATGGTGCGTATTAAATAGTTATAAGAACGACTCTGGTAGTGAGTTATTTTCATAAGCATATGAGTGAAAAGCATATGGGCGCAGCAAGCACGGTAATTCTGGATGGCGGCATGGGCCGTGAGTTGCAACGCGCCGGAGCGCCATTCCGGCAGCCGGAGTGGTCGGCACTGGCGCTCAGCGAAGCACCGCAAGCGGTCGAGGCGGTACACGCCGCCTACATCGACAGCGGTGCCAATGTGATCACCAGCAACAGTTACGCGGTGGTGCCGTTCCACATCGGCGAAGAACGTTTCGCCGCTGAAGGTCAGGCGCTGGCGGCACTGGCCGGTGAACTGGCACGGCGTGCGGTGCAGGCATCGGGCAAAGCCGTGCGAGTGGCCGGTTCCTTGCCGCCGTTGTTCGGCTCCTATCGCCCTGATCTGTTCGAGGCGTCCCGGGTGACCGAATTGCTCAACCCGTTGGTCAAGGGCTTGGCCCCGCACGTGGACCTGTGGCTGGCGGAAACCCAGAGCTCGATCATCGAGGCGCGGGCCATCCATGCCGGGCTGCCACAGGACGGCAAGCCGTTCTGGCTGTCGTTTACCTTGAAGGACGAAGACACTGACGAAGTGCCGCGTTTGCGTTCCGGCGAACCGGTGGCCGAAGCGGCTGCGGTGGCCGCCGAGTTGGGCGTCGAGGCGCTGTTGTTCAATTGCAGTCAGCCGGAAGTGATCGGCGCGGCGATTGATGCTGCGCGCGACACCTTCGAACGTCTGGGGGTGAAGATTCACATCGGCGCGTATGCCAATGCGTTTCCGCCACAGCCGAAAGAAGCGACGGCCAATGATGGACTAGACCCGTTGCGCGAAGATCTCGATCCGCCGGGTTATCTGCATTGGGCGCTCGATTGGCAGCAGCGCGGGGCCAGTCACCTGGGCGGTTGCTGCGGGATCGGCCCGGAGCACATTGCGGTGCTGGCGCAGAAACTCGGTTAAGAGAAGAGGCCTGATACGACAGATAAATCGCCAATTATTCTGGTGCAGTAAACCTCTGCCGTCGCTCTTGTTTAAAGCCTGTTGGCTTTACGTCTTGCGACCTACAAATCCTTGCGCCGCTGCCTACGCATGCACCAGAATCCGCCGGCTTGTGCGCCTTTGGCTGGCTGCGTAACTTGGTTTGCATCACTGATTTCCAGTGATCGGGCTTAGCGGCCCGGCTAGTCACTACGGTTGCACATATCTATCCAGTCAGGCATTTGCCTGCACTTGATGGTGGCTGTGCGCATGGCACCTTCGGGTGCACCGGGTTTTTGGTGACTACCGGTCCGCTAACTTGCGCACAGCCGCCACCCTTTCGCTTAGCGGTGAAAAGATGGCGGCCTCACAGAGGTTAGTCACCATGTTCAAACCAACGCCAAACCCGCCGGTCACCGACCCGGCATCCCCCTACGAATCGCCCGATTCAAAGAAATTCCACGAAGCCGCCGAGCGCGCCCTCGACCACTATCTCGGCCCATCGGCGGCCGACATCATGGCCGCGCCTTACAAGCCCAACACGCTGTACATGGCCAGCCCCGAGGCCGACAACGAGTCCCTGCTGGCAGATGCCACTGAAACCCTTGGCTCGGCCACCGTCATGATCAACAACCATATCGCGCAGGTTGAAGGCACCCACCGCAAAACCCTGCAAGGCATCGCTCAGGTGGTGATGCTGGCAGAGCTGGCGGTTAATCGGGTGCTGGACAGGTTAGTGCCAACGGAGTGATGGCGGCGCATGCGTATGTGCTGCCAGCACATTGGCTGGGAAAGACGTTGTGGGTGCTTCTGCATTTTGTTGCAGATGTATTCGCGGCTCTCGATTAAATATGCACTATATTGCAGTTATTAATGAAAACCCTTCGCTAAAGTGCATTTAAATGCAGGTAAAAAGCGTATGTACGACCTGACATTACAGATATTCGCGGTTGGGCAATGGCATGACGCGATGATTCTGAGTTTCGCTGACCCCGAAAAGGGTTTCGAAAGTCGCTGCGATTTCGGTTATCAAACCACTTATCTCGTCGATAACTTAGATGCCCTCGGTTCGCCGTTCTCAAAAGCTGTGAGTGTACGGTTCCCATTGGAATGGGATAGCCGGAGAAGCACCGAAGCTTTTGTTGGCAGAGAACAAGGCCGGTCTCCTATACCCCGATGCAGTCCTTGAGGATTCAGAGGTCAGTCAGCACTGGTTTGTGAAATTTGCCCGTAACAAAGGCAACCAGACCGATCAGGACATCTTGCGAAGTGAGTTCCACTACTACAAAGCCCTTCAGACATTAGGCATCGAAACGGTCGCATCACAAGGGCTGGCACTGGAAGAGGCGAGCAAACCCAGCTTGTGGATGCAGCGCTTTGATCGTCGGGTAACGGCTCAAGGTGTTGAGCGTTATGCGGTCGAATCGATTTATTCGCTGGCTAACGTGACAACGCCAGGCAGCGCGATGGACCATTTGGACGTGATTCGCATGCTTGCCCGTCTTTGGCGCGAGGCAGGGCAAGCGGAGCAGATTCCCGATCTGGTTGCGGATTACTTGCGTCGGGATCTGATCAACAAAATTCTCGGTAACTCGGATAACCATGGCCGCAATACCGCGATCATTCGTGGTTCGAGTTCGTTTCGACTTGCGCCCATTTATGACTTGGCGCCGATGGTCATGGACGATGAAGGCGTTACCCGTACGACTAAGTGGCCGAAAGCGTTGGAAAGAGCGGGTGATGTCGATTGGCGAGGCGTTTGTCGTGCATTGGCTGATATTGCAGACCCGGATGATCCCTTGGCTGCTTTGGCCGATGCGCCGGATTCATTCGAGCGCCTTCGTCAGGATGCACGACGCCTTGCGGCCCTTCCCGATATTTTGACCGAGAGCGGCCTGCCGGACCGAACCATGAATCACCCAGGCATCGCATTGAAGAATCTGGAGCAGCGATTGAAAGAGTGGGATCTGAAATGAGCCTGACCGTTGCCGAGCGCACTGTGCTTATTGAAAACATACGGGAAGCGCTGGCCCAAGGAACGCTTGAGATCGGCGAAGCCGTTCGCCGCCTGCGCGTAGAAGTGACGGGCCTGCATCAGACCCAGTTTGCGAAGATGTGCAAAATCTCGGTGCGTACCTTGGTGCACATCGAGCATGGTGAAGGTAATCAGACACTGAAGTCGCTGAACGCCGTGTTTCGTCCGTTTGGGATGAAGATGGGTGTTGTGCGGATTCGGCGAGATATCATTTAAAGATCAAAACATCGCAGCCTGCGGCAGCTCCTGCACAAGGCAAATGTAGGGCCTGCCGCAGGCTGCGATTTTTTGCTTTTAAAAGGTTAAGAACGGCACTCGACCAAGCCTTTAACCTGCCCGGTCGGTGTCTGGTTTTCATCACTCAACCATTGCTCAAACCCCGCCGCAATCGCCGGCCACTCACCATCCAGAATCGAATACCACGCCGTATCGCGGTTCTGCCCCTTGACCACCATGTGCTGGCGGAACACGCCTTCAAAACTGAAACCCAAACGCTCGGCCGCGTATTTGGAGCGGGCGTTGCCGTTGTTGCACTTCCATTCGAGGCGACGATAGCCCAGCTCGAAGGCGTATTTGCCCAGCAGGTAAACCGCCTCGGTGCTCTTCGGCGAACGCTGCATCGGTGCGCCGAAGGTGACGTGGCCGATTTCGATACGGCCCTGAGCCGAAACAATCGACATCAGGCTGAGAATGCCTTGCACCTGGCCGCTGGCGCGGTCGATGACGCTGAAGAAATACGGGTCGCTGCTGGCTGCGTGATCGTTCAGCCAGTCATTGAACACACTGCGCTCGGGGAACGGGCCGTAGGGCAAATAATCCCAGAGTTTCGGATCGGCGCCGGGACCTTGCAGCGCGTTGAACAACTCGTCGCCGTGGCGCGCCGGGTCGAGTCTTTCCAGACGGATGAAACGTCCTTCGAGCAGCTTGGTTGTGGGGGCGGGGACACCTTTCCAGTCAGCAAGTGAAGCAGTCATGCGCGTCTCTCCTTAAAGGGCTTTGCGAAACTGGATGAGGCCCGGGCGCTCGGCGATGCGCTCGTAGAGCTGGATCGCCGTGGCGTTGCTTTCGTGGGTCAGCCAATGGACTTTGCAGCAACCGTCGGCTTTGGCGGTGGCGTAGACGTGTTCGATCAGTTGGCGACCGACACCCGTGCCGCGGGTGTGCTCTGCGACCAGCAGGTCTTGCAGGTAGCAGGAGTTTTCGATGCTCCAGTTCGAGCGATGGTAGATGTAATGCACCATGCCCAGCGCTTTGCCGTCAGCCCAGGCGAGCGCCGCGTGAGTCGGCTCGCTCGGGTCGAGGAAACGCTGCCAGGTGCTGTGCGTTACGGCGTCCGGCAATTCGGTGTTGTAAAAGCGCAGGTAGGCCTGCCACAGCGGCAGCCAGGCGGCGTGGTCATCGACGCTGACCTGGCGGATCTCGATCTGACTCATGGGGTTTTCCTTAACGCATCAATTGGGCAAGAGTTTGGTCGTTGATGTCAGGGCTGGCGGCCAGACCTTCGCGCACGCCGGCAATGTCTTCGGCGCTGCGGTTCTGGCTGAGCTTGCGCTTGCCCTCCAGCCGGTCGATGGGAATGGCGAAACCGACGATGGCCTTGAGCATCCCGTCGATGTAGTCGGCGGGGGCGTCGTCGACCTTCCACGGTTGCGCGCGGCCCGCTTCATGACGGTCGGTGAGGGTGCTGACGATGTCGAGCAGCCGTCCGCCATCGCTGAAGGTTTCGGCATGGCCGTAGGCGTGCACGGCGATGTAGTTCCAGGTCGGCACGACTTTGCCGTGTTCGGCCTTGCTCGGGTAAAAGCCCGGGCTGACGTAGGCGTCGGGGCCGGCAAAAATCAGCATGGCTTCGGCGCCGTCGCGCAGGTCTTTCCACTGCGGATTGGCCTTGGCCAGATGCCCGTACAGCGTGCCATTTTCGCCTTGCTCGCAATGCAGCAGCACGGGGACATGACTGGCCTGCAGACCGTTTTCGCCGTGGGTCACGAGAATGGCGAGGCGGGTGGCGAGGATCAGTTCGTGGAGTTGCGACAACTCGTCGATGGCAAAGGCGCGCGGCGTGTACATGGAGATATTTTCCTTGGCGAATGCCTGCATCGTAGGCAGGCTATTGGTCTGTTGTAAGAGCCATTGATGACCAATTTCATAGGTCCATTGTCATGCCTGATGCGTCCACGTTGTCCATGCCCTTCAATCCGGCCGGAATCGAGCTCGACCGCCGTCAGGGCCTGACTCGTCAGCTCTACCAGGCGTTGCGCTTGCGTGTGCTCGACGGCCGTCTGGCCAGCGGTACACGATTGCCGGCCAGTCGCGATCTGGCGCTGGCCTTGGGTATTTCCCGCAACAGCGTGGTGCGGGCCTACGATCAGCTGTATGCCGAAGGCTTTATCGAGGGCAAAGTCGGGGATGGCACCTACGTCGCTCAATTACCCCAGACCGCGTCTTCGGATAAAAAACTATCCACAAAAGTATCCACAGGGTTTTCAACAGGCTTACCCACAGCCTTATCCACAAATTGGCTGGATTTACCTGTTGATCCATCCAGCAAAGTTATCCACAGCGACGCAATGAGCCGGGTCCAGAACAACCATTTGGCTCGTCCCCCGAGTGGCCCGCCACGCGCATTTCGAGTGGGCGTCCCGGCCTTTGATCTGTTCCCGTTCGACGTCTGGGCCAAGCTCAACGCGGCTTTCTGGCGCAAACCGGATCTTCAGCAACTGTGCTACGGCGATCCTGCCGGTGATGCGCGCTTGCGCAGCTTGATTGCGGCTTATTTGCGCAGCTCACGCGGTTTGCAGTGCACGGCTGAACAAATTGTGATCACCAGTGGCGCGCAACAGGGCATCAGCCTTTGTGCACAGCTGCTGGTGGCGCCGGGTGACGGCGTTGGCATCGAAAATCCCGGTTACCGCGCGGCGGGTCATGCCTTCGCTGTGGCAGGGGGCCGCTTGCGCGGTATCGCCGTGGATGAAGAAGGCATGGATTGCGCGGCGTTATCGGCGGCCAGTGATTGTCGCGTGGCGTACGTGACGCCCTCCCATCAATACCCGACAGGGGTGGTGATGAGTCTGGCGCGACGTCTGGAATTGCTCGCCTGGGCCGAACGGACCCAAGGCTGGATCGTCGAGGACGATTACGATGGCGAGTACCGCTATACCGGTGCGCCCTTGGCACCTTTGGCGGCACTCGATCGCCAGGGACGGGTGTTGTATGTCGGCACCTTCG
Source organism: Pseudomonas sp. FW305-7 (assembly GCF_058786735.1). NCBI lineage: Bacteria > Pseudomonadati > Pseudomonadota > Gammaproteobacteria > Pseudomonadales > Pseudomonadaceae > Pseudomonas > Pseudomonas sp. FW305-7. Next base: position 194,087 of record NZ_JBYSZA010000002.1, read on the forward strand.
GCAAAGTCGCCTTCCCGGCGTTGCGCCTTGGTTATCTGGTGCTGCCACCGGGGCTGGTGGACGCGTTCTCGCAACGCCGGGCGGTGGACGTCCGGCATTCCGAGGTGAGCACCCAAGCGGTGATGGCCGAGTTCATGGCCGCCGGGCATTTCCAGCGGCATATCCGGCGCATGCGCCGCGCTGCGCTCAGCCGTCGCAATGCGTTGCTCGACGGCTGGCCGACGGGCATTGCTGGCGTGGGTAAATTGCCCGCAGTATCTGCCGGACTGCACCTGACCGTGCCGGTAGAGAGCATCGCCCGCGAGCAGCAACTGATTGAACAGGCTGCCCGCGTGGATGTGGAAATCAACGGTTTGAGCCATTACTGGCTGCCCGATTCATCGACCGCTTCCGATCAGCGCGCCGGTCTGGTCCTGGGCTTTGCCGCTGTGCCCGAACCTGCAATCAGGGCAGCACTGACGCGGTTGCAGCAGGCTTGGCAGGAGGGAAAAAAAGCTCTTCGGCCAATTTAGGCGTCATCGCGCTGCGGTGAATTTTGATGAGTTCCTGATTGCTCAGGTTGCGCATGTCGTAGGCACCGCCAAGGCGCCGCTGCTCCAGGGTTTTCATATGGCGAGCCGTCGACGCGGTGGCCGGGGCGGTGGCGTTGTCATAGTGAATGTGCGCGTACCACAACGCTGCGCCGGTTCTGGCGTCGCTGATTTCATATTCATCGAGAAAATCTTTAGGGCCTTTGAGGCGGCGGCGAGAAACGGTTTTGCTGATTTTCACTTCACCGACATTGTTCAGCCATTGAACATGGGCGGCCGTCGGCGGCTGCTGTTTGATCAAGGTAATCCGGGTTTTTCGGCCCTTTTTATCGAGCGCAGCCGCTGCGCTGTCGAGCGCGTCCACCAGCGTGGACGCCACACGGTCTGCGGTCTCGTTGCTGGCGATCAAGGCCTGATCGATGGCCTCTCTGGCGCTGCGCAGAGTCACGGCATGCACCTGATAGAGCGATTCAGCTTCGGCCGGTATGCGTTTGGCGCGTTTGATATGGCCATCGGTTCGCTTGTGGAACGCGGGCAGGTCGTCGATCAAGGTTTGTCCCACGGCAAGACTGTTTTTCAGATTCGGCCTGGACGGGGTTGGCGATGTCTTCGGTGTAACTCGCTCGACCCACTCCCCGGGCGTTTTTTCATGAAACGTGGCGATGAGTCTGCCCGATACTTTCGCTCGCACGTCCACCAGGTCAGTGTCCTGGCCATCGGCGCTTTTTCGGACTTCACCGACAAGCGTGCCTTTGTAGCGGGTCTTGATGATTTTTTTGCCGGAGTTTGTCCTGGGGCGTGAGGGGCCGGGCTTCGGCCCCAGCAGGAGTTGGTCGCGCAACAGGTTGCCCAGCCTGTTCACCGTGGCTTCGCTGAATGCATTGATCTGCTTGCGCACTTGCGCCATCCGCTCGGGCTGAAAGTGTTCGGGGTACTCGACGAGCAGGTCGACAAAGCGCTGGTCGATGGCGGTAAATTGTTCGGCCAGATTGCTCGTGGCTTCTATTCGTTCGGCGAGGTTGTCCAGGTTTTCATCAGTGCTCAGGTCCATCGAACTCTGGATGTTGAGTGCGGCATCTTCAATCACGTCTTCCAGGGCAATCCTGGCGTCAGCCGCACTTTCTGGCGGACCCGCCTTGAGACAGAGTCTCTGCGCCAGGCTGATCTCGAGCATTTTCAGGTCGTTGATTTCATAAGCGGGGAGCTTGGCCTGGTAACGGCGTTGGGTCTCGACACCTTCTTTGCCAAGCAGTTTCAGTTCATCGAAGCGCGTATGGGCAAACTCCAGCTTCGCAATGAACTTGCCGGTCAGCTCGTTCAATTTTTCGAAGGCCGCGACATGGTCTGCTTGCGCCGTCGCGTTGTGATCGAACAGGTCCGTCGTCGCCGTCAGGGTAGTGCTGTAATCGAGATTGCGCTCGATAAACCAGGAGTGGCACAAAAACATTTGCATGGTCAGCCGGTCGATCATCGCCGTGCGGTAGTTGGGTACCGGCTCCGCCAGGTTCAGTGCCTTGAGCTGGTCGATGTGGGCCGTGTATTCGCTGAGTTGCGATTCAAGGGTGTCGAGGTACTGCTTGCGAGTCTCCTCTACTTTTTCCGGCAGTGCCTCAAGCAAGGCTGTATGGAAATCGGCCAGTGTGTCCTGCTTGGGTTGCATCGTCAGATCGAACGCGCTGATGTCACTCTTCAACTGAGCCAGCTTCTGTTGTTTTTCCAGGCGTGCTTGCGCGATACGACTGCGCAGCGCGCCGCCGCGCAGACGCAACCGCAGATCGATGACCCATCGCCCGCCGGCGGTAACGGTCAGCAAAGGCCCAGTACGTGTGGGCACTTGATGCGAATCGATGATTTGCACATCGCCGTTGTCGTTAAGTTGCACCTCGAACCAGCGTTTGCCGACGGGGGCGTACCATTTTTTCTGGTGAGCAAAGAGGCGCCGATGCAGGCCTTCGGTGGTTGCAGTGCCGAGGTCTTTGGGCTTTGTGGTTTTCAGGCTGTCGAGCAGTGACTCAAGACTGGGGCCTGAACGCGCCAATGCAACGCTCGCATTGAGCGATGTGTCATGGCCGACCGGCAGTTCGAGGGTTGTAACGTCTGGCAGCCGCACCGGTTTGACGACTTCGGGAACAACTGTTGGCAGCAACCGTTCTGCCGTTTCCGCCGCGCTGATGATTTCGCGCCGGGGCGCCTTGCCGACGGCAGCGCGGTGGGCCAGCACCATGCCGAGCGCCAGCAGGATATCGGCGAGCGCGGTCCAGGCGATCTTGCCGGTCGGCTGATTTGCGCCATCGCTGACTTCCTGCAAATCGTCGAGGATCTGCCAGATCCAGGCGGCGGTACTGATGCCCCGCCCGAGGAACGGCAGGGCGGCGTTGAACAGCATCCAGCCGCCGTGTTTTACCGAGGCCCAGCGTGCTTCGGCGTTGGAGACCGTCTGGCGGTCGGCCTGAGTGAGGATGGCCTCGACGTTGGCTTTGTGCAGCGTCCGCAGGACATCGTCGGTGATCGCGCGGGTGTGCAACTGGGCGACACCGAGCATGTCGACGGCAGTGACGGGATTGACCACTGCTTGAGGAATGACCCACACCGACGGCATCTTGGCCGGGAACACGTACTGGCTGTAGTTGAAACGAACATCATCCGGCAACCAGGCGAGCACCGACTCGCGCAGCAGGCGCGAGTGCTTGATCGCATAGAGCAGATTGGTGCGACTGGGGTACTGGATCAACGGTTTTTCGAACAGGGGTCGATAAAGCAGATAAGGACCCTTGTCGGTCTGACGCGGGCCGATGACAAACATGTTGACCACGGTGTCGGCCCTTGAGCTGATGTGGTGGGCATTGAACGCCAGCGGGCTGATGATGATTTCCTGCCCGTCGACTACACGGTCCTCGGCGCTGTCACCGAGGGCGGCCAACAGGTAGCGGTAACCTTGCTCGTCAATGCCGGCCTCGCCACGAATCTTGTGCTGCAGCGCCAGCATCGGCAGTTCGATCGGCAACTGACGGACATATAACTTCTGCAGGGCCGATGCCTGGACGCTATCGTCGACCAGGAGCTTCTGCAGGTACGCCGGATAGGTTTTGCCGATGTTGACGGTGGTGACCAGTTTTTCCACATAGGCCACGGTGAGCCAGTCCGGCAAGGCGCTGCCGTCCCTGTAACGCACGGTTTTGTTGCCCAGCGGCATCCCTTCGAGGTTTTGCAGGGTCAGTTCGCTCAACGAGAACGTCTGGTTCTCGCTGTTGAACGGCACGACAAACGTGCCCCAGACATCCAGGCTGGTGATGCTGATCTCGATCTCATCGATTTTTACCTCGCCGGCCTTGGGATGATCCTTGCGGATCTGCCGGGTCAGCGCTTCGCGGGTAAAAGTGTCGAGGCTGGCCACTTCACTCTGAAACGATTTGCCGGCGTTCTGGTGCTGCACCACGGTCAGGTCCAGCAGGTGTCGGCTGAAGCTGGTCTGATCGGCCGCATTGGCGTTGTCGAGCCAGGACGGCAGCATCGGTTGCAGACGGTCGACGTGGGGTTTGAGGCGTGGCGCCGGCTCTGAGTGATCGCCGGCCGTGCCGTTATGGGGAAAGAGGTTATTGAGGGTCGAGCCTGCGAAGAAGTTGATCTCGCCAAGGGCATCGGCCTCCAGAGCGATCAGCGTGCAAGCCTGATGATCGAAGAAGTTGCCGTCGGGTTCGAACAACCGCCAGTGCAGGTCACCGGCGGCGGTGTTCTCACGATAGCGACGCGGCAGGGCATCACCCAGCGCCTCCATCGAATCGAAACGGCGGAAACCATTCACCAGCGAATGGGTCACGATCAGCGTGCGCTTTTCATGGGTACCGACCAGCACGGCGGTATCGAGAACGTGTACATGGGTGCGCTTTTCACCGTCACCCTGATCCAGGTCGATCAGGCAGGCGCGCGTCTTGTACTTGTCGCCGGACAGCCGCTGGTGCTTGTCGGGGTGACGGAACACGGCGTGAGCCATGGCTTGCTGATCCGCGTCCCAGCCCAGACTCGCGTCGACATTCCACAGGTTGCGCAAAGCATCCGACAGTTGATACCAGCGCGGGTGTGCGGGAGAGGTATGTCGGTTCCAGTAATCAACCTGTTGTTCCCGGTACGCCACGAACAGCAGCGGCGCGAGTTCGTTGAGCAAGCTGGCGAGGGCGTCGACCTCTACGGGCAACTGGAACGCGGACTCGCTGCCGGGGTGCAGGGTCAGAAAGTGTTCATCGTCCAGATACGTGACGGTGGTACCGGACAGGCCGAGCCGCACCAGCACGTCGGTCAGGGACTCGACCTGATCGCCGCCGCTAACGACGCGGTCGTCTTTGACGATCCAGGTCGGGGTCACGACCATGGCCAATTGCGGATCGATATTCAGGTTCGGATACAAGGTCTTGAGCTCTGGGCGCAAAGCCTGGGTGGCGACTTCCCGCAGCGACGGACCGGTCACCAGTTGCGTCAGTACATCAACGGCGCTGGGCAAGGAGATTTCGGGCATGGGTAATTCCTGCTCTGACAAGGGCGGCGCGCCAAATGGCGCCGGGTCAGGGCAAGGTAAAAGTCGCGTGCCGCCGGTGTGCGGTACATACAGATGGCAGGCAAAAAAAAGACCCGCGAACGCGGGTCTCTGGCGAGGATTTGCTTACTGAGCGCTTTCAAAACCTTCCAGTACGTTCACGGCGTTAATGCCGATTTCCTCCACGGCATAACCGCCTTCCATGACGAACAGCGTGGGTTTGCCCAGGGCGGCAATGCGTTTGCCCATCGCCAGGTAGTCCGGGCTGTCGAGTTTGAATTGCGAGATCGGATCGTCCTTGAACGTGTCGACACCGAGCGACACGACAATGATGTCGGCGCCGTAGCGGTCGATCTCGTTGCAGGCCTGGTCCAGCGCCGCGCTCCAGACATCCCAGCCCGATCCGGCCGGCAACGGATAGTTGAAATTGAAACCCTCACCGGCCCCTTCGCCGCGCTCATCGTCATAGCCGAGAAAGAACGGAAATTCCGCTTCCGGGTGACCGTGGATCGAGGTGAACAACACGTCGCTGCGCTCATAGAAAATCGACTGCGTGCCGTTGCCGTGGTGATAGTCGACGTCAAGGATCGCAACCTTTTGGTGGCCCTGATCGAGAAACGCCTGCGCAGCAATGGCAGCGTTGTTGAGGTAGCAATAACCACCCATCAAATCGCTGGCCGCGTGGTGTCCCGGTGGCCGACACAAGGCAAAGGCACTGCGTGCGCCATGTTGAATGGCCGCTTGCGCGGTCAGTGCGACCTGCGCTGCGCTGTACGCCGCTTGCCAGGTGCCAGCGGTGATCGGCGCGCCGCCGTCGAAGCTGTAGTAACCGAGCTGACCATGCAGGCTGGTCGGTTTGATCGCGCGCAAGGTGCGCGCCGGCCAGGTGTAGGGCAGCAGATCGCCGTCGGTGTTGAATTCAGTCCAGCGCGCCCATGCACCTTTGAAAAAGTCGAGGTAGTCGCGGCTGTGGATGCGCGCGATCGGTTCAAGGCCAAAATCCTTCGGTGCCTCGACCGGCCCCAGGTGCTGGTTCTGCACACGTTGCAGTACATGGTCGGCGCGCGACGGCATCTCGAAACACGGCTTGAGCTGGCCGTCGATCAATTCGCAGCGGCCATGGTGCAGGTGATGATCGTCCGAGTAGATCGTCAGCATTTGTTGTTCTCCGCAGGGCTGATTCGGTTGCGCCCAGTGTTGCGGTGCAATGCGATTCGGAGAACGGCAGGAAAGGCCAAAAGGGGATCGATCTGGCCAAAAAGTCTGACCGCAAATCGCCCCGTCAAAGGCCGAAGCGCCCCTTTACGGGGCGCGATACACATTCAGGGACGGCTTGCGGTTTTATCCGTCGTGGCTTGATGGCGGTCGAGCGCCTCCAGCCAATCCGGTCGCTCGCGTTGCTCTAGCACCTTGCGCAATTTGCTGTAGGCATCCTTGCTGCAATCATTTCCCAGCGTCGGGTCGGCGCCTTTTTCCAGCATCAACGTGAACAGCCCGAACATCTGCTGATGGTCGAGTTCTTTGTCGATGTTGCTTCTCGGGGCCTGGCTTGCCAGCAGATAGAGCACCGAATCCAGGCGGTCACCCTTGTAGCAACGTCCGGAAGGATAGAGAAAATTCAACTGCGCCCCGGCGTCAACAAGACGTTTTGCCGCCGGATAGTTGTTGCGGTAAATCGCTTCGTACAGCGCGGTTCGCTGTTCCTCGCTTTCCCGCAAATCCAGGTTTTGCGGGTGCTTGAACAGCCAGTTGAACACCTCTTCATCCTTGGCCGATGCTCGCTGCATCAGCAGGGTCTTGCCGCGCGCATCGGGCTCGTCGATGGCGGCACCGGCGTTGAGCAGGAACTGCGTGCGCTGGGCTTGCTGCGGATCCTTGTCAGCCTTGAGGTCCTTGTTCAGTGCCTGCATCACCAGCGGCTCGCTGCCGTTGATGCCGTGGGTTTCGGCGCCGCGTTCGAGCAGCAGGCGGGCGATGGCGAAGTTCGGCGCATCCAGTGCATGCAACAAGGCACTGCGGCCGTCCTCGCCGAGGGTTTTGGCTTGCAGGCCGCTGTCGAGCAACTGCCGCACGCGCGGCTCGTCCTGATTGTCGACGGCCTCGATCAAGGGCCACTGCGCCTGGCAGGCCTGTGGGTCGGCCTGGGTGAGGTCGAGATTCTGCAGGACACGCTCGGGAACACTCAGACTACGTTGCAGGCGCAGCCCGCAGTAGATCCGGTAATACTCCTGCGCCAATGCGTATTGGGTGGTGTAGGTCGGTGCCTTTTCATAGTACTGCCAGGCCTGATCCGCGAGGTTGAGATACACCGGAATGCGTTGTGGCGCGCGGCGTACGACTTCCAGCAGCCATTGCCGTGAACCCTCGTCCGGTGCCAGTTGGCTCTTCCAGTAGGCAATGTCATTGAGCTGGCCGATGAACTCCGGCTGATCGGCACCAATCCGCCGAAAGTCCTGATTCAAAAACAGCTCATCGACTTTCTTCAGCCCCGGGCCTTTGTCACTGGCCTGGCTCAGTTGTCGGTGCAGTTCCCATAGCTCTAGCGCGCCGTCGCCGGCCAGGTAAGGTTTGGGGTCGACTTCAATGCTCAGCGGCGCGTCGGGTACTTGGTAGCGCATGGCGTCCCGGGCGCCTTCGACGCCTTTGAGCCAGGTGTCGAGCACTGCCGCCGGAGTGTCCTGCAATGGCTGGAATGACAGCAGGTGATCGTTGCGAATCCGCCCCAGCGCCAGCAACGGTGTACCGGGTGCGCGCGAATCGATCAGCAGATAACGCTTGGTTTCCCAGCCGCTGCTTTTGACGCAGTCGAACGCCAGCGTATCGACCACAATGCCGGGTGCGATGTCGGTACGACTGGCCGACGAGCCCAGATTCAAGTACTGGAACTCGGTAATGCAGCTGTGAAACTCCTCGGCGGTGAGCAGCGGAATCGGCCCGAGTTTTTGCGTGCGTTCGCGGTAGTCCTGATCGCGATAGACGTTCAGGTAAAACAGACCGCGAAAGCCGCTGAGCAACCCCACCGATGGCGTCGGTGTTTCGGCAGCGGTGGGCATCGGGATGATGGTGCGGGCGTACTCGGGCTTATCGACCACCGCTTTGGGTGGCAGCCCCCACCAGTTCAGCTCGATGGCATGGGCGGCCATGGGCAGGTTGATCAGAGCAGCGAGAACGACACGTTGTGCGCAGTAACGAAAAAGGGCCATCGAGCAAAAACACCGGCGACAGAATCAGGCCGCGTAATGTAGTGCAGTCTTTGGCGCTGCGCCTGATTTATCTCAAGGGCGGAACTGACTGGGCGCCACGCCACTCCAGCGCACAAAGGCATGGCGGAAACTTGCGGTCTCGCTGAAGCCCAGTGTCTCGGCGATGCGGTAGATCGGCAGTTGCTCCTCACACAGCATCTGCTTGGCGCGCTCGAAGCGCAGTTCATCGAGCAATTCCTGATAGCTGCTGCCCATGTCCTTGAGATGCCGGCGCAAGGTGCGCGGCGAGCACTTCATCTGCTGGGCCAGACCTTCCAGCCCCGGCGCGGCGTTCAACTGCGCGCTGAGCAATTGACGAATCCGCCCCAGCCAGGCCTGACGCCCGGTGAACTCCAGATTCTGTTTGCGGCAACGTTCGGCCATCGCTTGATGGGTGATGCTGTCGGCCAGCGGCAGCGGTTGGTCGAGCCAGTGCCGGTCGAAGGCGAAGGCATTGTCCTTGGCGGCAAAGTGCAGCGGGCTGGCGAAGTGTTCGGCGTAGCTGGCGCGATAGTCCGGGGCCGCGTGTTCAAACCGTGTGGCCAGCAATGGCAGCGGGTGACCGAGCAAGTCATCGCAAATGACTTTGAGTGAAACCAGACAGAACTCGGCATTGAACACCGCCATCGCCGGGCTCTCGCGATAGTCGGCAGCGACAAACCAGACACGTTCGCCATCGTCTTCCAGGCTCAGTTCGAAAAGTGTTCCCAGCAGCGCCGGATAACGGATCGCCAGGCGCAAAGCGTCACCGAAGGTGGCACAGGTGAGCAAGGCGTAACCGAGGATGCCGTAGCAGGAAACGTGCATGCGCCGGCCCAGTTCCAGACCGATATCGCGCTTGAGCGCGACCGCGTTGGCGCAAACCTGCATCTCTTGATTGGTGGTGATGCGCGTGTCGGCCCGGGCCAGATCCGCTGCACTGATGCCGCTGCCGGCCAGCAAGGCATCGCTCGACAAGCCTTCCGCCTTGAAGGTGTTGAGGACCAGTGAGACGGCGTTGAGGGTGGTGAGGTGGGAGTGGAGCATAAGATCTTCCAGCCTGATGATGGCTGGAACGCAGCAAGTTGCATGCCGGGTGAAACTCCTTTGTAGGAGTGAGCCTGCTTGCGATTACGGTCTGGCAGCCAACATCAATGTTGAATGAAAGATTGCTATCGCGAGCAGGCTCACTCCTACAGAGTCGTGCGGTGTGTCAGATCAGTTCGCCGCAGAGGTCGAGCTCAATCAGTCGGCGGACTTCTTGAGTTTCAAGGCCGGCACCGAGCAGCCCATTCAACTTGCCGAACGCCGCCTCGCGGGTCATGCCGCCACCGGACAACACGCCAACGCCACGCAAGCGGCTGCCGGCCTCGTAAACGTCCAGCTCGACACCGCCTTCATGGCACTGCGTGACCGCGACCACGACCACGCCGTTATCCCGCGCGCGGCCGAGGCTGGCGAGGAACTCGGGATTGTCGCTCGGTCCGGTGCCGCTGCCGTAGCACTCCAGCACCAGTCCCTGAATGCCACCGTCGAGCAGGCCGTCGACTATTCCGGCGCTGATACCGGGGAACAGCGGCAGCACCGCGACATTCGCCTGTTGCTTCGGCTGGTTGTAGTTCAACGCTGCAGGAATCGACGGGGCTTTCACGCCGCCACCCTGACGCTCCAGACGCTTGAACGGATGACGGCCGAAGCTGCGTACTTTCGCGCAACGGGTCGGTGGCAGCAGTTCGCCGTGGAAGTACAGATGTACACCCGGTTCCAGGCCTTGGCCCAGCGCAACCAGCGCACCGCTGAGGTTTTCCCAGGCATCGCTGTCGGTCACGCCGGCCGGCAACATCGAGCCGGTGAAGCACACGCGAGCCTGCAGGCCGAGCAACTGGAAGCTCATCGCCGCCGCGCTGTAGGCCAGGGTGTCGGTGCCGTGCAGGATCAGCACGCTGTCGCAGCCTTGCACATCCACAGCGTCGACCACTGCTTCACGCAGTTGCTGCCAGTAGGCCGGTGTCATGTTGGCGCTGTCGATCAGCGGCGACATCTCACGGAAGCGCCACTGCGGTACGACGAGTTCAGGCTGACTGTGCAGGTAGTCGCGCATCCGCGCTTCGAAACCGGATGCAGGGGCCAGACCGTTGGCGCTGGCCTGCATGCCGATGGTGCCACCGGTGTAGAGCACCATGACGTGCTGGGCGGCGGGGTAGGAATTGGCAATCATCTGAAGGTCTCCACAAGAGATGACATTGCAGGAGTGAGCCTGCTCGCGATAGCAGTTCATCATTCAACATTGATGTTGGCTGAAAGACAGCCATCGCGAGCAGGCTCACTCCTGCAAGTTATTGCATCACAATAACTGACGGGCGCAGGGGATGCGCCCGTCATTCACCTGTCAGCGTTGCGCTGCAGGCACGCCTTGCGGCTGAGCATCGGTTTGAGTGGCGGACGACGGATTGCTCGGCCAGGCCTTCAGGTCGAGATCCAGATCGGTAAATTTGCTGGAGTCGAACACGGGCTGTTTGACGCCGGCACGGCGCTGCTCGTCGTAGTCGCGCATCACGCGCATGCCAACCTTGAACAGCATGGCCAGGGCCACCAGGTTGACGAAGGCCAGACAGGTCATGGTGATGTCGGCGAAGGCGAACACGGTCGAAAGGTCCTGCATCGAACCCCATACCACCAGCGCCAGCACCAGGCCGCGGAAAACCATCAGCGCGGCGCGGTTGCGGGTGAGGAACTGCAAGCTGTTCTCGCCCAGGTAGTAGTTGTAGAGGATGCAGGTGAAGACGAACAGCGACAGCGCGACGCTGACGAACATGCGACCCCAGTCACCGACCACGGCGGCCAGCGAGTTCTGGGTCAGGACGATGCCGTCACCTTCAAAGCCCGGGGTGTAGAAGCCCGACAACAGGATCAGCAGCGCGGTGCAGGTGCAGATCACGAAGGTGTCGAGGAACACGCTGAAAGCCTGAACCACGCCTTGGGCGCCCGGGTGCTTCACGGCGGCCACGGCGGCGACGTTCGGCGCACTGCCCAGGCCCGCTTCGTTGGCGAACACGCCACGCTTCACGCCCATGACGATGGCGCTGCCGAGCAGGCCGCCAAAGGCCGGATCGAGGCCGAAGGCGCTCTTGAAGATGGTTTCCAGCATGGCTGGCACGTGTTCGATCTGGGTGCCGATCACGTACAGAGTCACGCCGATGTAGGCCAGGGTCTTGATCGGTACCAGCAGGTCGGACACCGAGGCGATGCGCTTGATGCCGCCGATGAAGGTGATGGCCAGCAACACCGCCAGGACGATCCCGGTGTGTTGTGGGTTGAATTCAAAGGCGTTCTGCAACGAGTGGGTCACGGTGTAGGACTGCAGGCCAATGAAGGCGAAGCCGTAGGTGACCAGCAGCAGAATCGAGAACACCACCGCCATGCCTTTCAGTTTCAGGCCGTGCTGGATGTAGTAAGCCGGGCCGCCACGGTACAGACCGTCACCATCGGCGCGCTTATAGACTTGGGCCAGGGTGCATTCGAAGAAGCTGCTGGACATGCCGACCAGTGCGGTCACCCACATCCAGAACACCGCACCTGGCCCGCCGAGGGTCACGGCGATGCCGACACCGGCGATGTTGCCTGCACCGACACGGCCGGCGAGGCTGAGCATCAGGGCCTGGAACGAGCTGAGTTGCCCGGCGCTGCCTTTCAAACTGTCGCGGAACACCGCGAACATGTGGAAGAAGTGGCGCAGTTGTACGAAACGCGAGCGAATCGTGAAGTAGCTACCGAGCCCGACAATGAGCACGATCAGTACTTTCCCTGAGAGGAAGTCGTTAATGACTTCGAGCATGGATTTTTCCTCGCTGTTTTTTGTGTAAGCAAATGCTGGATGTTCAGAAACATCGCGTTACACCGGTCTGCGCGCGGCACGACAGGCGAGGCGAGGGTTTCGTCCCGGATCCATTTCGCGGGTTTGTTATTAGTTCGGGTTTCGCATGGGTTATGGCCTCGTTACCGACGACCGCTCACGCGAAGAGGGGCGGCACTATACCGATCAGTGGCGCGCCCGTCTGCACGGTAGTGGTGCAAGCGACGAAACGAAGCTTTGAAGCACCCGACGTTACCGGCGTCGGGTTTGTGTGGGAGCCGCTTCTGTGTTGACTCAAACCCTGTGGCGAGGGGATTTATCCCCGAAGGGCCGCGTAGCGGCCCCAAAACCTGTAATCACGCTGTATCAGGCACATCGCGTGGCAGGGTTTTGCGACTGCTTCGCAGTCGATCGGGGATGAATCCCCTCGCCACAAGGGCTTATTTCCACATGAAGCAATCCCCAGACATACGGGTCTCAGGATCAGAAAGTTAAAAAAAAGGGCCTGGGGAAATATCCCCAAGCCCTCAAAAGGTGAGAGGTGTCTAGTCCCTCGACCTGGTGAGCGGTGCTACAAGTAACGCGTCGGCTCAGGCTTTGAGCGGAACCAGACGCGGAGCAATCATGTTTTCCGGGCGCAGGATGTCGGCAAGACTCTCTTCGTCGAGCAGGCCTTCTTCGCGCACCAGTTCCAGCACGCCGCGGCCGCTTTCAAGAGCGATACGGGCGATGCGGGTGGCGTTTTTGTAGCCGATGTACGGGTTCAGTGCGGTGACCAGACCGATCGAGTGTTCGACCAGTTCACGGCAACGTGCTTCGTTGGCGGTGATGCCGACGATGCAGTGCTCGCGCAGCATGTCCATGGCGCGTTGCAGCAGGCGGATCGAGTCGAAGATCTTGAAGGCGATCAAAGGCTCCATCACGTTCAGTTGCAGTTGGCCGCCTTCGGCTGCCATGGTCAGCGCCAGGTCGTTACCGATAACCTGGAACGCCACCTGGTTGACGGCTTCCGGGATTACCGGGTTGACCTTGCCGGGCATGATCGAGCTGCCTGGCTGACGCGCCGGCAGGTTGATTTCGTTGATGCCGGTGCGTGGGCCGCTGGACAGCAGGCGCAGGTCGTTGCAAATCTTCGACAGCTTGACCGCGGTGCGCTTGAGCATGCCGGAGAACAGCACGAAGGCGCCCATGTCGGAAGTCGCTTCGATCAGGTCGGCCGCCGGTACTACCGGTTGACCGCTGATCAGCGCCAGACGCTGGACAGCCAGCGCTTGATAGCGCGGGTCGGCGTTGATGCCGGTACCGATCGCGGTGCCGCCCAGGTTCACTTCAGTCAGCAGTTCCGGGGCCAGCGTCTTCAGACGGGCCAGGTCTTCGCCCATGGTGGTGGCGAAGGCACGGAATTCCTGGCCGAGTGTCATCGGCACGGCGTCTTGCAGCTGGGTACGGCCCATCTTCAGGACGTGGTTGAATTCTTCACCCTTGGCCGCGAATGCCTGAATCAAGCTGTCGAGGCTGGCGAGCAGGGTGTCGTGACCCAACAGCAGACCCAGGCGGATGGCCGTCGGGTAAGCGTCGTTGGTCGACTGCGCCATGTTCACGTCGTCGTTCGGGTGCAGGTACTGGTACTCGCCTTTCTGGTGACCCATTGCTTCGAGTGCAATGTTGGCGATCACTTCGTTGGCGTTCATGTTGGTGGAAGTACCGGCGCCACCTTGAATCATGTCGACCACGAACTCTTCGTGGAAATCACCGCGGATCAATCGTGCACAGGCTTCGCTGATGGCGGCGTGCTTGGCTTCGCTCAGGTGACCCAACTCGCGGTTGGCGTCAGCAGCGGCCTGTTTGACCATTGCCAGGCCGACAACCAGTTTCGGGTAATGCGAAATCGGAACGCCCGAGAGGCGGAAGTTGTTCACCGCTCGCAGGGTCTGGATGCCGTAATACGCTTGAGCGGGTACGTCGAGGGCGCCAAGCAGGTCGGTTTCTGTGCGGAAAGATGCAGCGGAGGACATGATAGAAATCATCTCGATATGGACCCGGTCTGTGCCGGAACGCTGCGAATGCTAGGCTTGTGGGAATTTTTGGGCCAATGCTGTTAAGCACTGCCCTATGCGCATTCGGCATAATGCCCGTGTGACGCCGCGTGCGCGGCAGACGTGTGACCTGTTTTGGTGCGTGTCCGGGAGGACGTGATGAATCTGGAAAGCAAATGGCTCGAGGACTTCAGTGCTCTGGCCGCCACCCGCAGCTTCTCGCAGGCAGCCGAACGGCGCTTCGTGACGCAACCGGCGTTCAGTCGACGGATTCGCAGCCTGGAAGCGGCGTTGGGGCTGACATTGGTCAATCGCTCGCGTACGCCGGTCGAACTGACGGCTGCAGGGCAGTTGTTTCTGGTAACCGCGCGCACCGTGGTCGAACAGCTCGGCGAAGTGCTGCGCCATCTGCATCATCTGGAAGGCGGGCAGGGCGAGGTGATGCAAGTAGCTGCGGCGCACTCGCTGGCGCTGGGCTTTTTCCCGCGCTGGATCGCGCAACTGCGCAATGAAGGTTTGAACATCGCCACGCGACTCGTCGCGACAAACGTCGGTGACGCTGTGCATGCCTTGCGTGAGGGCGGTTGCGATCTGATGCTGGCGTTCTACGACCCGGACGCGGCCATGCAGATGGACCCGGAAATCTTCCCGTCGCTGCACCTGGGCCAGACCGAAATGCTCCCGGTGTGCGCGGCGGATGCCGACGGCAAGCCGCTGTTCGATCTGGAAGGCGAGGCCAGCGTGCCGTTGCTGGCGTATAGCGCAGGCGCCTTTCTCGGGCGTTCGGTGAACGGTTTGCTGCGCCAGCGTCAGCTGCGTTTCACCACGATTTATGAAACGGCGATGGCTGACAGCCTGAAGAGCATGGCGCTGGAAGGCCTCGGCATCGCTTGGGTGCCGCAGTTGAGCGTGCGTGCGGAACTGGCACGGGGTGAACTCGTCGTCTGCGGCGGCCCGCAATGGCATGTGCCGCTGGAGATTCGTCTGTACCGCTGCGCGCTGGTGCGCAAGGCCAATGTTCGCCTGTTGTGGCGCAAGCTCGAAGGCGGAGCTGCGCACGGATCTTGAATCCGGCAACTAATCCTGTGGGAGCTGGCTTGCCAGCGATGCGGTGTGTCAGTCACCCTCTCTGTTTACTGGTCTGACGCCATCGCTGGCAAGCCAGCTCCCACAGGGATCAAAGTGATGTCTTGGCGCTGACCTTCAGGTCAATAAAACCGGGCTTTTGCGGCAGATGACAGATGGTCGCGATGGGGGCTGTTTATTGCTTTCATTGCGGTATACTGCGCGGCCTTCGGCCGGTACGTCCGGCCATTTTTCGTACAATCAAGCCACGCAATCCTGCGTGGCTTGTTGTTTTTGACGCGCCTGCGGGCGCCCAGAGAGAAGAGGCGCGACGATGAGTGCACTGGTTGGCGTGATCATGGGCTCCAAGTCCGATTGGTCCACCCTTAGCCACACCGCCGATATGCTGGAAAAGCTCGGCATTCCGTACGAGGTCAAGGTGGTTTCTGCCCACCGCACCCCGGATCTGCTGTTCCAGTACGCCGAAGAGGCTGAAGGCCGCGGCATCGAGGTGATTATCGCCGGTGCCGGTGGCGCGGCCCACTTGCCAGGCATGTGTGCGGCTAAAACCCACCTGCCGGTGCTGGGCGTTCCGGTGCAGTCGTCGATGCTGTCGGGCGTCGATTCGCTGCTGTCGATCGTGCAGATGCCAGCGGGCATTCCGGTCGCTACCCTGGCCATCGGCAAGGCCGGCGCAATCAACGCCGCGCTGCTCTCGGCGAGCATCCTCGGCGCCAAGCATCCACAGTTCCACGCGGTACTGAAAACCTTCCGTGCCGAGCAGACAGACAGCGTCCTGGACAATCCAGACCCACGTATTGCCTGAGGTTGTTGAGATGAAGATCGGTGTAATCGGTGGCGGCCAGTTGGGCCGTATGTTGGCCCTGGCGGGCACTCCGCTGGGCATGAACTTCGCTTTTCTCGACCCTGCGCCGGACGCCTGTGCGGCCGCATTGGGCGAACACCTGCGGGCCGACTACGGCGATCAGGATCATCTGCGCCAATTGGCCGATGAAGTCGATCTGGTGACCTTCGAGTTCGAAAGCGTCCCGGCTGAAACTGTCGCGTTCCTCTCGCAATTCGTCCCGGTTTATCCGAGCGCCGAAGCTCTGCGCATTGCTCGCGACCGCTGGTTCGAGAAGAGCATGTTCAAGGATCTGGGCATCCCGACTCCGGCCTTCGCCGACATTCAGTCGCAAGCCGATCTGGATGCGGCCGTCGCTTCGATCGGCCTGCCGGCCGTGCTGAAAACCCGCACTTTGGGTTACGACGGCAAGGGCCAGAAAGTCCTGCGCAAGCCAGAAGATGTGGTCGGTACCTTCGCCGAGCTGGGCAGCGTTGCCTGCCTGCTGGAAGGCTTCGTGCCGTTCACCGGTGAAGTCTCGCTGATCGCCGTGCGTGCCCGTGATGGTGAAACGAAGTTCTATCCGCTGGTGCACAACACCCACGAGAGCGGCATCCTCAAGCTGTCGGTCGCCAGTACCGATCACCCGTTGCAGGCATTGGCCGAAGACTATTCCAGCCGTGTGCTCAAGCAGCTGGATTACGTCGGCGTGATGGCGTTCGAGTTCTTTGAAGTCGACGGTGGCTTAAAAGCCAACGAAATCGCCCCGCGCGTGCACAACTCCGGGCACTGGACCACCGAAGGCGCCGAGTGCAGCCAGTTCGAAAACCATCTGCGCGCCGTTGCCGGCCTGCCGCTGGGTTCGACGGCCAAGGTCGGCGAGAGCGCGATGCTCAACTTCATCGGCGTGGTTCCGCCGGTGGAGAAAGTCATCGCCATCGAAGACTGCCATTTGCATCACTACGGCAAGGCCTTCAAGGCCGGGCGCAAGGTCGGTCACGCCAACCTGCGCTGCGCCGACATGGCCACCCTTCAGGCGCAGATCGTCAAGGTCGAAGCGCTGATCGCCGAGTAAAACAGTTTCATGTGGCAGCGGCGGAACCATTCAGGGGCCGCCGTTCTCTCATGGCAGGATGCGAAACACTGGCTAGTCTTTCGCATATCTACCAAATCAGAGGGAAATGCCATGGGAATTATCGGAACCATCTTTATCGGCTTGATCGTCGGCCTGCTGGCTCGGTTCCTGAAACCGGGCGATGACAGCATGGGCTGGATCATGACCATCCTGCTCGGTATCGGCGGTTCGCTGGCGGCCACCTACGGCGGCCAGGCTCTGGGCATCTATCACGCGGGCGAGGGTGCAGGCTTCATCGGCGCACTGGTCGGCGCGATCGTGTTGCTGGTGATCTACGGCCTGATCAAAAAGAACTGATCCAAAGCGACAAAGCCCTCTCGGCCAAAGTGGCCGGGAGGGCTAGAATGCTCGGCGATTTAACGTTCTCTCCTTTCTTTTCCGAGCACCTTCATGCGCCGTCTTCTGTTGACTCTCCTTTTCCTGGGCAGCGGTTTGGCCCACGCCGGCGAACTGCCGGAAACCGACTGGCTGGAACTGATGCCCAAGTCGGACCAAAAGGCCCTCGAGGCCATGCCTGAAATCGACCACAACTCCCCGGAAGCCACCGGCACCTTCACCGAGAAGGGCGGGATGAAGCAGGCCAAAGGTCTGCCGGCGGTGATGTATTCGACCAAAACGGTGGCGTCGATGAATGACAAGCATATTCGCATCGGTGGTTACCCGGTGCCGCTGGAGTCCGATGCCAAGGGCCGCAGCACGCTGTTCTTCCTCGTGCCGTACCCGGGCGCCTGCATCCACGTGCCGCCACCGCCACCGAATCAACTGGTGCTGGTGCGTTATCCGAAGGGTTTGAAACTGGACGATATCTACACGCCGCTGTGGGTGACTGGCACGCTGAAAGTCGAGAAGGTCAGCAATGATCTGGCTGATGCGGCGTATGCGCTGGAGGCCGACAAGGTGCGGGTGGTGCAAGAGTCGGATCTTTAACAGTCACCACGAAACAACTGTGTGCCAGCCCCTGTGGCGAGGGGATTTATCCCCGATGGGTTGCGAAGCGACCCCGCTTTTGAATCAAGAACAGGGGCCTGCTCCGCAGGCCATCGGGGATAAACCCCCTCACCACAAAGGCTCACTCCAACATTGGTACTGCGGGGTTGGTCAGAGCGGTTTGCTGCCGATGCTGACACCCATCGTATGGCTCGCACCCGATGCCAGATTCACCACATCATCCATCACGTTCGCCGTCTCGATGCACAGCATGCGCTGCCAGCCTTCGTTATCCATGTCGCTGAATGCTGCCGCGCGATCGATCCACGGATTCCAGATCACCGCCGTGCGCGAGCCGGTGGCCGTCAGCACGATACGCCGCTCCCAGGCCGGATCGACAATGCTCAGTCGCGGCGGAGCATTCAGGTAGATACGGTCGGTTTCGCCGGCAAACTGCAGGTCGCCTGTCTGCGCGTGGGTGTTCCAGTTGTCCAGGGTCTCGATGTAATCCAGACCATCCACGCCTTCGACCTGCACATTGCGTACATCGCTGACGGCGAAATACGTGTGCAGCGCCTGACTGATGCTGACGTCTTCGGCGCCACGGTTATGGCTGGTCAGGCTGATGTGCAACTGGTCATTCAGGTGCAGGGTCAGCGTCAGATCGACCTGATGCGGCCAGCCCGGGAAGCCGCCCTCCGGATAAGGCAGCTTGAATTCAACCTTGACGCCATGGTCTTCGGCTTCGATGCCGCCCAGCTCCCAATCCATCGCCCGGACAAAACCGTGAGCCTGCGCCGGTTCTTCGCTGACGCGCATCGCTTTCACGCTCTGCGGATTACGCTCGAAGACGCCAAACCACGGCCAGCACACCGGCACGCCGGCGCGGATGCTTTTGCCCGCCTTGAACACCGCCTTGTCATTGAGCCAGATAATCGGCGGCTGGCCGTCGATCTGATAACTGAGGATGTGCGCGCCTTGCTGGGCCACCAGCACTTCGGCCTGACCGTGGCGAATGCGCCAGCAGTTCAGTTCATCCAGTTTCACGGCTTCAACGTTGGGCGTGTTCATGGGACAGCTCTCGATCAGACACTTGGGACGACTATCGACCGCAAATCGGCCGCGATGTTTAACGTGCGCGTGGCGGCACCGAGCGAGTGCGGCCGCTGCCGTCGATGGCGACGAAGACAAATACCGCCTCGGTAACTTTACGCCACTCGCTGGACAGCGGATCGTCGCTCCACACTTCGACCATCATCTGGATCGAGCTGCGGCCGATTTCCAGGGTCTGGGTGTAAAAGGACAATTGCGCGCCGACTGCCACAGGCACGAGGAACGCCATGCGATCAATGGCAACCGTGGCGACGCGGCCACCGGCCACGCGGCTGGCCATTGCGGTGCCGGCCAAATCCATCTGCGCTACCAGCCAGCCGCCGAAAATATCGCCAAAGCCGTTGGTTTCACGTGGAAGTGCAGTGATTTGCAAGGCCAGGTCGCCTTGCGGGATCGGATCTTCTTGTTCGAGCTCTATCATGCCGGGGGTGCCTCTGACCCGTGACTCTTCGTTGGTATTGCTGGTGGTAGCCGTCTTCGGGAAAAACGATTCAGCACCGAACATTCTACGTTCGTCACGTTTTCCATCAGGCGCCTAAGGAGAAACTCTGCGAAACCGGCTAATCCCGAGCAAAGGCCGGGCCAACGACGTTTTCGCACAGCAACCCCCTACAAACCGGAGCAAGGTTGCGAGTATATCGGTCGGTAGACTCCACGACGACCATCCGGTTCTCATTTCGACCGTCAAATACGCGCCTCTATGTGCTTTTTCGAACAATTTGCTATGGTGCCGAACCTGCCCAAGTCACAGCCAGCGTTGTTGTGGCGGTAGATCCGACTATAAGAGAAGCCCTTGCCATGACCACAGCGCCTTCGAGCCTCGCGCAGCCCGAGCAACCCGCACGACCATTGACCCGCAACGACTACAAGACTCTGTCGCTGTCCGCCCTCGGCGGTGCGCTGGAATTCTACGATTTCATCATCTTCGTGTTCTTCGCCACCGTGGTCGGCAAGCTGTTCTTTCCGGCCGACATGCCCGAATGGCTGCGTCTGATGCAGACCTTCGGCATCTTCGCCGCCGGCTATCTCGCACGGCCGCTGGGCGGCATCGTCATGGCGCACTTCGGCGATCTGCTGGGGCGCAAGAAGATGTTCACCCTGAGCATTTTCATGATGGCCGTGCCGACCTTGATCATGGGGCTGCTGCCAACGTATGCGCAGATCGGCCTGTGGGCGCCGATTCTTCTGCTGTTGATGCGCGTGATTCAGGGCGCGGCGATTGGCGGTGAAGTGCCGGGGGCGTGGGTCTTCGTTTCCGAACACGTGCCGCAGAAACATATGGGTTATGCCTGCGGCACCCTTACCAGCGGCCTGACCGCCGGTATTCTGCTCGGCTCGCTGGTCGCCACCGCGATCAACAGCATCTATACGCCTGCCGAGGTTTCCGATTACGCCTGGCGGATCCCGTTCCTGCTCGGTGGTGTATTTGGCCTGTTCTCGGTCTACCTGCGCCGCTGGCTGCACGAAACCCCGGTGTTCGCCGAACTGCAACAACGCAAGGCGCTGGCTGAAGAAGTGCCGTTGCGCGCAGTGCTGCGCGACCATCGCGGTGCGATTGCGATCTCGATGCTGCTGACCTGGTTGCTGTCCGCTGGCATCGTCGTAGTCATATTGATGACCCCGACCGTGCTGCAAACGGTCTACCACTTCACGCCGACAGAGTCGTTGCAATCGAACAGTCTGGCGATCGTCTTTTTGAGCATCGGCTGCATCATCTCCGGTGCGTTGGCGGATCGCTTTGGCGCCGGACGCGTGTTCGTATTCGGTTGCCTTGGCTTGCTGATCAGCTCCTGGACCTTCTATCACAGCCTCGCCGCTCACCCGACCTGGCTGTTCCCGCTGTACGCGTTGACCGGTTTCCTGGTCGGCACCATCGGTGCGGTGCCGTATGTGATGGTTAAAGCGTTCCCGCCGGTGGTGCGCTTCAGCGGTTTGTCCTTCTCTTATAACGTTGCCTACGCGATCTTCGGCGGCCTGACGCCAATGGTGGTCAGCCTGCTGCTGAAAGAAAGCGCAATGGGCCCGGCCTACTATGTGGCGGTGTTGTGCACGGTGGGGATTCTGGTGGGGGCGTGGCTCTGGAAGAAGGGTCGCTGATTCCGAGCTATTTGTAGCTGTCTGATCATTCCCACGCTCCGCGTGGGAATGCATCCCATGACGCTCCGCGTCACCTCTCAATGCGGACGCAGAGCGTCCATGGCGGCGTTCCCACGCAGAGCGTGGGAACGATCTGTCGCGACATGCTGGCCTTTCATCCAATTGTCATATTTCAGCCATAGAGTGTTCACACGGCCTGCTGATACTTGGCCCCGACTTAACACACCCTATCTGCTAGGAGTAAGGCATGAAACTGAAGCGTTTGATGGCGGCAATGACTTTTGTCGCTGCTGGCGTTGCGACTGCCAACGCGTTCGCCGCTGTTGACCCTGCTATCCCGAGCTACACCAAGACCACTGGTGTGTCGGGCAACCTGTCCAGCGTCGGCTCCGATACTCTGGCCAACCTCATGACCCTCTGGGCTGAGAACTACAAAAAAGAATACCCGAACGTAAACATCCAGATTCAGGCCGCTGGCTCCGCCACTGCGCCACCTGCGCTGACTGAAGGCACCTCCAACCTGGGCCCGATGAGCCGCAAGATGAAGGACACCGAACTGGCGGCCTTCGAACAGAAATACGGCTACAAGCCAACCGCTATCCCGGTTGCCGTGGACGCCCTGGCGGTGTTCGTACACAAAGACAACCCGATCCAGCACCTGACCATGGAACAGGTTGATGCGATCTTCTCGTCCACTCGTCTGTGCGGCGCCAAAGCCGACGTGAAAACCTGGGGAGACCTGGGCGTGACCGGCGATCTGGCCAACAAGCCAGTGCAACTGTTCGGTCGTAACTCGGTATCCGGCACCTACGGCTACTTCAAAGAAGAAGCCCTGTGCAAAGGCGACTACAAGCCAAACGTCAACGAACAACCAGGCTCGGCTTCGGTCGTGCAGTCGATCAGCTCCTCGCTGAACGGTATCGGTTACTCGGGCATCGGCTACAAGACCGCCAGCGTGAAGACTGTTGCCCTGTCGAAGAAAGGCAGCACTGACTTCATCGAAGACACCGAAGAGAACGCCCTGAACGGCAAGTACCCACTGTCGCGTTTCCTCTACGTGTATGTGAACAAGGCCCCGAACAAGCCTCTGGCCCCGCTGGAAGCTGAGTTCGTGAAACTGGTTCTGTCCAAACAGGGCCAGGAAGTTGTAGTGAAAGACGGCTACATCCCACTGCCAGCCAAGGTTGCTGCAAAAGCACTGGCTGACCTGGGTCTGCAAGAAGGCGGCGCTGAAGTCGCAAAGAAGTAACAAATTGAGTCCGGGGTGAGCCCCGCCTGACTCAAGGAAAAAGGCCGGATCTGCTTGCAGGCCGGCCTTTTCCACACCTCAAATTTTCGATCCTCTGCCAGTCCTGCTGGCGGTGGATTTGCTGCGTCACTGCACTGTCATCTTTCTGTCATACAGGATCGCTAGGGTGAGCGCATGAATGATCTGGCCAATTCCCACATGACTACTAATCCTCCCAAGCGCATTGATTTCAATACGCCTGAGCTGCAACGCAAGCGCCGCATTCGCGCGCTCAAGGATCGCTTCACCCGCTGGTACGTCCTCGTTGGCGGTCTCGCGGTGCTGGCAGCCATCACCCTGATCTTCTTCTTCCTCGCCTACGTGGTTGCGCCGCTGTTCAAAGGTGCCGACCTGACTGCGAAAGATGCCATTACTCCCGCGTGGATGCAGGACGCTGGCAAGCCGCTGATGATTTCGCTCGAAGAGCAGAATCAGGTGGCGATGCGCGTTTCCGACAAGGGTCAGGCGCTGTTCTTCGACATCGACAGTGGCGCTGAATTGAAGCGCGTCGATCTGCCGGTTCCGGCCGGCACTACCGTAACCTCCATCGGCGAAGACCAGCCAGGTCATCCGCTGGTAGCTGTCGGTCTGTCCAACGGCCAGGCGCTGGTGTTCCGTCACACCTATAAAGTCAGCTACCCCGACGGCAAGAAAACCATCACCCCGGCCATCGAATACCCGTACGGCGAGACGCCGATCGCGCTGAACGAAGCCGGCGGTGCGCTTGAGCACGTCAGCCTCAACGCGACCGACACAACGCTGATGCTGGTGGGTTCGACCGGTTCGCAACTCAACGTTCTGTCGCTGACCAGCGAAGAAAACATGATGACCGGCGAAGTCACCGACGAGCAGAAGCGCATCGATCTGCCGCAGATGACTGAACCGGTAAAAAACATCTTCGTCGACCCGCGTCAGCAATGGCTGTACGTGGTCAACGGGCGTGCCCAGGCCGACGTGTTCAGCCTGCGCGACAAGAGCCTCAACGGTCGCTACAAACTGCTGGAAAACGCTGACGCCGAAGTCACCGCGACCACGCAACTGGTCGGTGGTATCTCGCTGATCGTCGGTGACTCCAAGGGTGGTCTGGCCCAGTGGTTCATGGCCCGCGATACCGATGGCGAGTTGCGTCTGAAGCAGATCCGCACCTTCCAGATGGGCACTACGCCAATCGTTGAAATCACTGCTGAAGAACGCCGCAAAGGCTTCCTCGCCCTCGATGCCAGCGGCAAGCTCGGCGTGTTCCACAGCACCGCGCACCGCACTTTGCTGGTTGATCAGGTAGTGGAAGGCCAAGGCCTGTTCGGTCTGTCGCCACGCGCCAACCGCGTAATCGTCGAAGCCGGCGGCAAGCTGCAACCGCTGCTGCTCGACAACCCGCACCCGGAAGTTTCGTGGAGCGCGTTGTGGAGCAAGGTCTGGTACGAAAACTACGACGAGCCTAAATACGTCTGGCAATCGACCGCCGCCAACACCGATTTCGAACCGAAACTGAGCCTCTCGCCACTGACCTTCGGCACCCTGAAAGCCGCGTTCTACGCGATGCTGCTGGCCGCGCCGCTGGCCGTCGCCGCTGCAATCTACACCGCCTACTTCATGGCCCCGGGCATGCGCCGCAAGGTCAAACCGGTCATCGAACTGATGGAAGCGATGCCGACGGTGATCCTCGGTTTCTTCGCTGGCCTGTTCCTCGCACCTTATGTCGAAGGGCATTTGCCGGGCATCTTCAGCCTGCTGATGCTGCTGCCGATCGGTATTCTGGTCGCCGGTTTCACCTTCAGTCGCCTGCCTGAGTCGATCCGCCTGAAAGTCCCGGACGGTTGGGAAAGTGCGCTGCTGATCCCGGTGATCCTGTTTGTGGGCTGGCTGTCGCTGTACATGAGTCCGTTCATGGAGAACTGGTTCTTCGGCGGTGATATGCGCATGTGGATCTCCCACGACCTGGGCATCACCTACGACCAGCGCAACGCTCTGGTAGTCGGTCTGGCCATGGGTTTTGCGGTGATCCCGAACATCTACTCCATTGCTGAAGACGCCGTGTTCAGCGTGCCGCGTGGCCTGACCCTCGGCTCGCTGGCTCTCGGTGCTACGCCATGGCAGACCATGACTCGCGTGGTGATTCTCACCGCCAGCCCGGGCATCTTCTCTGCATTAATGATCGGCATGGGCCGTGCGGTCGGCGAAACCATGATCGTGTTGATGGCCACCGGTAACACCCCGGTCATGGAAATGAATCTGTTCGAAGGTCTGCGCACCCTGGCCGCCAACGTCGCGGTGGAAATGCCCGAGTCGGAAGTCGGCGGTAGCCACTACCGCGTGCTGTTCCTCTCGGCGCTGGTGCTGCTGCTGTTCACCTTCGTCATGAACACCCTGGCAGAACTGATTCGTCAGCGTCTGCGCAAGAAATACTCGTCGCTTTAAGCAAAGGTAGAAGTCTGTGAAACAGAACTCCCTGAAAGGATGGTTCAAGAGCGGCGCCCCGGGCGTCTGGATCAGCGGTGGCGCGGTGTCCATCGCGGTCATCATGACCATTGGCCTGCTGGCCGTGATTGCCGTGCGCGGTCTCGGTCACTTCTGGCCGGCGGATCTGATCCACGCCAGTTACGACGTGCCGGGCCAGGCCCAGCACCTGGTCGTCGGTGAAGTGGTACAGAAGGAAGAAGTCCCGCGTGCCCGACTGAAGAGCGCTGGTTTGCCAGTGCCGGATCAGGGCCCGGAATTCATGACCCGCGAGCTGATCAAGGTCGGCAACCGTGACTTGAACGGCAACGACTTCACCTGGATCGTCGGCGAGTGGCTGACCAACCAGACCACGCCGCCAGAGTTGATGGCGATCGAACGTCGCGAGTGGGGCAACTTCTACGGCTATCTGGTCAACGTCAAACAGGACGGCAAAGTCATCGCCGAGGGCGAGGCTGCATGGCCTGAGCTGCAGGCGCGGATCAACCGTGTGAACGGCCTCGCTGCACAGCTCAAGTCGCTGGAAAAGACTGACATCGGCGCGATCAACGCAGGTCTGGAGCGCATCCGTCTGCACGGCCGCAAACTGGAGCTGGAAGGCAAACTCGACGCCACCGCGCAAGCGGACATGGAGTCCGAGCGCGCCGAGCTGAACGCACGTTATCAGGACATCGAAGCGCGGCTGGCCGATCTGCATGCGCAGTTCAACCGTGATGCCTTGACCGCTCGCGATGCCAACGGCAAAGAGATCGAAATCGGTCTGGGCAAAGTGGTTCACGCCTACCAGCCGAACGCGATGAGCACGTTCACCAAGGTCGGTTTCTACTTCAGCAAGATCTGGGAGTTCCTTTCGGACGACCCGCGTGAAGCGAACACCGAAGGCGGGATCTTCCCGGCGATCTTCGGCACCGTGATGATGACCCTGATCATGGCGATGATCGTGACGCCGTTCGGCGTGCTGGCGGCGGTGTACCTGCGTGAATACGCCAAGCAGAACACCCTGACGCGGATCATCCGCATCGCGGTGAACAACTTGGCGGGCGTTCCGGCGATCGTTTACGGCGTGTTTGGTCTGGGCTTCTTCGTTTACGTGTTGGGTGGTTCGGTCGACCGTTTGTTCTTCCCCGAAGCGCTGCCGGCACCGACCTTCGGTACGCCGGGTCTGCTTTGGGCGTCGCTGACGTTGGCACTGCTGGCAGTGCCGGTGGTGATTGTCGCGACCGAAGAAGGTCTGGCACGTATCCCGCGCACCGTGCGTGAAGGTTCGTTGGCCCTCGGCGCGACCAAGGCTGAAACCTTGTGGAAGATCGTGATCCCGATGGCCAGCCCGGCGATGATGACCGGCATGATCCTCGCGGTGGCCCGTGCCGCCGGTGAAGTGGCGCCGCTGATGCTGGTGGGTGTGGTGAAACTGGCGCCGTCGCTGCCGGTGGATGGCAACTACCCGTACCTGCACCTGGATCAGAAAATCATGCACCTGGGTTTCCACATTTATGACGTTGGCTTCCAGAGCCCGAACGTCGAAGCGGCCCGTCCGCTGGTGTACGCCACGGCGCTGTTGCTGGTGCTGGTGATCGCCACGCTAAACCTTTCGGCGGTGTATATCCGTAACCACCTGCGCGAAAAATACAAAGCTCTAGACAGTTAAAACCAATCCTGTGGGAGCTGGCTTGCCAGCGATGCAGGCGACGCGGTGTTTCAGTTACACCGCGGTGATGCCATCGCTGGCAAGCCAGCTCCCACAGGGATCGCGACAAAAACTGAATTTGCGTTACCCGCTGGTTTGGCCAGTGGTTCAACGAACCGAATTTGTTAGCACAGGGAGCCTCCCATGCAGCACGAAACACATACCCACGGCATCAACATGTCTGCCCTGGGCCGCGACAAGCAAAGCCTGAACCTGGCGCAGGAAACCGTGGCCATCGAAGTACCCGGCCTGAGTCTTTACTACGGCGAGAAACAAGCGCTGTTCGACGTCAGCATGAACATTCCGAAACAGCGCGTGACCGCGTTCATCGGCCCGTCCGGCTGCGGTAAGTCGACCTTGCTGCGCACCTTCAACCGCATGAACGATCTGGTTGACGGCTGCCGTGTTGAAGGCGCGATCAACCTCTACGGCAACAACATCTACCGCAAGGGCGAAGACGTCGCCGAGTTGCGCCGTCGCGTCGGCATGGTGTTCCAGAAGCCCAACCCGTTCCCGAAAACCATCTACGAAAACGTGGTGTACGGCCTGCGTATCCAAGGCATCAACAAGAAACGCATCCTCGACGAAGCCGTTGAGTGGGCACTCAAAGGCGCGGCGCTGTGGGACGAAGTCAAAGACCGTCTGCACGACTCGGCACTCGGCCTGTCCGGTGGTCAGCAGCAGCGTCTGGTGATCGCACGTACCATCGCGGTGGAGCCGGAAGTGCTGCTGCTCGACGAACCATGCTCGGCTCTCGACCCGATCTCGACGCTGAAAGTCGAAGAGCTGATCTACGAGCTGAAATCCAAGTTCACCATCGTCATCGTGACCCACAACATGCAACAGGCCGCGCGGGTTTCCGACTACACGGCGTTCATGTACATGGGCAAACTGGTGGAATTCGGCGACACCGATACCCTGTTCACCAATCCGGCGAAGAAGCAGACCGAAGACTACATCACCGGTCGTTATGGCTGACAGTTGCGGGTTACTCACAGTATTGACGCTGCGGCCCACCGCACCTTACCGGACGCTCCAAGGACGCCAACATGATTAGTAAAGAAGGCCTTACCCACCACATCTCCGCGCAGTTCAACGCCGAGCTTGAGGAAGTGCGCAGCCACCTCCTGGCCATGGGCGGGCTGGTCGAGAAGCAGGTCAATGACGCGGTGACCGCGCTGATCGAGGCCGATTCCGGTCTGGCTCAGCAGGTGCGCGAGATCGATGACCAGATCAACCAGATGGAACGCAACATCGACGAAGAGTGCCTGCGCATTCTGGCCCGTCGTCAGCCGGCGGCGTCTGACCTGCGTCTGATCATCAGCATCTCCAAGTCGGTGATCGACCTCGAGCGCATCGGTGACGAAGCGACCAAGATCGCCCGTCGTGCGATTCAGCTGTGCGAAGAAGGTGAAGCGCCACGCGGTTACGTCGAGGTTCGCCACATCGGCGACCAGGTGCGCAACATGGTCCGTGATGCGCTGGACGCGTTTGCCCGTTTTGACGCCGATCTGGCGTTGTCGGTGGCGCAGTACGACAAGATCATCGACCGCGAATACAAGACTGCCCTGCGTGAGCTGGCGACCTACATGATGGAGGACCCGCGCTCTATCTCGCGGGTCTTGAGCATCATCTGGGTGCTGCGTTCGCTGGAGCGGATCGGCGATCACGCGCGCAACATCTCCGAATTGGTCATCTACCTGGTGCGCGGCACCGACGTGCGCCACATGGGTCTCAAGCGCATGAAAGAAGAAGTTGAAGGCACAAGCGGCGAAACCGCTAATGTTCCGGGCGATGCTGACGATAAGTAAGATTGCCTGAGAAAAGCGCCCGGCCCTTTGGCCGGGCGTTTTTGTTTAGGGCACTTGAGTAAGAGCATCGAATTCAAAAGCAGCACCCGCGAACGAAAAGTCCCGGCGTGACTGAAGATTGTTGGCAATGTGCCATCAGTAAAAGCGGTATGCTTGCCGGGATTTTTATAGGGGTGTTGGATGAGCAAGATCAGTGTGTTGGTCGTGGACGACGCTTCGTTCATTCGTGACCTGGTAAAAAAGTGCCTGCGTAACTACTTCCCCGGGATCCGCACCGAGGACGCCGTCAACGGTAAAAAAGCTCAAGCGATGCTGGCCAGAGAAGCCTTCGACCTGGTCCTGTGCGACTGGGAAATGCCGGAAATGTCTGGCCTCGAACTGCTGACCTGGTGCCGCGAGCAAGACAATCTCAAGACCATGCCGTTTGTCATGGTCACCAGCCGTGGCGACAAGGAAAACGTCGTGCAGGCGATTCAGGCCGGCGTGTCCGGCTACGTCAGCAAGCCGTTCACCAACGAGCAACTGCTGACCAAGGTCAAGCAGGCGCTGAACAAGGTCGGCAAGCTCGACACCCTGATGAACAGCGCACCGACCAAGATGAACTCGGCGTTCGGCAATGATTCGCTCAGTGCGTTGACGGGCGGCAAGCCTGCCGTGGTCGGTGGCGCTCCGGCGGCCGCTGTGGTCAATCCGTTCGCCAAGCCTGCCGCTGCTGCTCCGGCACCCGCCGCTGCGCCGTCCCGTGGTCTGCTCAACAGCCCACCCGTGCAGGCACCTGCCGCATCGAAAGCGCCGGCCGGTGGACGTGGTCAGGGCCAGTTGCGCCTGCCAAGCGGCAACCAGCAGTGCGTGATCAAGGCCCTGAGCATCAAGGAAGCGCTGTTGGTGGTGAAACGCACCGACACCCTGCCGCAGATCCTCGACAGCGCTGTGCTCGATCTGGAGCAGGGTGACAACGCCGAAATCGCCCGCCTCAATGGCTACCTGCACGCCATCGTCGCCCACGAGCAGAAAGCCGACAGCGACTGGCTGCAACTGACGTTCCGCTTCGTCGATCAGGACGCGCAGAAACTCGATTACATCTCCCGCCTGATCGCCCGCGGCACGGCGCAAAAGCACTTCGTTCCGGGCGCGTAACACAGTTTTACGCTGATCGTTCCCACGCTCTGCGTGGGAATGCCTCAACCGGACGCTCCGCGTCCTCTCGCATGGGACGCAGAGCGTCCCGGGCTGCATCCCCACGCAGAGCGTGGGGACGATCATTTGAAACATCTGTCGACTAGCCTGGTCTGCTTCACCTGCTAGGCTCATTCCCAGGCCTTACTTCGACAGACTCTTGCCCATGCTCGCGCGCCTGCTGTTTTTCTGTGGTCTTTTCATGGCCTCCACCTCGGCTGTGGCCATGACCATTTACAAATCCACCGATGCCAACGGCGTGGTCTCGTACAGCGACCGTCCGAGCAAAGGCTCCCAGGTGTTCGTGTTTCAGGACCGCATGGTCGAGCGCCTGGAGCGACAGGTGTACCTCGACATCAAGAAGCAGAAGGGCGCCGACGTGGTGTTTGTGCGCAACGACCTGTACGCGCCGGTCGAGGTGGCGCTGGCGTTTACTGGAATGAGCAACGTGCGTGGTGCACCGGCGCAAACCATCCGCCGGGTGCTGCCGGCGCGCAGTAATACGCGCCTGGCGTTGCTGACAGCGGTTTCCGGTAAGCAGCCGCTGGTGTACACGCCGCAATTTCACTATTCCCTCGGCGACCCTGCCGGAACCGCACAGGGCTATCGCTATCCGCTGCCCTGGCGCGGTGGACCGTTCCGTCTGAGCCAGGGCGCCAACGGCCAATACAGCCACTACGGGCCGAAAAACAAATACGCCATGGACATCGCCATGCCGGTCGGCACGCCGATCATTGCGGCACGGGCAGGGGTAGTGGTGAAAACCGAGAATTCACAGAGCGGGCGTGGCAACGATGCGTCGGGCAATTTCGTTCGGGTACTGCACGATGACGGCACGATGGGCGTGTACCTGCATCTCAAGCAGGGCTCGGTGAGCGTGCGCGAAGGGCAAAGGGTGACGGTGGGCAGTCCGTTGGCGCTGTCGGGCAACACCGGCAACAGCAGCGGCCCGCACCTGCACTTTGTGATACAGCGCAACAGCGGGGCGGGGCTGGTGTCGATTCCGTATCAGTTCAACCAGCCGCTGGGGGCGTTGCCCAACTTTGCGTTGGGCAAGCAATAAACACACGAGGGATCAGATGTGGATGGCTTTTGTGGCGAGGGGATTTATCCCCGATGGAGGGCGCAGCCGTCCCAAAAACACTGAATGCGTTGTGTCAGATGCTATACGAATGCAGATTCAGGGCTGCTTCGCAGCCCATCGGGGATAAATCCCTTCACCACAGAAACCGCCCCCAGAACACCCATCAATCCAGCATTAACACCTTCGCCAATACAATCTTCGGCCCTTTCATCTTCTTGATGATGATTCGCAGGCCTTCGACTTCCAGCACTTCTTCCTCTTCCGGCACCCGTTTCAGGGTCTCGTAGACCAGCCCGGCAAGGGTTTCCGCTTCGATGTGGTCAAGGTCGATACCCAGCAGACGTTCAACCTTGAACAACGGCGTATCGCCGCGTACCAGCAGCTTGCCCGGCTGATAGGCGAGGATCCCGCGCTCAGCCTTGCGGTGTTCGTCCTGGATATCACCGACCAGCACTTCCAGCACGTCTTCCATGGTCAGGTAGCCAATGATGTTGCCGTCAGCCTCCTCGACCACGGCGAAGTGCGAGCCGCCCTTGCGGAACTGTTCCAGCAACTGCGACAGCGGCATGTGCCGCGACACGCGCTCCAGCGGACGGGTCAGCTCGGCCAGGTTGAACGACTCGGGGATGTGATCCAGCGCCGCCAGTTCCAGCAGCAGATCCTTGATGTGCAGCAGGCCGACGAACTCCTGGCGCTCGCTGTCGTACACCGGGTAACGGCTGAACTTGTGGCGACGGAACATCGCCAGGATTTCTTTCAGCGGCGCGTTGAATTCCAGGGTGATCAGGTCTTCGCGGGAGTTGGCCCAGTCGACCACTTCCAGTTCGCCCATTTCCACCGCCGAGGCCAGTACGCGCATGCCTTGGTCGCTCGGATCCTGGCCACGGCTGGAGTGCAGGATCAGTTTCAGTTCTTCGCGGCTGTAATGGTGTTCGTGGTGCGGGCCGGGTTCACCTTGGCCGGCGATACGCAAAATTGCGTTGGCGCTGGCGTTAAGCAGGTAGATCGCCGGGTACATCGCCCAGTAGAACAGGTACAGCGGCACCGCCGTCCACAGCGACAGCAGCTCGGGTTTACGGATCGCCCACGACTTGGGGGCCAATTCGCCGACGACGATGTGCAGGTACGAAATGATGAAGAACGCGGTGAAGAACGACACGCCTTTGACGATCTCCGGCGACTGCACGCCGACCGCGCTCAGCAGCGGTTCGAGAATGTGCGCGAAGGCCGGCTCACCGACCCAACCGAGGCCGAGGGAGGCAAGGGTGATACCGAGCTGGCACGCCGAGAGGTACGCATCGAGCTGACTGTGTACGGTGCGCAGAATGTGTCCGCGCCAGCCGTTCTGATCAGCGATGGCCTCGACGCGGGTCGAGCGCAGTTTGACCATGGCGAACTCTGCCGCAACGAAGAAGCCGTTGAGCAAAACCAGGATCAGAGCAAAAAGGATCATGCCGAAATCGGCGAATATTGTTGCGAGGGACAAGCCAGGGGAAGGGTCCATGATGGAGTTTTGCGGGTTCCGTGTGATTCAAGAGAGGTAAAAGCCGCGCCTGAAAGGCAGGCACAAGTCAGCCAATGTAGCGGCTGACATGGCGATTGCCTAGTGGTGAGTGCCGGTCGGTCTTACTCGGTGGCGCTGATCGCCCGCGCTTGAGCGACTTGAGCCGGGGCGAAATGGCAGGTGAACGTGCTGCCGTGACCGGGCACGCTGCTGATCTCCATGCGTGCGCGGTGGCGCAGCAGCACGTGTTTGACGATGGCCAGGCCGAGGCCGGTGCCGCCGGTGTTGGAGTTGCGGCTGGAGTCGACGCGGTAGAAGCGTTCGGTCAGGCGCGGCAGGTGTTTGCTGTCGATGCCGATGCCGGAATCCTGCACGCTCAAGTGCGCGCCCTGATCGTCGCCCCACCAGCGAATGCGGATGTTGCCCTCGGCCGGGGTGTACTTCACCGCGTTGAATACCAGATTGGAAAACGCGCTGCGCAGTTCTGCCTCGCTGCCCTTGAGCAGCAGGCTGGCGTCGGCTTCGAGGGTGATGCGCTGGTTTTTCGAACCGGACAATTGCTGCGCATCGCTCTTGATCGA
Organism: Pseudomonas sp. FW305-7; assembly: GCF_058786735.1. Classification (NCBI taxonomy): domain Bacteria; kingdom Pseudomonadati; phylum Pseudomonadota; class Gammaproteobacteria; order Pseudomonadales; family Pseudomonadaceae; genus Pseudomonas; species Pseudomonas sp. FW305-7. The sequence continues at coordinate 227,024 of NZ_JBYSZA010000002.1, forward strand.
TTGCAGCAGCGTATCGACCTGTACGGGTTGGTTGTCCGACGGGTAATCAGTGGCTTCCAGTTTCGCCAGCAGCAGCAAGTCGTTGAGCAGCGTTTGCATGCGCCCGCCCTGTTGCTGCATCTGCTGCAACGCACGGCTCCAGCGCGGGTTCACTTCTTCGACGTTGTCGAGCAGGGTTTCCAGATAACCGCAGATCACCGTCAACGGCGTGCGCAGTTCGTGGGAGACGTTGGCGATGAAGTCTTTGCGCATCTGTTCCAGCTGATGGATGCGCGTGACGTCGCGCACCAGCATCAAGTGTTCGTTGTTGCCGTAGCGGGTCAGGTACAGCTGAATGCGCACGCGATCATTGGTCGGCGAGGGGATTTCCAGCGGTTCGGCGTAGCTTTCCTGCTCGAAGTACTCCTTGAAGCGCGGATGCCGCACCAGGTTGGTCACCGGTTGGCCGCTGTCTTGTGGGGTCTTGAGGCCGAGCAGGGTTTCGGCGGCGCGGTTCCACCATTCCAGATTGCCGTCGCTGTCGAGCATGATCACCGCGTCTTTCAGTGCAGCGGTGGACTCCTGGACCCGGTCGATCACCGCTTGCAGACGCCCGCGCACTCGTTGGTCGCGGCGTTGCAGGTGATAGATGCTGTCGAACACTTCGCCCCACAGGCCATAGCCGTCGGGCGGTGCTTCATCGGGTTGATGCAGGCGCAGCCATTCGTGCAGACGCAGCAATTGCTTGAGCGTCCAGGCCAGGTAAATCCCCAGACCCGCCGCGAGGCTCCAGCCGTAGTAGCCGCTGATCAGGCCGATCACCAGGCAAACGGTGACCAGCAACAGCATGTGGCGAATCAGGGTGCCATGCCAGTTTTGATTCACGGGGGCGTCCTTAGCCGCAGCTTCAAGTTTCAAGCTGCAAGCTACAAGTCAGAGCGGCTCGCTGTTTCTTGCCGCTTGTAGCTAGAAGCTTGCAGCTGTTTTTATGCTTTTGTGGAGAACCGGTAGCCGGTGCCGCGCACGGTTTGTACCAGATTTTCGTAGGCGTCGCCGAGGGCCTTGCGCAGACGCCGGATGTGCACGTCGACGGTGCGCTCTTCAACATAGACGTTGCCACCCCAGACCTGATCCAGCAACTGGCCACGGGTGTAGGCGCGTTCCTGGTGGGTCATGAAGAATTGCAGCAGACGGTATTCGGTCGGGCCCATCTCGGCCGGTTTGCCGTCGATGGTCACGCGGTGGCTGATCGGGTCGAGCAACAAGCCGCCGACTTCGATCGGCGCTTCGCCATCGGTCGGGCCGGCGCGGCGCAGCACGGCCTTGAGGCGTGCCACCAGTTCGCGGGGGGAAAACGGTTTGGTGATGTAGTCGTCGGCGCCGACTTCCAGACCCTGGATCTTGTTGTCCTCTTCGCCCTTGGCGGTGAGCATGATAATCGGGATGTCCCCGGTCAGCTCATCACGTTTCAGACGACGGGCCAGCTCGATGCCGGAGGTGCCGGGCAGCATCCAGTCGAGCAGGATCAGGTCCGGTTTGCGGTCGACGATGATGGCGTGCGCCTGCTGCGAGTTCTCCGCCTCGAGGCAGTCATAGCCGGCCATTTCCAACGCAACGGCGATCATTTCGCGAATGGGCGCTTCGTCGTCGACGATCAGAATGCTCCTGCCAACCATGCCTTAATCCTCTTGTCATTTAACTGTCTTGCGCCGCATTAGATAACGGAATTATTGCAGTCGTGTGACAGTATTTTAGTCCGGCGGCGATTGTACGGATCCTGAACTAAGCTCTAAGTCCGAATCCTGACAACCACAAAAGAAGGTTTCCATGACTCAAATGACTGCTTCTTTCAAAGCCCTGTTGATGGCTGCTGCCCTGACTCTGCCTGGATTTGCGCTGGCTGCCGAGCCGGCCATGATGAAGGACGGCATGATGGTTGATCACAAAGGCATGACCGTTTATACGTTCGACAAGGACGCTGGCGGCAAGTCGATGTGCAATGGTGATTGCGCCAAGAACTGGCCACCGATGATGGCGCCGGCGGGTGCCAAGGCAGAAGGCAAATGGACGGTCATCAAGCGCGATGACGGCATGATGCAGTACGCCTACGATGGCAAGCCGCTGTACACCTTCATGAAGGATGAGAAGCCTGGAGAAATGAAGGGCGATGGCATGAAAGACGTGTGGCACGTCGTTCACGAATCACAAAAATAACCGCAATCTCCCTGTGGGAGCGAGCCTGCTCGCGAAAGCGGTGTGTCAGTTAACCAATTTGCTGACTGACACGACGCCTTCGCGAGCAAGCTCGCTCCCACATGTTTAAATTCTTATCGCAACGCGTAATCCAGCACGATCCCGACAAAAATCGCCAGCCCGGCCCAATGGTTGTGCAAAAACGCCTGGAAGCAGCGCATCCGGTCCTTGCTGCGGGTGTACCAGAACTCCCACGCATAACACCCGGCAGCCACCAGCAAGCCAAGATGGAACCAGACGCCCAGCTCAAATTTCGACCCCGCCAGCAGCAGGCAGCCCAGCGACAACGCCTGCAAGCTCAGGATGATTACCCGGTCCGCCTCGCCGAACAGAATCGCCGTCGACTTCACGCCAATCTTCAAATCGTCATCGCGGTCCGTCATCGCGTAATAGGTGTCGTAACCCACCGTCCACAGCAGATTGGCGATCCACAGCAGCCACGCCGCCGCCGGCAACTCGCCCGTCTCGGCAGTGAACGCCATCGGCATGCCCCACGAAAACGCCGCGCCCAGCACCACCTGCGGATAATAGGTGTAGCGCTTCATGAACGGATAAGTGAAGGCCAATGCCAGCCCACCCAGCGACAGCCAGATGGTCGGCGCATTGGTGCACAACACCAGCAGGAAACTCACACCCATCAGCAGCGCGAAGAACACCAGGGCTTCTTTCGAGCTGATCTTGCCGCTGGCCAGTGGTCGCTGCGCGGTGCGTTTGACGTGGCCGTCGACCTTGCGATCAGCCCAGTCATTGATCACGCAGCCACCGGCGCGGGTCAGCACCACGCCGAGGACGAAAATCACCACGTTGGCCAGCGACGGTGAGCCTTTGCCGGCTATCCACAAGGCCCACAGCGTCGGCCACAACAGCAGATAAATGCCGATCGGCTTGTCCATGCGCGTCAACTGAATGAAATCCCAGGCACGCGGGTTCAAGCGATTCAGGGACTTGAGCAGGCTCTGATACATCAGCAGTTCTCCGGATGGGCGCGGACGGCGCTCCACAGGCTCGGCAGGAAGATTTCGGCAACCAGCACGCTCAGCGCGCCACGATCGAAACGCGAGCGCCGACCCCACAATTCAGGGGCGCGGGAGACTGGCGGCAGCCAATGTTCCGGGTAGTGGCAGACTTCGATGGCGCGGCGCTGAAAGGCGTGATCGCAAAACAGCAATTCGCCCAACGAGCGGCTGCCCAATTCGTCCATGTGCAAGCCGTCACCCTGCAGGGCTGCGCGCGAGGCCACGCTGCGGGCAAACACCCAGGCCTCGCCATGGCCACGCAAATACACCTCGCGCACCCAGCCTTCGCTGCCTTCGGCCAGGTCCAGTGCTGCACATTCGTCCGCGCGCAAGGTGTCCCAGCCTTCGAACAATGGCGTGACGCTGAAGCCATCGTTGGACAGACGGGTCAATCGGCGGGTCAGCGAACCTTCGTCGAACAGCCAGTCGAGGGTCGACGAATCGGGGAGCGGGGACAGTTGGCTTTGAGTCAGCCAGAGCGGGGCCGGGCAAGGATTAGTCTGTTGCACAATGAGTCATTATTGGCCGCAAATGAGGCGGCGAGCTTACCATGGCGGGCGGCGATATTGATTGATCCGGGTCGCCGTTGCGCCGAACAGGCTTGCATCTGCCCGGCTCGATCAGTACAAAACGCGCTGAGCCGGACGGCAGCGCAGCACCCATCGACCGTCCGTGCCGGCAAAACAGCCTGAACCCTGAGGAAGTACCTGAATGAAGAAGTGGCAATGTGTGGTCTGCGGCCTGATCTACAACGAAGCCGATGGCTGGCCGGATGACGGCATCGCACCGGGCACCCTGTGGCAGGACGTGCCGGAAGACTGGCTGTGCCCGGACTGCGGCGTCGGCAAGATGGACTTCGAAATGATCGAAATCAACTGAGAAAAACCAAGGAGTAAGGCATGAACGCACCTGTCGTAATCGTCGGCACCGGGCTTGCGGGCTACAACCTGGCCCGGGAGTTTCGCAAACTCGATAGCGAAACCCCGTTGCTGCTGATTACCGCCGATGACGGCCGCTCTTACTCCAAGCCGATGCTCTCCACCGGTTTCGGCAAGAACAAGGACGCCGATGGCCTGAGCATGGCCGAACCGGGCGCCATGGCCGAGCAATTGAAAGCCGAAGTGCGCACCCACACGCGCATCAGCGGCATCGACGCCGGCCACAAGCGCCTGTGGATCGGCGAAGAAGCGGTGTACTACCGCGACCTGATCCTCGCCTGGGGCGCGGAAACCGTGCGCGTGCCGATTGAAGGCGATGGCGCGGATCTGGTGTTCCCGATCAATGATCTCGAAGACTACGCACGTTTCCGCGCAGCGGCGGCCGGCAAGCGTCGGGTGCTGTTGCTCGGTGCCGGCCTTATCGGCTGCGAATTCGCCAACGACCTGATCCTCGGCGGCTACGAGGTGCAACTGGTTGCACCGTGCGAGCAGGTCATGCCGATGTTGCTGCATCCTGCTGCGGCGGCAGCGGTGCAGGCCGGGCTGGAAAGCCTGGGCGCTAAATTTCACCTCGGCCCGGTGCTGACCCGTCTGCAGAAAGTCGCCGACGGTCTGGAAGCGCACCTGTCCGACGGCCAGGTCATCCCGTGCGACGTGGTGGTCTCGGCGATCGGCCTGCGCCCACGCATCGATCTGGCGGCGGCTGCCGGCGTGCAGGTCAATCGCGGTGTCGTGGTCGATCGGCACCTGAAGACTTCCCACGCCAATATCTATGCCTTGGGCGATTGCGCCGAGGTCGACGGGCTGAATCTTTTGTACGTCATGCCCCTCATGAGCTGTGCGCGAGCGCTTGCACAAACCCTCGCCGGAAACCCGACGGCGGTGAGCTACGGCCCAATGCCGATCACCGTGAAAACCCCGGTGTGCCCACTGGTGGTTTCGCCGCCACCACGCGGCAGCGAAGGCGTCTGGACCGTTGAAGGGCAGGGCGTCGACATCAAGGCCCTGTGCCACAGCGCCGACGGTCAGTTGCTCGGTTATGCGCTGACTGGCGCGGCGGTGATGGAAAAACTCGCACTGAACAAACAGCTTCCGCCCCTGCTGGCGTAAATACTGGTCGTTCTGTCGGAATCACCCCGCTTTTGCCCCCACAAAGGTCGCGGGGAGACTGGCGCCGCCGGTATCCGCGTGCCATTCTCACTCCCGTCTGCCGCAGAGTAGAGCCTGCGGCGCCTTGGGCGCTGTTCCAACGAGAACAGCACGGACATAACAACAAAAAACCGTCAAAGGGGCTTCACTAATGCGTAAACCAGAACTCGCCGCTGCAATCGCTGAAAAAGCAGATCTGACCAAAGAACAGGCCAACCGCGTACTCAACGCCGTCCTCGAAGAAATCACCGGCGCTCTGCACCGCAAGGACAGCGTGACGCTGGTAGGCTTCGGCACCTTCCTGCAACGCCACCGCGGCGCCCGCACCGGCAAAAACCCGCAAACCGGTGAACCGGTGAAAATCAAGGCCAGCAACACCGTTGCGTTCAAGCCAGGCAAATCGTTGAAAGACAGCGTTAATCCTTAATTGCGGCGAACTCCCTGAGTAAAGGGGAGCACCGTAAGAAGAAATGGGCACGTCGATTGCGGTCGAGTGCCCATTTTTTGTGGATGTATGTCAGGTTATTTGCGGAAGCAGGCTTTGCCGTTGCCAAAGTCTACGGCCAGGCAGTTTGGCTCGATCGCCAGTTGCAGATCTTTGAACAACACAGAAAGATCGCCGTTGGCAGGGTCAGGATAGGCTTGCCAGTCCAGCGTCGCCCATCGAGTTCCCGGCATGACGGTGAACCACTCGATTTCATCAGGAGAATTTTGTGTATGTAAGCCGATTTTTGCCAATGCTTTATTTGGGGAGAACGGCAGTGTCAGCGTGTTTCGCTGCGAGTCTGTCCAAACCTCCTTCAACGTCGAACCGTCTTCGAGTTGCCAATGAACTTCCACTGGATGGATCGCGGGTGGTGAGACCGGATCGAAGTGATAAAACGTCAACCAATAGTTATGGTCAACTCGTTCTCGCTCTACTGGAGCCAAATAACGGCTGGTGGTCGCCAGATCAAATTCGATTGGTTGTTCGAACGTTAAGGGCTGGTTTTTTCGTTTCTTCCAGCCAATGTTGAAGGCTCGGCTATCCCCCGCGACATCGAACCATTGATAGGTTCCACGATTATGATCTGTGCCAAAGCCAATTTTTTTCAGCGTTCTCTGGTAATCGTAAGGAAACCAGAGGTCTGTTTGTTGATTCGAGTTCAAGAGCAATTGACCCGGTGGGCCTGTATTGAACTCGAGACTGACCATCACGGGCTTCAGGGGCGGCGGCGGAGGTTGGTGATCGTACCGTAGCTCTAAAACGTAGCTCTCTTTAGCCAACTCATTTTTTTCTTTTTCGGCATATTCCTTTAGTTCGATCAGCGTTCTCTCGCGTGAAAGATTGTAGGAAAGCTTCTTTGCTGGTTGGGCAGCAGGCTCTTGCTCCAACATGAGAGTGTTTTCCTCGACATACCAGTTTCCCTTGGCGACACCGCCAGCCGATCCGTAGGCGATACCAGCAGAAAAGGTGCCGTCCTTACGCAACAGCAACTCGGCGCCCATTTCCATTGCGCCCGTCAGGTAGTAATGGCCGTCCAGTGGCGGTTTGTCTGCGGATGCGTGGGTAACGGGAAGCCACATCAGCGCTGCGAACAACAGCGGTTTCAATTCCATGAGGTAATGCTCCTTACCAGCTCCCGAAGGGAATGCCGAATTTTTCGATGTAGGCTTTAGATTCAGGTGATAGAGACAGTGCGTACCGCCCCTCGTTTTTTCCTTGATACGGGCCTTCCTTCATTGCACTCCCTTCGACCCGAGTAATCTCGACAGACTTGAGGCAAGCGCCCCCTAGCCAGACCTTTGCAATACCGCCGGGGGCCAAGCCAATACCGATGTCATCGCGGTAGTCCGTGATCCATTTGCCATCAGCCCTGCAGAAAGCTTTTTCCGGCTTACGCATGATTTCCCGAGCCGATTCGGAAATGGTGATGTAAGCCTCATAGGTTTGAGGTTCGGCCAGGGATTGCCATCGTACATAGATCAAGCGGGGCAGGTCGGCGCCGGTGATATCCCGCCCTGCGCCACTTCCGGGGTTTTCTGGCCACCCTGCGGGCGTGCCTTTGTTATCAGCGGGAGCTCTTACCGAAGCAATACCGGCTCCGGCACGTCGGAATACTCGCTCTCGAATATCCACCACATCGGCGGTTTCAATCCAGACCTCCATGTAGTCCGGTGCTCCAAAGCCAAGGAACCATGGACGCTTGTCCGCAGCTTGGGAGACGTCTAGTCCGCAGCCGGCCAATAATATGCCTAGAAGGAAGTACATTGTTTTCCTGATAGGTCGAGTGAAGTCATTCATGGGGGTGCACCACTCGTTGGTTGTTCTTGGTTGGTCGGTTGATGAAAACAATATTCAAGTCGCTGCTGTTCAAGCCCTTGGCCGCATTCCAGTGAGCAGAGAGATGTATATAGCGGCTACGTAACAATGCCCTTTCTTTGATAGTCAGGCCTTCGACGGGAGACTCGCCCAAGGCGTAGGACTGGAGCTTCCTGTGAATGGGGACCAACTCTTCGGGCAGTTTCAGATTCGGCGTATCTGGGATGACCTTGAACGGCACATTTGCTCTGACCGCAAGCTCACGCATGATGCGCAGATACACCAGTGACAGCTCGCCATGTACTGGCCGCTCAATGCTGGCCGCCCCGTAAACCCGCTTTTGGGGATCCGGACTGAATCTGCCCTTTTGTGCTGATTGAGCCACGGCTCTTTCCCAAAATGCCACGCGCAATTGACTGCCCGGGACGTCCTCTTCGATGACGCCTTTTGCATACCAGGCAAATGCTTCTTTCTCGGCAGCAACATAGGCTGCACTGCGGGTCGCGTCCTTGTCTCGGCTGATAGTGCTGGTGATCGGGTTGCTCAGCAGAAGTTTTTCCTTGGCTCTGGGCAAGTAGCCGCCGCCCAGATCCGAGTGAGCGCCGGGCAAAAACAGATCGATGTCGCCCAGGCTGTTGAGTGCAAAGTTCTCGCGATATTCATCGCGCGCAACCAGATGGACTACTTTGTTGGCGCAACCATCAGGCAGCTTTAGATCGAGTCCGGAGTTTCTGCTGTTAGCGCCGGTAAAATCGAACAGCCATGGGTTGGCGATTGCTGCAACGGTGTCAAACAGACCAATGAAATTGATGCTGATGCTCGATTGCGGGCGCCAGTCAAAGGTGCTGGAGAGTGCCGGAGAACCTGCTGGAAACGCATCTGCGAGAATACTGCGCTCGCCTTTGAGAACCTCATTTGCAAAGTGTCGAGCCGCGGCGGCACCACGACTGAAGCCGAAAATATCGAACTCGATCTTTTCTATAAGTAGATTGGGATTCTTATCGATCAGTGAGCGCACTTGACCGATAATTTTTTCAGGGCTCTGCTCCACACGAGCTGATACGCCAGTCTCACCTCGGCCTGTCGCTTGTGCGTAAAGTGAGTCACCTGCGTCAGCTGTTGTGCCAATACCTTCGATGTACACGCGCAAAGAGGCATTTCTCGTTTTCTCCGGCAGTGTTTCGAAGGAATGATCCGTATACAGCTCATACAGCCGCACAATATTGCTCACATCATTTCCATAACTGTTGTCCGGCGAACTCCCGTTTCCGTCGTAACCGTAGGTGGCGCAGTGCTGCTGGATCTCTGCAGCCGCTTCCGCAAGATTGGCATCTGCGGCGTAGCACGCGGCGACTGTCTCGCTGTTGGCCTTGTTATTCCCAGTGCCATCGAAAAACACGCCGATACGCAAAGTTATTCCCCCAGGTGTCTCATCCTCCAGGTCGACTTCTTCCTCCTCTTCCTCAAGTTCTTCCTCTGCACGTGCGTTTACCGCTGGCGCAACGGGAAACGCTTGATCCAGGCCTGGTAGCAGCAGATTGGGCGCTTCACTGTCGTGTGGCTTGCGGCCCGTTTCGATTTCCTTGCTACTGAAAATGCCGCCAGCATCGATCACGAGGTGATGGCCGCCGGCTTTCAGCGTGATGCTGGCGCCGGCATCCAGCACCACACTGGCGCCGGCCTTCAGATGCACTTGCTGACCGGCCTCGATGTCGAAAGACTTTCCAGCCTGGGTGTAACTGCTGCCATTGATGGTTTCGCGACGTTCGTTGCCCACTTCCAGTTGAAGGCTGTTGCCGATTTTCTGCGCCATGTCGCGTTGCGCGCGCAGGTAAATCAGTTCCTGCCCGGCGCGATCCTCGATCGACAGTTCGTTATAGCCGCCGGTGTCGGGCGAGCTATGGCTGCGTAGCACTGTTCTGGTTTTGTGGTCGGGCAACGTGTAGGGCGGCAAGTTGGCTTTGTTGGTTACGCAACCGGTGATCAGCGGTTTGTCTGGATCACCTTCCAGAAAGGTCACCACGACTTCCATGCCAATGCGCGGAAGTGTCACCGCACCGAAGTGATCGCCGGCCCAGCTTGAGGAAACCCTCACCCAGCAACTGCTGCGTTCACTGTTGAATTCGGCGCGATCCCACGGAAGTTCGATCTTCACCCGACCTAACTCATCACAGTAGATGTCCTCGCCCTCAGGCCCGGTGATGCGCGCGGTCTGGGCAACCAGTGGTGGACGACGCGGGGGCAGAGGCGGGCGGAAAACTACCTCGGCGGGAATGGCGCAGAAACTATTGCGATAACCCTGGATGAAGTCGTCATCGGGTTTGAAGTCGCTGGTGGCTGATTCTTCCAGCACTTGGGGTTGCCTGCCGGTGTGCATCACACTGGCCAGCAGCCACAGGACATTGCACTGCTTGCGGGGATGCTCGGCAAGTTGGAACAAATGGCCGCAGCGCAGCGTCGGCTGGTCGCTTTTACCCTCGGCCAATTCATAGTCGGTGCGGTGTCGCTCCAGTGCCTGTCGGGCAAGCTGTTTACCGTGCTTTTCGTTTTCCAGCAGCGACGGGTAGCGGTAGTCCTCCAACGCCGGGATGAACTCAGCGGTAAATCGGCTTTGCAGCAGAAGATTTGGGCGTTTGAGGTCATAGCCGCGGCGAATCGCCGTGCTGGTTCGAGTGCTGTTGCGGACGCTGAAACGGCTGATGACCGAATGCTCCGCGACCATCCCCGTGTCTTGCTGATACGCGGTAGCACCCAGTTTTGGCAGGAACACCTGGTCATCGGTGAAGACCAGCGAATGGCCGTCTGACGAGTGTTGGTGGTGCCAGGCAATTCCATCCTCGGCACAAAGACGCTGGATAAACGCGAAATCACTTTCGCCATACTGCGTGCAGTATTCACGCTCCGGGCTGGTGGAGACGTGAAAAATATACGCATCGGCCAATATGCCGTGGGGTTGGAGAACCTGAGCAATGATCTGCGGCACAGTCAGATTCTGGAAAATCCGCTGATCCTGACTGAACTGCAAATAGTGCAACGCCGGCACCAGCGTCAGCTCATAGCGGGTCAAGCGTCTCCCGAATTCACCCACCTTCACATCTTCAATGCGCCCGTGAATGCCTTCCTTGTTGAACCCGAATTGCAGAAACGCCGGCTGACTGAGCAGGCCTTCCAGATCGATGTCAGCGCGTTCGCTGACCAGTTCGATCCGGATGGCGTATAGGCAACTGATGGCTTCCTCACCATCGAACGCGAGCACTTCAAAGTCGTGGCGAACTCCGGGAATTTGCAGGATAAAAGGTGCGCAACTGCCCGTGCTGAACATACGCTTGTCCTTAAGCAAAGTGAGTCGATGCGCGGTGTCCGATCATCCTTGATCGCCACGCGAATAGAATTTGCCAAGGCACGCTAGCAACGCGGGAAATAAATTGATGTAAGAAGTATCTCTGACATTTGTCAGAGCATTCCGGGTGTGAAAGTGCGGGATAAATTTGAAGGAGAAGACTGTAGGAGGGCACTTCGATAATTATTGAGTTGGCACTGATGTGCAGTATTGCCGGTTCGGTGAAACTTTCAGAAAAATGAAATGCCATCAAATTGATGGCACTTTTTTTGTTGGGCGTTGTCGCCGGTGAATGGTTAATAGAAGTGCGAGAATTTTCGGAAGAGTCCTACTTCTATTTTTTTCGAGAGTTGTCATGCTTGGCGCCGCATAAAGAGACCCGCGTTCGGGGCGATGCGGTCAGGCTTGATCGGGCCGCTCTGGCTCAAGGGTTGTGAGGGAGGAAGACAAATGTGCGCAATATAAATCGCTATCAGGGATTCCCCTGTCGAATATAGGGTGATCTCTTACAGGCGCCAATGAACACTTCGTCTTGTTGTTTGATCAGATGCTTGCTAGTGGCCATCATAGTGATTACGATGCGCCCACTTGAAAGAGCACACACTCAATTGGATGAGTTACGTCACTGCTCTTCGATACTGTCCAGCGCCGCGGCAACTCCAATAGGCGCATGACCGTAATCCTAAATAAAGGCCATGGATGTCCTACTCAAGCAAACTTTCCGCCCATTACCTCGAACTCGCAAAAGTCTCTGTTTCCAAAGAGAATTTCGCGGGCGAAGACGTTCGTTTTTCGAGCGAATTCGAGGCGCTGGAAAGCGAGCTGGCCAAAGCCTCTTCGATGCACGAAAGCGGGCAGATCGACTGGCTGAAAATTCGCGAAAACAGCGAAAATCTCCTGCGTACCCAATCCAAGGATCTGCGTGTCGGCGCCTGGCTGACCTGGTCGCTGTACCAGCGTGAATCCTTCCCCGGACTGCTGGCCGGTCTCGGTTTGCTGCACCATCTGTCGGAAAACAACTGGGCCGACGTTCACCCGCTCAAACCCCGCACCCGTGCCGCCGCGATTGGCTGGCTGGTGCCGCGTCTTGAGCAGGTGATTACCGAAAACATCGCAATCAAAGAGCAGTTGCCGATGTTCCGGCAGCTCTCCGAACACCTGTCCGGCCTCGAAGCCGCGTGTGCCGAGCACTTGGGCGACGACTCGCCGCTGTTGCTGCCGATCTCCCGTCGTCTGAAAACCATGATCCAGCGTGCGGCCGACAATCAGCCGGCCCCCGGCGTCGTGGGCGCGGCGGTGGCGCAGGTCAAGCAGGCCGCCAGCCAGTTGCTTGCACCCGGCGCACCGATCGACAACGAAAGAGATGCACACAAAGCCCTGCGTGCCCAACAGGACAGCGCCCGGCCGTTGTGCGCCTGGTGGCTCAAGCAGAAAGCCACCGACCTGCGTGCCCTGCGCCTGAATCGAACTCTGCTGTGGATGACCATCGACGCCGTCCCCGAGCGCAACGCCGAACAGATCACCGTGTTGCGCAGCTTGCCGGTCGACAAGCTCAAGCAATATCAGGATCGTTTCGATCAGGGTAAGTACGCGGACTTGCTGGTGGAACTGGAGGCGAGCCTGGCGAAGGCGCCGTTCTGGTTCGATGGCCAGCGAATGGTCTGGGAATGTCTCCAGAACCTCAACGCCGAGTTGGCCATGCGCGAAGTGGAAATCCACTTCGCGCTTTTGGTTCAGCGCCTGCCCGGCATCGTCGAGTTGCGTTTCCATGACGGCGTGCCTTTTGCCGACCCGGTCACCCGGGCGTGGATCGCCGCCAATGTCATGCCGCATCTGCAAAGCGCCAGTGCGCCGCGCAAGGTCGAAAGCGAAAACGTCGAAACCCAGCCGGCCTGGGAAAAGGCTCTCGAAGACGTCCTCCCGCTGCTGCGCAAGGAAGGCCTGAAGCCTGCCGTGCAGACGCTCAAGCAAGGCTTGCAGTCGGCCCATGGCGGCCGCGAACGCTTCTTCTGGCAGTTCGCCCTCGCCCGGCTGTGCTTCATGGCCAAAAAATACGAACTGGCCAAGAACCAGCTCGAAACCCTCGATCAGACATTACAGGACTCAGGCCTGCACGCCTGGGAGCCCGATCTTGCATTGGAAGTGCTGCACCTGCTGCACAGTTGCTGCGAGTTGTTGCCGCAGAACCATGCAGTGCGTGAACGCAAGGAAGAGATTTATCGCAGGCTGTGCCACCTCGATCTCGAAGTGGTACTCGAATAGGCCCCAGGGCCACAACCGCAAGGAGAAAAGCCATGGCCAAAGAAGGCTCGGTAGCCCCCAAGGAACGCATCAACGTCACCTTCAAACCCGCCACCGGCGGTGCTCAGGAAGAGATTGAACTGCCGCTGAAGCTGCTGGCAATCGGTGACTACACCCACCGCAAGGACGATCGCAAAATCGAAGATCGCAAGCCGATCAGCATCGACAAGATGACCTTCGACGAAGTGTTGGCCAAGCAAGAACTGGGTCTGACGCTGAGCGTGCCGAACCGTCTGCAAGAAGATGGCGAGGCCGACGAGCTGGCTGTGCAACTGCGCGTCAATTCGATGAAGGACTTCAACCCGGCCAGCCTGGTCGAGCAAGTGCCTGAGCTGAAAAAACTGATGGAACTGCGCGATGCGCTGGTGGCCCTCAAAGGCCCGCTGGGTAACGCACCTGCGTTCCGTAAAGCCATCGAAGGCGTGCTCGCCGACGACGAATCCCGCGGTCGCGTACTCGGTGAGCTGGGCCTGAACGCCGCAGCCCCGGACGCCTGAGACTCCAGCCAAGGAAGCCAACACAATGAGCACTAGCGCAGCACAAGAGAAGAGCGCCGGCAACGGCGAGTACAGCATTCTCGACAGCATCATCGCCGAAACCCGTCTGACTCCGGACGACGAAGCCTACGACATCGCCAAGCGCGGCGTGTCGGCGTTCATCGAAGAACTGCTCAAGCCGCAGAACAACGGTGAGCCGGTCAAGAAAGCCATGGTTGACCGCATGATCGCCGAGATCGATGCCAAGCTCAGCCGTCAGATGGACGAAATTCTGCACCACCCGGACTTCCAGGCGCTGGAATCGTCGTGGCGTGGTCTGCAGCTGCTGGTCGATCGCACCAACTTCCGCGAAAACATCAAGATCGAAATCCTCAACGTCTCGAAAGAAGACCTGCTGGACGATTTTGAAGATTCGCCGGAAGTCATGCAGTCGGGCCTGTACAAGCACATCTACACCGCTGAATACGGCCAGTTCGGTGGTCAGCCGGTTGGCGCGATCATCGCCAACTACTACATGTCGCCAAGCTCGCCGGACGTGAAACTGATGCAGTACGTGTCCAGCGTAGCCTGCATGTCCCACGCGCCGTTCATCGCCGCTGCCGGCCCGAAATTCTTCGGTCTGGAAAGCTTCACCGGCCTGCCGGATCTGAAAGATCTGAAAGACCACTTCGAAGGCCCGCAATTCGCCAAATGGCAGAGCTTCCGTACCTCGGAAGACTCCCGCTATGTTGGCCTGACCGTGCCGCGTTTCCTGCTGCGTAACCCGTACGACCCGGAAGAAAACCCGGTCAAATCGTTCGTGTACAAGGAAACCGTTGCCAACAGCCACGAGCACTACCTGTGGGGCAACACCGCTTACGCGTTCGGCACCAAGCTGACCGACAGCTTCGCCAAATTCCGCTGGTGCCCGAACATCATCGGCCCACAGAGCGGTGGTGCGGTTGAAGACCTGCCTCTGCACCACTTCGAAAGCATGGGCGAAATCGAAACCAAGATTCCTACGGAAGTATTGGTTTCCGACCGTCGTGAATACGAACTGGCCGAGGAAGGCTTCATTTCCCTGACCATGCGTAAAGGCTCCGACAACGCGGCGTTCTTCTCCGCAAGCTCGGTGCAGAAGCCGAAGTTCTTCGGCATCAGCGCAGAAGGCAAGGCGGCAGAGCTGAACTACAAGCTCGGCACCCAACTGCCGTACATGATGATCGTCAACCGCCTGGCTCACTACTTGAAAGTGCTGCAGCGCGAGCAACTCGGTTCGTGGAAAGAACGTACCGACCTCGAGCTGGAACTCAACAAGTGGATCCGCCAGTACGTGGCTGACCAGGAAAACCCGAGCGCCGAAGTCCGTGGCCGTCGTCCGCTGCGCGCTGCGCAAATCATCGTCAGCGACGTTGAAGGCGAGCCGGGCTGGTACCGCGTGAGCTTGAACGTGCGTCCGCACTTCAAGTACATGGGTGCCGATTTCACCCTGTCGCTGGTTGGCAAGCTGGACAAAGAGTAAGAGCGACTCATGGACGGATACGGCAGCCTTTTCGAACGCCTCAATGGCGACGCGGAACTACGCAATGGCAAGAGCCTTGAGGTTTCTGCCATGGCGTCGGTGGCTGCCCATCTGGCCAAAATGCTCAGCACCCGGGCGGGCAGCGTGCAAACGCTGTCCGACTACGGGTTGCCCGATCTCAATGACATGCGTCTGAGCCTGCACGACTCCCTGAGTCAGGCCCGTCTGGCCATCGAAAACTTCATCGAAGCCTACGAGCCGCGCCTGAGCAACGTGCGTGTCATTTCCCTGCCGCGTGATCACGATCAGCTTCGCCTGTCCTTCAGTATCGAAGGCCTGCTGGAAGTTGAAGGTTTCAAGCGTCAGGTCAGTTTTTCCGCGCGCCTGGATGGCAGCGGGCAAGTGAAGGTGAATTAGGACCATGCGAGGGAGCGCCGTTCACCGGGGAACGTTGGCAATGTTGGGGCGTAGCACTTTGCTATTTGTCGCCTTGGCTGGCGCTGCGCTGATCGCTGCTGCCTGTTACGTGAAAACGACGGCGGCACGCCTGGCTCAAGAGTACTCCACAGACTGGAACGAAGCCGGAACCTGTTTCATCCGCTCCTGCATTCCGCAGTATTCGGCGCTGGGCGTCGCGGGAAGCATTGCGAAGATGTTCACCAGCGAAGCTTTTTTCCGGGTTTACGCCAAAGACGGCACGTTGTTGAAGTCGTCGGAATGGTTGCTCTGGCAGAACGAGTTCACCACGGATGAGCGCTCGTATTGGCTGGGTACCCGAGCGGTCTACCCGACAGTGTCGGGTTACGAGGGCTGGAATGTTCCAGCGTGTGGTCAAGAAATGAACAGTCGTCATCCCAAGTTGTGATTCTGGAAAATTGATGAGATGACTCGCCCATTACGTCCCCATTCGTTCGCGCGGACTGTGTCGAAATGATCTGGCTACAGCGCTTCCTCATGGTGATGGGTGCGCTCGCCTGCGTGGCGCTCGCGCAGGGCGCTGAAAAAGCCATGGCCGGGATCGCGCATGAATAGCCGTCGAGTCATCGGTCTGGCCGTGCATGCGCTGGCCTGCGTGATTTATATCGTCCTGAATGGCTATGCCGTGCCGGCCTACAAACAGCTGGTCGGCGGGCTGACCTCGCGTGGCGTTGCAATCGGCATGGCGATGTACCTGATTTTCTATTTTTTCGTTTCTCTTAATCTGATTCTGGTCTTCATCCAGCGCCAGGCCATTCAGTTCGGTCTGGTGGTTTTCATGATGCTGGCGATCCTGTTTTACCTGCTGCCGCAGTATCCCATCCGGGGTTTGGCGTATTGCGCGCTCACGGGTGGTTTGACGGTTGGCGCGCTCCTGCTGAGCAACGCCCTGAACTCGGTGTACAGCCGCTGGCGCCGGCCGGCGGGCGGGCAACCGCTGACGATTCATCCGCGTCGAGCGACATCGCGACTGCTGCTGATTACCGCGCTGATCGGTGTGTGCATATGTACCGTTTTGCTTGGGTTGAAGATTTTCGGTGGTGTAACGGCAAAGCCCA
Organism: Pseudomonas sp. FW305-7; assembly: GCF_058786735.1. Taxonomy (NCBI): domain Bacteria; kingdom Pseudomonadati; phylum Pseudomonadota; class Gammaproteobacteria; order Pseudomonadales; family Pseudomonadaceae; genus Pseudomonas; species Pseudomonas sp. FW305-7. The sequence goes on from NZ_JBYSZA010000002.1 coordinate 243,835, forward strand.
TCACCCGACACTCGAACGATTCGGGCGAGTGCTATCTCGTCACTTACGCGCCCGGCTATCACAAGCTGGGATTGATCGGGCGAGTGTTCGAATTGTTCGCCAGCGAATACTTTTTCCGCGTCTACACCGCTGACGGCGCGCTACTCGAATCGTCCGAATGGAATTTTCGGGTCACTGAAATTTTCGGTGGGCCTCCGGAGTTCAGCGGCTCGACAGTGCTGTATCCCGGTACGCAAGGTTATGAAGACTGGTGGGTGCCGGAATGCGCCTGATCACGCCATTGAACACGTTGCTCGTCCTCGCCAGGCAGCCTCTTTTTTACGGGCTGACGGCGCTGCTGTCGGCGCTGGCGCTCTTCGCGACGCCGGTGTTTTCCAACGCGATGATGTTGCTGATGGAACGGAGCAACTTCATCCCGCAAGAGTCGTCGATCTGGGCCTTCGAACCTTACGAAATCAATCAAGGCTCCTCGTCGTACTGGCTCTACGGTGAGGACCGGGTGAATTACTACCACTTTGCCTACAGCCCTGAAAACGCCTACCGCCTGATCGCCAAAAACAACCAGTGCGCAGGCTTCGACAAGCGTGATGTGCGCACATGGTGCACGCCATGATGCCTTGGCCGCGTGTGTGGAAATGGCTCAATCACCTGCTGAGCCTTATCGGAGCATTGGCCATCATCGCCGTCGTGATGGTCGCGATCAAATTGAGCTGGAGTCACTCGAAAAAGCCGGTATTGCCCGGTTACCCCGACGCGGTGTGGCGGGGTGCTGAGGATGGTGGCGACTTCATCGAAATTACCCGGTCGATGCCGCCGGACTACTTCATCGAGGTGCGCTCAGAGGGCGGCAGTCTCGTCAAAGCAGGCTGGGTGCGCTTCGCCACTCACGATGGCAAGCCGTTGACGATGAACCGTGTCAGTGCTTCCGACGGTGAATACCTCTTCATCGACTCGTATGTGCCGATCACCGCCAGCAAGGGAGGGCGCGCTCAGTGAAATTTGGCACCTGCATGAAATCGCTGTCGGCGGTGGCCACTCTGTTGTTGGCGGGCTGCACGACGCAGCTGGTTTATATGAATGATATTTACCTGGTCAACACCTGTGGTGTACCGCTTGAAGTACAAGCGCAGCACGCGACCAACTGGCTGCCGCCATTGGAACTGCGTGTGGTTGCGCCGGGCGAGCGAGTCAGCGTGGCCAGTTACCGGTCCTACGGCGAAGACGTCGATGGGCAGGTCAGCTGCCGCTATTCGCTCACGGTGAAAGGGCCGCAACGCACGCGCCTGGTCAGTGCCGATGAAATGCGCCAGGCCTTGCTCGACATCAAACGCGAGCGCGATGGACTGCAGCGCAGCTGGACTCTCAAGGAAGGAGTGTTTTGCCCATGATCGACGTATCGGATGAGATGCGCTCGTACCTGATCTTCATGGTCGACAGCGATCTGTTCGGCAGCATCGCGATCCTGAGTTTTCTGCTGCTTGTCACGGCAATCAGCAAGCGCCTGCGTCAGTCATGGCTGCATCGCGCCTTGACGTTCTCGGTGCTGGTGGCGTTGGTCGCCATCGAAATTGCCGGCGGTTACTACTCATCGTTGCCTGTCGCATGAACCTGCCGGCCCGCCTGATCTGCTGCCTGTTGATCCACACAGTTTTCTGTGTGGGTTACACGTTGCTCAACAACTTCGCGGCCGACTGGTACATCTCCACCTACGGCAGTTTGACCTCGCGTGGCGTGAACATTCGCCTGACCAGCAAATTCCTCTACGAGTTTTTTCTGGTGTTCAACTGGCTGCTGGCGATGATTCTGGTCCTGCGCGTGAAGCTGGTGTTGTGGGCGATCTGGGTGACGCTGGTGCTGTTGTGGATGCTGCCGGATCACCCGCTGCGGGCGCTGTTGTATGGCGTCGGTCAAGGAACTTTCACCTTGGCGGCGATCCTTCTCTGCACCGGGCTGGACCGCTGGTACATGCGCAAATCCATGGCCGGCAAGAGCCGGGCACTCGGGCAAGCAGCGGCCAGCGTGACTGCTTCGGGGGCCGACCATGCTTAGTCGCGCGCAACTGAATTTCTTCATGGCGGCCTTGTGGGCGCCATTGCTGTTGATGCTGGCGTTTTCATCCTATGGCCTGTGGATTGGCGACTCCTCGACAATCGAATCGTCCGAGACCCACTGGGTATATCTGTTGTGGTTCGGCATGCCCGGGCTGCTGTTGTTCGCCCTGTGGGTATCACGGACCGCGAAGAGCCGTAATGAGCAACAAGCGTTACGGATGGTGTGGTGGGCGCCAGTCAAGTTCATCCCGTTTTACGCCGTGCCATGGATGCTTTATGGCCTGTGCAGCCTGATCGCCGGCCCGTTCGATGACGCTTTCATGGCCTACAGCTGGATCATGCTGGTGCCGTACCTCCTGATCGCCGGTTACTTCTGTGCCGGCGTGACGGTTGCGCTCTACAGGATATTTTTTTGATGAGTTCCACTACCAGGCAGGTAACCCGTGTCCTTTAACCACTACTACCAAAGCGAACTCACCGCTCTGCGCCAACTCGGTCGCCGTTTCGCCGAGCGTAGTCCGGCGCTGGCCCCGTATCTGGGGCAGGCCGGGCGGGATCCGGACGTGGAACGGTTGCTCGAAGGCTTTGCGTTCCTGACCGGGCGGCTGCGTCAGAAGCTCGATGACGAGCTGCCGGAACTCAGCCATTCGCTGATGCAACTGTTGTGGCCGAACTACATGCGCCCGTTGCCGGCGTTCAGCATTTTGCAGTTCGATCCGCTGAAGCGCTCGGGCCCGGCGCTGTTGGTCGAGCGTGATACGCCAATTGAAAGCAAGCCGATCGAAGATGTGCGCTGCCGTTTCCGCACCTGCTACCCGACTGAAGTGTTGCCGCTGGATCTGGCTGCGCTGAACTACTCGGTGAAGGGCGACGGCTCGCTGCTCAGCCTGCGTCTGGAAATGAGCGCCGACGGTCACCTCGGTGAGCTGGAACTGAGCAAACTGCGCCTGCACTTTGCCGGTGAGCGTTACATCAGCCAGATGCTCTACCTGAGCCTGCTGCGCAACCTTGAAGGCATCGAACTGATCCCGCTCGACGGCGCTGGCAAGCCCATCGATGGCGTGGCCGGCAAGCCGATGGCGTTCAAGATTCCTGGTGACCGGGTCAAACCGGTGGGCTTTGCCGAAGAAGAAGCATTGATCCCGTATCCGCTGAACACCTTCCGTGGCTATCGCTACCTGCAGGAATACTTCGCCTTCCAGGACAAATTCCTGTTCGTCGACGTCAACGGTCTGGACATCCTCAAGGCGCTGCCGGAAGACACCCTCAAGCAGATGCGCGGCCTGGAATTGCGTTTTGATATCCGCAAGAGCGGGATCATGCGCATGCGCCCGACCCTGGATAACGTGAAGCTGTTCTGCACGCCGATTGCCAACCTGTTCGCGCACGACGCACTGCCGATCCGCCTCGACGGCAAGCAGGATGAATACCTGCTGCTGCCGGCGGAATACGATCTGGAAAACTGCGGTGTGTTCTCGGTGGAAACCGTGACTGGCTGGAAGCCCGGCGGCCTCGGTTATCAGGAGTACGTGCCGTTCGAGTCGTTCGAGCACGACCCGAGTTTCGACGTGCCCAACAGCCGTCCGCATTACAGCATCCGCCAGCGTTCGTCGCTGCTGCACGATGGCCTCGACACTTACCTGAGCTTCGGCATTCGCCACACCGAGGCCCACGAAACCCTGTCGATCGAGCTGATGTGCACCAACCAGAACCTGCCGCGCAAGCTCAAGCTCGGCGAAATCTGCATGGCCTGCGAAGAGACCCCGGAGTTCTTGAGTTTCCGCAACATCACCCCGGCCACTTCGAGTTTTGCACCGCCGCTGAACCGAGACTTCCTGTGGAAGCTGATCAGCAACATGTCGCTTAACTATCTGTCGCTGGCCGACGTCAATGCGTTGAAGGTGATTCTCGAAACCTACGACTTGCCGCGTTACTACGACCAGCACGCCGAAAAGGTCAGCAAACGCCTGCTCGGCGGCCTCAAGCACATCAAGCATCACCACGTCGATCGGCTGCACCGTGGCCTGCCGGTGCGCGGTTTGCGCACCGAACTGACCATCGACCCGGAAGGGTATATCGGCGAAGGCGACCTGTTCGTTTTCGCTTCGGTTCTTAACGAGTTTTTCGCGCTTTACGCCAGTCTCAATTCGTTTCACGAGTTGCGCGTAAAAAGCACACAGGGAGAGGTGTACCAATGGACACCACGTATGGGCCTGCAGCCCCTGCTTTAAGCGGGCTGACGAAGGTAATACGCGAGTACTCGCTGTTTCAGGCCGTGCTGCTGGTGATCGACCGGCTGCGCGAGGCACACCCGCACCTGAGCGAAGACGATCTGTACGATCAGGTCGAGTTCCAGGCTAACCCGAGCCTGGGCTTTCCGCGCAGCGATGTCGATCGCGTGGAGTTTTTCGAAGAGCACGGGCAGATGCGCGCGCGCATGCGATTCAACCTGATCGGCCTGGTCGGCTCGGGTTCGCCGTTGCCGGCGTTTTACGGCGAACAGGCGTTGGGCGACAGCGAAGACGGTAACCCGACGCGCAACTTCCTCGACCTGTTCCACCATCGTCTGCAACGGCTGATGCTGCCGATCTGGCGCAAATACCGCTATCGCGCGAGCTTCCAGAGCGGTGCGATCGACCCGTTCTCGTCGCAGCTGTTCGCACTGATCGGCCTGGGCGGTGACGAGATCCGCAAGGCCAAGGAGCTCAACTGGAAACGCCTGCTGCCGTACCTCGGCCTGCTCAGCTTGCGGGCGCACTCGGCGGCGTTGATCGAAGCCGTGCTGCGTTACTACTTCAAGCACGAAGACCTGGTCATCGAGCAGTGCATCGAGCGTCGCGTGGAAATTCTCGAAGAGCAGCGCAATCGTTTGGGTCGCGACAACAGCGTGCTCGGCGAAGACCTGGTGCTCGGCGAGCAGGTGCGCGACCGCAGCGGCAAATTCCGCATTCACATCACCCAACTCGACTGGCAGCGATTCCATGAATTCCTGCCGATCGGTTTCGGTTACCAGCCGCTCTGCGCGCTGGTGCGGTTCACCCTGCGTGACCCGCTCGATTACGACATTCGCCTGGTCCTGCGCCAGGAAGAAATCCGCGAACTGCGCATCGGTGAGCAGAACGCCTGTCGCCTTGGCTGGACCAGTTGGCTGGGCCGCGAAAAAGCGGACGGCGTGGTGACCCTGGGCAGCAAAATTCATTAAGGACGTGAGCCATGATCAACGTAGACCTGCAACAACTCATCCAGGCGCTGGACGCCGAAACCCGCCGTGATCTGGAACGTTCGGCCGAGCGTTGCGTCGCCCGTGGCGGCAGCAAGATCCTCGTCGAAGACCTGATGCTCGGCCTGCTGGAGCGCCCGAATGGTTTGCTGTCGCGCGCGTTGCAGGATGCCGACGTCGATGCCGGTGAACTCAGCGCCGCGCTGCAATCGCGGGTTGAGCACAGCGCTTCGCGCAACCCGGTGTTCGCCCCGGAACTGGTGCAGTGGCTGCAAGATGCGCTGCTGGTGGCCAACCTCGAACTGGGCCAGACCCAGGTTGAAGACGCCGCGTTGATTCTCGCCTTGCTGCGCAATCCGATGCGCTACGCCGGCAGCCGTTATCAGCCGCTGCTCGCCAAGCTGAACATTGATCGCCTGAAGGAATTTGCCCTGTCGCAAAAAGAGCAGCCGGCCGCCAATGGCAAACCCGCCGCGCAGGGCGAATCGCTGTTGCAGCGCTTCACCCACAACCTGACCCAACAGGCCCGCGACGGCAAACTCGACCCGGTGCTGTGCCGTGACGGCGCGATTCGCCAAATGGTCGACATCCTCGCCCGTCGCCGCAAAAACAACCCGATCGTGGTCGGTGAAGCCGGCGTCGGTAAAACCGCCATCGTTGAAGGCCTGGCGTCGCGCATCGCTGCCGGTGAAGTGCCGCAAGTGCTCAAAGGTGTTGAACTGCTGTCGCTGGACATGGGCCTGCTGCAGGCCGGCGCCAGCGTCAAAGGTGAGTTCGAACGCCGCCTCAAAGGCGTGATCGACGAAGTCAAAGCCTCGCCGAAACCGATCATTCTGTTCATCGACGAAGCCCACACCCTGATCGGCGCCGGCGGCAATGCCGGCGGTTCCGACGCGGCCAACCTGCTGAAACCGGCACTGGCGCGTGGCGAACTGCGCACCATCGCCGCCACCACTTGGGCCGAGTACAAGAAATACTTCGAGAAAGACCCGGCGCTGGCCCGTCGTTTCCAACCGGTGCAGTTGCACGAGCCAACCGTCAGCGAAGCGGTGACCATCCTCCGTGGTCTGGCTCAGGTCTACGAGAAGAGCCACGGCATCTACCTTCGCGATGACGCAGTGGTCTCGGCGGCGGAATTGTCGGCGCGTTATCTGGCCGGTCGGCAACTGCCGGACAAAGCCGTCGACGTCCTCGATACCGCTTGCGCCCGTGTACGCATCAGCCTCGCCGCTGCCCCGGAAAGCCTTGAACGCCTGCGTGGCGAACTGGCTGAAGGCGGTCGTCAGCGTCAGGCCCTGCGCCGTGATGCCGAGGCCGGCCTGCTGATCGATCACGAAGCACTGGACGCACTGGAAGCGCGGCTGGAAGAAGCCGAAAGCGAAATGGTCGCGCTGGAAACCCTGTGGACTGAGCAGAAAGCGTTGGCCGAGCGCCTGCTGGAACTGCGTCAACAACTGGCCAAGGCCCGCGAAGCCGCCGCCGTCGAGCCGACCGTCAGCGTTGAAGAAGACGCCGAAGGCACCGTGATCGAAACCATTGCGGCTGAAGTTGAAGAAGGCCAAAGCGTCGAAGCGCTGGAAGCCGAACTGAACAAGACCCACAGCGAGCTGACTGCCGCACAGGTCAAGGAGCGCCTGGTCAGCTTCGAAGTCTGCCCACGTCTGGTGGCTGAAGTGATCAGCGCCTGGACCGGTGTGCCGTTGGCGCAACTGGCCCGTGAGCACAATGCCAAAGTCGCCAGTTTCGCCACCGACCTGCGCACGCGCATCCGTGGTCAGGAGCAGGCCGTGCACGCCCTGGATCGCTCGATGCGCGCCACAGCTGCTGGTCTGAACAAGCCTGATGCGCCGGTCGGCGTGTTCCTTTTGGTCGGCCCAAGCGGCGTCGGCAAGACTGAAACCGCATTGGCGCTTGCCGATCTGCTGTACGGCGGTGACCGTTTCATCACCACCATCAACATGTCCGAGTTCCAGGAGAAGCACACCGTCTCGCGTCTGATCGGTGCGCCACCGGGCTACGTCGGTTATGGCGAGGGCGGCATGCTCACCGAAGCCGTGCGGCAGAAACCGTACTCGGTGGTCCTGCTCGATGAAGTCGAAAAGGCTGATCCGGATGTGCTCAACCTGTTCTACCAAATCTTCGACAAAGGTGTGGCCAACGACGGCGAAGGTCGCGAGATCGACTTCCGCAACACGCTGATCCTGATGACCTCGAACCTCGGTAGCGACAAGATCAGCGACCTCTGCGAAGACGGTGCGCGGCCGACTGCCGAACTGCTCGAAGAAACCATTCGCCCGGTACTCAGCAAACACTTCAAACCGGCGCTGCTGGCGCGTATGAAAGTGGTGCCGTACTACCCGGTCGGCGGTCCGGTATTGCGCGAGCTGATCGAGATCAAACTCGGTCGTCTCGGCGAGCGCCTCAACCGTCGTCAGCTGGATTTCAGCTGGTGCCAGAACCTCGTCGATCACTTGTCCGAGCGCTGCACGCAAAGCGAAAGCGGTGCGCGCCTGATCGATCATTTGCTCGATCAGCACGTCCTGCCGCTGGTGGCCGATCGTCTGCTCGACGCGATGGCCACCGGTGAAAGCCTCAAGCGTGTGCATGCCACGCTCGACGGCAACGCCAGCGTGATGTGCGAGTTCGCCTGAGGTGGCGGTGATGTTCACTCAAGTACCGCAACCACTGGTCTACGCCGAAGCGTTGCTGGCGCAGTTCGCCAGCCTGTCGCGGGCGGCGGACGGTGCTGCGTTGTTGGGTGACTTCGTGCGTGGCCTGGCCGAGCTGAGCGGTTGCGAACTGACGCAACTGTATCTGCTCGACGCCACCCACACCTGCCTGGGGATGAACGCCGAGTGCCTCGACGGCGCGCTGCAACCGCGCCAGGCGGCGAGCCTGCCGGCGGATTACAACGGTGAGCAATTGCTGCAATTCGCCCTGTGCCAGAACCGCGTGGTGTGTCTCGACGACCTCGGCGGCAGCCTGCACGAAACCAGCTTTCTGCCCGCCGTTTCGGCGCCGTGGCAGTCGCTGTTGTGCGTGCCGCTGGTCAATCGGCACAAGGCTGTCGAAGGCCTGTTGTTGTGTGCCAGTCAGCGTCGCACCGACTTGCACGGTTTTGCCGAATCGCTCGGCCAGCTTGGCTCGTTCGTGCTCGGCCAACTGCATTTGCTGCAACGCCTGCGCCAGCCGCTGGATGCTCATGCGCCGGCGGTGCGCAGCGTGCCAAGCATCAGCGGTTACGGTTTGATCGGCAAAAGCGCCGCGATGCGCCAGACCTACTCGTTGATCAGCAAAGTCCTGCACAGCCCGTACACCGTGCTGTTGCGCGGCGAGACCGGCACCGGCAAGGAAGTCGTGGCGCGGGCCATTCACGACTGCGGCCCGCGACGTTCTCAGGCGTTCATCGTGCAGAACTGCGCGGCGTTCCCGGAAAACCTGCTGGAAAGCGAGCTGTTCGGCTATCGCAAAGGCGCCTTCACCGGCGCTGATCGCGACCGCGCGGGGCTGTTCGATGCGGCCAATGGCGGCACGCTGTTGCTCGATGAAATCGGCGACATGCCGCTGTCGTTGCAGGCCAAGTTGCTGCGCGTGTTGCAGGAGGGCGAGATTCGTCCGCTGGGCTCCAACGACACGCACAAGATCGACGTGCGCATCATCGCCGCGACCCACCGTGATCTGTCGGTGTTGGTCAGCGAAGGCAAGTTCCGCGAGGACCTGTATTACCGCCTCGCGCAATTCCCGATCGAACTGCCGGCCCTGCGTCAGCGCGAAGGCGACATTCTGGAGCTGGCCCGGCACTTCGCCGACAAGGCCTGCGCGTTCTTGCAGCGTGATCCGGTGCGTTGGTCAGAGGCGGCGCTGGAACATTTGTCCGGCTACAACTTCCCCGGCAACGTCCGTGAACTCAAAGGCCTGGTCGAACGCGCAGTGCTGTTGTGCGAGGGCGGCGAGTTACTGGCCGAGCATTTCTCCCTGCGCATGGAAGCGATGCCCGAAGACAACAGCGGCCTGAACCTGCGCGAACGCCTGGAGCAGGTCGAACGTACGCTGTTGCTCGATTGCCTGCGCAAGAACGACGGCAACCAGACCCTCGCTGCCCGTGAACTGGGTTTGCCACGGCGCACGCTGCTGTACCGCCTCGGTCGCTTGAATATCAATTTGGGTGACTTCGATGGTTGATCTGATCACTGCTTTCGCAGTCTGCACAAATCCTGTGTTGAAGGGCTTCTCTGTGGCGAGGGGACTTGTCCCCGATCGGCTGCGCAGCAGTCGTAATCCGGTGAATGCGGTTGGCCAGAACCACCTCGGTGTCTGGTTTTGGGGCTGCTTCGCGGCCCAGCGGGAGCAAGCTCCCTCGCCACAGGAGGTGCGTGCACCTCGTTGGTCTGGCTCAAGGCCCCGATGTAGAGCCTTACAAATGACTAAAAGAATTAATTTCAGCGCCGCCCGCAAGGGTCGGCGCTTTGTGCTTTGTCTACCCCTGGAGACCCTCTGATGTCTGTTCGTCACTGGCAAGCTGTCCTGCTGACCCTCGTCGTTCTCTGCGGCCTTGGTGGCTGTAGCGGCAATTACAAATTCAACGATAACGACTATCGCCCGTTGGGTGATCCGCAAGCGGTCAATCGCGGCAAGTGACCGCAAGGAGCATCAAACATGGAATTGGTTTTCGAAATGCTGAACACCAAGCAGTTCGTGCCCACCGAGTTGTGCCAGAAAACCTTCAAACAGGCTGGCGGCGTGATCGGACGGGGCGAGGACTGCGACTGGATCATTCCTGACCGCAAGCGTCATTTGTCCAATCACCACGCGATTGTCAGTTACCGCGAAGGCACGTTCTTCCTGACCGACACCAGCAGCAACGGGGTCCAGGACGGCGACAGCGGTGCACGTCTGCACAAAGGCGAGCCGGTGCGCATCGAGCACGGCAGCACCTACGTGCTGGGCGATTTCGAGATTCGCGCGCGGCTGGTGCGTGACCCGGCGACCTTCGACGGTGAAGCCGGCCGTCCGCGTGCTGCCGGCAGCATCATCCCGGACGACGCGTTCCTCGATCTTGACCCGCTCAACGCGCTCGAACAGCAAGAACGCGTCTACTCGGAAATCGACGAACTGCTGGCGCCGAACACCAAGCCTGAAGACTCGCGTCAGCGTGCCGACTACGCGCGCATCGACATGGAAAGCCTGATGGTGCCGGAGCTGATCGCAGCCCCCGCCGAGCCTGAACCGGCGCCGGCACCGAAAGCCGTCGAGCGTCAGAGTGAAGGTTTCTGGGAGCACTTCGGCGCGGCGCTGGGCGTGGATGTCAAAGGTCTCAGCCACGACGAACGCGAAGCCATGGCGCTGAACGCTGCGCGTCTGTTGCGTCAGAGCGTCGGCGGTTTGCAGCAGAGCCTGCGCACCCGTTCCGAATTGAAAAACGAGCTGCGTCTGGCCCAGACCACCGTGCAAGGGACCAACAAGAACCCGCTGAAATTCGCCGTCGATCCGAGCGAAGCACTGCAGATTCTGTTGCAACCGAGCAAGCCCGGGCATCTGCCGGCCGAACAAGCCATCTCCCGCGCGTTCCGCGATTTGCAGGCGCATCAGGTGGCGTTGCTCACTGCCAGCCGTGCCGCCGTGCGCGGCACGCTGGAACACTTCTCGCCCGAGCAGTTGACCCTGCGTTTCGAACGCGACAACAAACCGCTGATCGCTACGTCTGGCGGGCGCTGGAGAGCATTCGGCCGCTATCACCAGGCGCTGCGTCAGGACGACGACTGGAGCGAGCGTCTGCTCGCCCGCGACTTCGCCCAAGCCTACGAAGAACAGATCCGTCTGATCTCCACCCTCCACACCGACCACCAAGGATGATGCGCATGTCTCGCCGCTCGACCGCTTTTTTCAAGACGCTGACTGCGCTCACCGTACTGGTGTTGCTCGCCGGTTGCTCGTCGCTGTCGCCGTACTCGAAAGTGACCAAAGTCAATCTGAAGCTGACCGGCAGCGATCAGCTCAACCCGGACCTCAACGGTCGCCCGTCGCCGATCGTGGTGCGTCTGTTCGAACTCAAGCACCCGGTGACTTTCGAGAACGCTGATTTCTTCAGCCTCTACGAACGCGCCAAGGAATCCCTGAATCCGGATCTGGTGGCCAGCGAAGAGCTCGAACTGCGCCCGGGTGAAACCGTGGAAATGAAGCTCAGCGTGGAGGAGGGCAGCCGTTACGTCGGCATCCTCGCCGCCTACCGCGACCTGCCGGAAACCAAATGGCGCTACACCGTGCAGATCACCCCGCTGGAATTGACCGATGCTGATCTGACCCTGGATCAGGCCGGTATCCGCAATACCCACGAAGTGCTCGCCAAGGCGGATGACTGACCATGAATACCCATAAAGTCATTTGGCAGGAAGGCATGCTGCTGCGTCCGCAGCACTTCCAGCACAACGATCGTTATTACGATCACCAGATGAAAACCCGCACCCAATTGCTGGGTGGCTACACCTGGGGTTTCCTCAATCTGCAGATCGACCTGCAGTTTCTCAACATGGGCAAACTGGTGATCAGTGAAGCCTCGGGGATTCTGCCGGACGGCAGCCTGTTCGAACTCGGTGGCAACACCGAGCCGCTGGCGCTGGACGTGCCGCCGAATACCGGCAACACGCCGATCTACCTGGCGCTGCCGCTGGTCACCGGCAATCACATCGAGTCGCGCCGTCCGGAGCAATCCGACGTGCTCGCGCGTTACACCGCCTACGACGCCGAAGTCGCCGACTCCAACGCCGGCGACGATTCCGCCAGCCAGGTCAGCTGTGGTCGTCCGGACTTCAAACTGCTGCTCGGCGAGCAGCAGAGCGATCAGGCCTACGTGAAGCTGAAGATCTGCGACGTGCTCGACACCACGCCCGACGGCGTGATCAGCCTCGATCCGGATTTCGTACCGACCTACATTCAGGCCCACGCCTCCAGCTACCTGCTGTCGTGCCTGAAAGAAGTCATCAGCATGCTCAACCACCGTGGCGACACGATTGCCGAGCGGATTCGCTCCAACGGCAAGGTCGGCGGTGCGGAAGTCGGCGACTTCATGATGCTGCAACTGATCAACCGCACCGAACTGCTGCTGCGCCACTATCTGGGCCTGGAGCAGGTGCATCCGGAAGAGTTGTACCGCACGCTGTTGACCATGCTTGGCGATCTGGCGACCTTCTCCGGCGAGAGCAAACGCCCGCGCCTGGACAGCCGCTACTCCCACGCCGACCAGGGCGCGAGCTTCCGCAAACTGATGGAAGCGATTCGTCAGGTGCTGTCGATGGTGCTCGAACAGCACGCCATCGAACTGATCCTGCAAGCGCGTCAGTACGGGATCATCGTGTCGCCGTTGCACGACCACAAACTGCTCGGCTCGGCTTCGTTCGTGCTGGCAGCCAGTGCCAACTGCGACTCCGAAGAATTGCGCCACCGCTTGCCGGCGCACCTAAAGGTCGGCCCGGTGGAGCGCATCCGCCAACTGGTCAACCTGCACTTGCCGGGGATCAAGGTCAAACCGTTGCCGGTGGCCCCGCGGCAGATCGCGTTCCACTCCAACAAAACCTATTTCATCCTCGAACTCAGTTCCGAAGACCTGGCACAACTCGAGCGCTCCGGCGGCTTCGCGTTCCACGTGTCGGGCGAATTCGCCGAGCTTGAACTGAAATTCTGGGCCATCAGGAACTGACCGACATGATCAAGGACATGGAACACAATCAGGACGACAAAACCGTCCTGCTCGACCGTCAGGGCCATGGCCCGGCGTCGAGTCCGCTGACCGACTTCGCTGCGCCGCCGCGCTTCGAGCAACTGGAAGAACGGATGATCTACGCCGCGCGCCTGCGCCCGGCGGAAGCGTTCAACATCAGCCTCAATTCGCTGGTAGCGGCGTCGTCCGAACTGCTTTCGGAAGTGGTGCGTCTCAAGCACAGCGAAACCCGTGAAGACCTCTACGCGCTCAACGAGCGCCTGACCGCCGGGCTGAAACTGTTTGAAGTGCGTGCGCTGCACAACGGTGCGGAAAGCAGCCAGGTGATGGCCGCACGTTACGTGCTCTGCACCGTGGTCGACGAAGCTGTCGTGACCACGCCGTGGGGCAACGAAAGCGAATGGTCGCAGATGAGCCTGCTGAGCAGCTTCCACAACGAAACCTTCGGTGGCGAGAAGTTTTTCCAGCTGCTCGATCGGCTGTCGAAAAACCCGGTCAAGCACCTGCCGATGCTCGAACTGATGTACCTGTGCCTGTCCCTCGGTTTCGAGGGCAAGTACCGCGTGCAGGCGCGCGGCATGCTCGAACTCGAAGGCATCCGTGACGCCTTGTACCGGCAGATCCGTCAGTTGCGTGGCGACGTGCCGCGTGAGTTGTCGCCGCACTGGGAAGGCCTCAACGATCAGCGTCGCAGCCTGGTGCGCATCGTGCCGGCGTGGATGGTGGTGTTGTTCACTTTTGTCTGCCTGGTGGTGATGTATTCGGGTTTCGCCTGGGTCTTGGGCGAGCAGCGCGAAACCGTTCTGCAACCTTATCAGCCGCTTGATCCGGCCGCGGTTCAGCCGCAGTCGCAGCCGTAAACAGGGACGTGTGATGAAGAATTTTTTCAAGAAAGTCGGCGCCTTTTTGCGCCAGACCTGGGTCTGGACCCTGCTGCTGGTGCTGTTCGTGGCGCTGCTGGTGTGGTTCGTCGGCCCGTTGCTGGCGGTGGATGACTACAAGTTCTGGGAAGGCGCGACCTCGCGTCTGCTGACCATCAGCGTGCTGTTCCTGATCTGGGGCCTGACCATGGTCTTCGTCAGCTGGCGCGCCGGTGTGCGCAAGAAAGAAGTCGAAGCCACCGAAGACGGCCAGGAGCGTATTCGCCGCGAAGAGCAGATCGACGACGAGCAGAAGGAGTTGAAGGCACGTTTCAAAGACGCGCTGAAAACCCTGAAAACCTCGAGCCTGTATCGCGGCCGCAGCGAACGCTGGCGCAGCGACTTGCCGTGGTACTTGCTGATCGGTCCGCAAGCCTCCGGCAAGACCAGCCTGCTGGACTTCTCCGGTCTGGAATTCCCGATCAACAAGATCGACCGCAAGCTGACCCGTGACACCCTCGGCACCCGTCATTGCGACTGGTACTTCGCCGACCACGGTGTGCTGATCGACACCGCCGGCCGCTACACCACCCAGCCTGACGCGGAAGTTGACGGCAGCGCCTGGCGCACCTTGCTGGAACTGTTGCGCAAGCGTCGTCGCGGCCGTCCGTTGAACGGTGTGCTGGTGACCATTCCGGTGGAATCGCTGACCGGTGGCACCGAGCAGGACATTGATGTGCTGGCGCGCCAGGTTCGCGCCCGTCTGCAGGAGATCTATCAGAAGCTGCACGTCGATGTGCCGGTGTATCTGGTACTGAGCAAGGCTGACAAGCTGCTCGGCTTTGACGAGTTCTTCGATCAACTGACCCGCGAAGAAAGCGATCAGGTACTGGGCACCAGTTTCCGCAAGGAACAGGTCGGCACCGACGTCGCAGTGCTGCGCAACGAGTTCGAAGAACTGCTGCGTCGCTTGAATAGCCAAGTGATCATGCGCATGCACTCCGAGCGCGACACCCAGCGCCGTGGCCGCATCCTCGACTTCCCGCATCAACTGGGGCAGATCGGCGAGCGTCTGTGCCTGTTCGTCGACATGGCATTCACCGGCAACCGCTATCAGCGTGCAACGCAACTGCGCGGTTTCTACCTGACCAGTGCACCGCACCTGACCCAGGAAATGGACGCAACCACCGCTGGCATTGGCGCCAACCTCGGCATTAATGCCGGCGTGCTGCCGACCTTGCGCAGCGGTCGTTCGCGCTTCATCCATCATCTGCTGAGCCAGGTGATTTTCCCCGAGGCCGATCTGGCCGGTCTGGACAAGCGTGAGCGCAGCCGCATTCATTGGGGCCAGCGTGCGTTGTACGTCGGCGCACTCGCAGCACTGGCACTGTTCGGCATGCTCTGGGCGGGCGGTTTCTCGGCCAACTACGAGCGTCTGGAAAACCTGCGCACACTGGCGCAGAACTGGACTCAGCAGCGTTCGGCACTGACCCCGCGCGATGATGCGATGGGCGTGCTGAAAACCCTCGACACCAGCTACGCCGCGACGCAGGCCTTCCCGAAGAAGGGCGACGTTTCGTATCACGAGCGCGGCGGTCTGTATCAGGGCGAAGACGTCAATCCGGTGGTCAAAGTGGCTTACGAGCGCGAGCTTGAGGCGCAACTGCTGCCACGGGTTGCAACCATGCTCGAAGGGCAAATCCGCGCCAACATGAAGGACCGCGAAAAGCTGATCAACAGCCTGCGTGCGTACCTGATGTTGAACATGAAGGATCGTCGCGACGCCGCGTGGCTCAAGGACTGGGTCGCCACTGACTGGTCGCAGCGCTACACCGGCAACACCGCCGTGCAGAACGGCTTGACCACCCACCTTGAGCGCCTGCTGAAGCAGCCGTTCATCTACCCGCTGAATGATCAGTTGGTCACGCAGGCACGTCAGGTTCTGCGTGCCGAATCGCTGGCCACCGTGGTCTACCGCATGCTCCGCGAGCAGGCGCGCAACCTGCCGGAATACCGCTTCAGCCAACACCTCGGCCCACAGGGCTCGCTGTTCATCGGCACCGAATACGTGATCCCGGGTTTCTACACCCAACAGGGTTATCAGCAGTACTTCTCGGTGCAGGGTTCGGCGCTGGTTACCGACATCCTGCGTGACAACTGGGTGCTGGGCGAAGGCGCGGGCATCAGCGACATGGACTTGCGTCGCCTGATGGTCGAACTGGAGCAACTGTACTTCCGCGACTACGCCAACTACTGGAGCGAGGCCGTTGGCCAGGTGGCCTTGCCACCGATCAGCGACGCCGGTGAAGGCGCCGAGCAACTGGCGGGCCTGACTTCGGCCAACTCGCCGGTGCTGGCATTGCTCACTGAAGTACGCGAGAACACGCGCTTCCCGGCCGCCGCTGATCCGGTGGATGAAGCCGGTGACGCTGCCGATGCACTGGCTGGGCAGAAGGGCAAGCTGGGTAAAGTCGGCAAACTGGCCTCGGCCGTAGCGGACAAGGCTTCGGCGATGGCCGTGGCGAAAAACCTGCCGGACACCGCTAAGAAGTCGCTGCAACGTCGCTTCGAGCCGCTGCATCGTTTGCTTGATGACAACAACGGTCCGGCCGCTGACCTGACGCCGGCCCTCAGCGCGCTCAACGATCTGCAACTGCAACTGTCCGGTCTGGCCCGTTCCAGTACGCCGGAACAAGCCGCGTTTGAAATGGCGAAAACCCGCATGAGCGGCCAGCGTGATGCGCTGACCAACCTGCGCACCGCGTCGGGTCGCCTGCCGCGTCCGCTCAGCGTGTGGTTCAACGTGCTGGCCGAAGACTCGTGGCGTCTGGTGCTCAACGATGCTTACCAATATCTGAACGGCCGTTATCAGAACGAGCTGTACAGCGTGTATGGCAAGACCATCAGCAAGCGTTATCCGTTCAGCGCCAGCAGCACCAGCGACGTGGCGATCAGCGATTTCCGCGAGTTCTTCCGGGCTCAAGGCACCGTCGACCGCTTCTTCGACAGCTACATGCGTCCGTTCGTCAGCGGTGATCCGGGCAACTACCGCATGCGCAGCATCGACGGTCACAGCCTGCCAGTGTCGAAGATGTATCTCGACCAGATGGCGGCAGCCCTGACCATTCGCCAGAGCTTCTTCTCGATCAACCCGGCCGAGCCGACCGTGCAGTTCAAGCTTGAGCCGTACACCCTCGACCCGGCGGTCAGTCGCTCCGAGTTCAAGTTCGGCGACAAGACCATGGAATACCGTCACGGCCCGATCCTACCAATGTCGTTCAAATGGCCGACCGATGCTGAAGACGGTCGTACCAGTCTGGTCATGGACAAAATGGCCGGGCGTCCGATCGGCATCGAGAAGAACTCCGGCCCATGGTCGCTGTTCCGTCTGTTCGACCTGATGCAGACCGAGTACTTGAGCGGTCGCGACGTGCTGGTGCTGAAAGCTGACGTGGGCGGCCTGCGCGCCAACTACCTGCTGACCAGCCAGCGCACGCCGAACCCGTTCGACATGGGCGTGCTGCGCACCTTCCGTATGCCGGTGCAGCTCTGATGCTGGTGGCCAGTCCCTGGCGCAGCGCGGCGCGTACCGACCCGGGCAAGGTGCGGGCGCGCAACGAAGATGCCTTCCTCGACAATCCGCAGCAGGGGCTGTGGGTGGTCGCGGACGGCATGGGCGGTCATCAGGGTGGCGACATCGCCAGCCAGTTGATCGTCGCCAGCCTGGCTGAACTGCCGCAACACGAGGACTTCGACGAACGCCTCAAAGCCATTCGCCAGTGCCTGCACTGGCTGAACCGGCGTTTGGGGCAAGAGTTGACGGTCACCGCCGGGCGTCACGACAGCATCATGGGCAGCACCGTCGTGGCGCTGCTGGTGGAAGGCAATCGCGCGGCCTGCATCTGGGCTGGCGACAGCCGTTGCTACATGTGGCGCGGGCAGCGGCTGTATCAGCTGTCCAAGGACCATTCATTGCAACAGCAACTGATCGACGAACAGCAAATGAGCGTCGAGCAGGCGGCAGCGCACCCGGCGGCTCAGGCCTTGACCCGAGCCGTCGGCGCCGCCGAAACACTGACCCTGGATGTGCTGGAACTTGAGGTGTATCCGGGCGATGCGTTTTTGCTCTGCAGCGATGGTTTGTACCAGGGACTGAGCAGCGATGCCCTCGGCAACGCCCTCAGCCTCAGTGCGCCGCACGTGGCGCTGGAACGTTTGTTCGACGGCGCCCTGCGCGGCTCCGCTCGCGACAACCTGACTGCCGTGGTGATCCGCCAATGAGCAAAATCGAATCGCCAATCGATGACTTGCTGATGAGCGAAGAACAGGCCAACAACCTGACCTACTTCGCCTTCGCCAAGGCTAACAACGCAGAGCCTTTGCTGGCGCCAACCAAGGCCAGCATCGGTGCACTGCCAGACGTACTCGCCGGTCGCTACCACCTCGAGCGTCTGCTCGGGGCCGGCGGCATGGGCGCTGTTTACCGGGCCAGGGATCTGCTGCACGAACAGTTCGGCGATCCCGACCCTTACATTGCGCTGAAAATCCTCAGCGAAGAATTTGCCGAATCGCCGGACGCCAGTGCCTTGCTTTACAGCGAGTTCGCCCTGACCCGACGCCTGCGCCACGACAACGTTGTGCGCGCGCACACCTTTGAAGTCGACACCGATTGCCAGCGGGCCTTCATCACCATGGAATACATGCGTGGCCTGACCCTGGACAAATTGCTCTGCGAGCGGCCACTCGGCCTGCCGTGGAAAGAACTGCGCGACATCGTCCTGCCGCTGCTCGACACGCTGGCCTACGCCCACCGTCGCGGCGTGCTGCACGGAGACATGAAGCCGAGCAACGTCATGCTCAGCGAAGACGGCCTGCGCCTCTTCGACTTCGGCTTGGGTCAGGCAGAGGAGGGCACGTTGCCCGGCCTGCCGCACCTGAGCCGCGAACGCTTCAACGCCTGGACCCCGGGCTACGCCGCCCCCGAACTGCTTGAGGGCCAACAGTTGTCGGCCAGCGCGGACGTGTACGGCGTGGCCTGTGTGATCTATGAACTGGCGGGCGGCAAACACCCGTTCCGCCGCTTGCCCTCGACCCAGGCCCGCGACGAGCACCTGGAGCGCGAGCTGCAAGCCCCGCAGAACTTACCGAAACACTGTTGGCCAGCGCTGCAAACCGCGCTGAGCTTCGATGCGGCAGCGCGCACCATTACTGCCGAACAACTGCGTGACGCCTTGGGCGCCACTTCATCCTGGCTGCAACGTCTGCGGCTTCGGGCGTAACGGATGACATTCGAACAGGGAGCACACAATGTTCAACTCAGCTAACGAGACCCACTTCAGCCTCAAGGTCGAAGACTACGTGGGCGACCTGCAAGTGCTGGCGTTCACCGGTACCGAAGGCATCAGCCAGCCGTTTCGCTTCGACCTCGAACTGGTCAGCGAAAACCCCGATCTGGACCTGGAAAAGCTCCTGCACAAACAGGCATTCCTGGCGTTCGATCCACAAGGCTCCGGCATTCACGGGCAGATCTACCGCGTCGCCCAGGGCGATGCCGGCAAGCGCCTGACCCGCTACAAAGTCTCGATGGTGCCGCAACTGCAATACCTGCATCACCGCACCAACCAGCGCATCTACCAGCAGATGTCGGCGCCGAAAATCATCGCGCTGATCCTTGAAGAGCACGGCATCAAAGGCAACGCCTACAACTTCCAACTGAGCCAGCCGTGCCCGGATCGCGACTACTGCGTGCAGTACGACGAAACCGATCTGCACTTCGTCCAGCGCCTGTGCGAAGAAGAAGGTATTCACTACCACTTCCAGCACACCCCGAAAGGTCACCTGCTGGTGTTCGGCGACGACCAGACCGTGTTCCAGAAACTCGGCCAGCCGACCGCGTACGTGCAAGGCAGCGGCATGGTCGCCGACGAACCGGTGATCAAAGGCTTCAAACTGCGTCTGGAAACCCGCACCAGCCGTGTCACACGCCGCGACTACGACTTCGAAAAACCGCGTCTGCAAATGGAAGCGGCATACAAGCCAGAAGGCGAGAGCACCGAACCGGATCTGGAAGACTACGACTACCCCGGCCGCTTCATCGACCGCGCGCGCGGCAAATTCCTCAGCCAGCGCGCCCTCGAACGCCACCGCGCCGACTACCGTCAGGCCGAAGGCCGCAGCGACCAGACCCGCCTCGTCAGCGGCCACTTCCTGGAAATGTCCGACCACCCGCGCACCGAGTGGAACGACCTCTGGCTGCTCACCGAAATCGTCCACGAAGGCAAACAGCCGCAAGTCCTCGAAGAAGGCGTGACCAGCGACACCACCGACAACAAGGACGACTTCCACCAGGGCTACCGCAACACCTTCCTCGCCACCCCGTGGGAAGTGTTCTACCGCCCGGCCCTCGAACACCCGAAACCCCGCGTCCTCGGCAGCCAGACCGCCCACGTCACCGGCCCCAAAGGCGAAGAAATCCACTGCGACCAGTACGGCCGCATCAAGGTGCAATTCCACTGGGACCGCGAAGGCCAGGCCGACGACAAAACCAGCTGCTGGCTGCGCGTCTCCAGCTCCTGGGCCGGCGACCGCTACGGCGCCATCAGCATCCCGCGCATCGGCATGGAAGTCCTCGTCACCTTCCTCGAAGGCGACCCCGACCAACCCCTCGTCACCGGTTGCCTGTACCACAAGGAAAACCCGGTGCCCTACGCCTTGCCGGCGAACAAAACCCGCAGCGTCTTCAAAACCCTCAGCTCACCGGGCGGCGGCGGATACAACGAACTGCGCATCGAAGACAAAAAGGGTGCAGAGCAGATCTACATCCACGCCCAGCGCGACTGGGATGAAAACATCGAGCACGACCAGAAGATTCGGGTCGGCAACGAACGCCACGACACCGTCGAGAAGAACACCTACACCGAACTCAAGGCCGAAGAACACCGCACCACGGTGTCCGACCGCAAGGTTGAAGCGCGAGTCGATGATCACCTGACAGTTGGGCAGAACCAGCACATCAAACTGGGCACCGCGCAACTGACCAGTGCCGGGAAAGAGATACACCTCAAGGCTGGGGACAAGATCGTTATTGAGGCGGGGACTGAGCTGACCATTCTTGGCGGTGGCAGCTTTATCAAGCTCGATGGCCGTGGGGTTACGGTGGTTGGGCCGGTGGTGAAGATCAATGCTGGCGGGGCGCCTGGGAATGGGACCGGGATCGGGATCAAACCGCCAGTGCTGCCGGGGGCGGCGGATAAGGATAAGGCTGGGAGTTTGATGGATCAGGCGTTGGCTAATTCGCCGCCTGAGAAGGTTAAACCGAAGGCTTTTTTTGTGTTTTCCGAGTGATTTTGTGATGACAACAAAAAAGTATGTAAGACAGATGAAGTGGTTTTTCATTGCACTGTTGAGCCTGGGTATGAGTTCGGGTGTCTTTGCCTCTTCGTCCAGTACCGCCAAATGTCCAAGCGACAGTTTTGCTGAGTTCGTCAAAGCTTTTTCATCCGAACGAGAGATACAGAAAGCCTTTGTTGTGTCTCCAGTGAAGCATGTTCACGTAACAGCTGATGGGAAAATACCGAAGGTTGTCGAGCAGAGTCTGAGCGCTATCGCCGCTGATGAGTTGAATGTACTGCTACCTGAAAATGCCATCAGCTTAAATCTCAAGATCGAAATCGAACTGCCGAATAGGGTTATCGTTCGAGACGAGAAAGGTCACTTTTTGAAGATTTTTGTCTTCAAACATGATCACTGCTGGGCTCTGAAGCGTGTAGAGGACTGGACACTCGATGCGGTCATGGACGAAATCACCCAGTCTGAGAAACTAGCGCCCGGTGAGCTAGAGTTAAAAAAAGGCGTGATATTCGACAGACTGGTCAATAAGGCTTCTGCCGAATCCGGTATCTATTTGTACGCTGCGGTATTGGATAGCTATTTAGATGGCGCGCGTAAAGGTTCGGCTCAAGCTGCAGTTGCTGCTGCGGGAATCAGCCTTTCGGGAATGGCACCGCGATTGGACAATGACGAAATTTTGAGTCTTTTAATTCAGGCATATAACAGCATTCCTGATGTGGCTGTGTCGCTCGCACAATTTTACTGCGATCAGGGGGATTACGAAGTTAGACGTGCTTGTGTGGATCCACAGAAATCAATAGCCACATTGGAGGGTGCAGTGATGCGTGGTTCAACCCGTGCGCTTATTAGACTGGGTGAAGTTTATGAAAGTGACGCTGTCGTTCCTTCCGATCTTCCTCGGGCATTGGCGTGCTATCGGGAAGCCCAAAAGACAATGCCTCAATTAGTTGCTCGTAAGGTTGACCAACTAGTGGCGAGAGGTGTCTTGGATAACTCAATTCAGTGTATTAAAGCAGGAAGCCTTTGATGAGCACCGGACTACTAGAGCAGCTGGATAAATATCGCAGCGGTTATGAATACGGCCCTCACAAGGGTGAGACTGACATTGATAATGACGGTAAAAAAGAAATCGATTGCTCAGGCCTGGTTTATCGATTGCTGAAGGATGCCGGGTATACAATCCCTTACCGCACAACATCACAACTCAATACAGATCGAGTTCATTTCGACGAGATTCCGGTTGAGAGCGCCGAACCTGGTGATATCGCGCTTTGGATTAATTTTCATGGGCATACCGGCGTTATTGAGACTCTTAGTGGTATTTCAAGTTCAGGAGATTTTTTTGGCTCACAATCTCGTGGCCCGAAAACCGCGAAATATGGTCCGGGTAGCGATCACTGGCCAATGCCAGAGAAGGTTCTGCGTCCTAAACCACAATTTAGAGGGGCGCAGCCTGCTCCTGCGGCTGCACCAGTTCCTACTCCTGTTTCCGCAGGACCCGCACCACTGATGAACTTCCAATACCCGTTCCGAAAATCAGATGGTAAACAGTTCACTGATTCAGAGGAGATTTATAAGTTATTAGAGAATGAAACGTCGGGCAACTTCTTGTTGGGGAGTCATGGGTTCTGGCATGGTGGTATTCACATTTCCAATAACGTTGCGCCGCAATGTATGCGAGATGAGCCAATACGTTGCATTGGTGATGGTGTAGTTGTGGCGTATCGTTTGAATGAAGATTATCTTGCTACCGCCTTTGAGGCGGAATATACGACAGAGGCATTAAGGTACTCAAATTCATTTTGTCTTGTTAGGCATGATTATAAGTCACCTCCAAATACAGATGTTACACCCAATACCAATAACGAGCTTACATTTTACAGTTTATACATGCATTTGTTGCCTTACCAACGTTATGCAGATGATCCGGATTCTCTTGTCGCGCCAAAAATTAAAATGGTTGCTAGTGGATTCAAGGCTCGCAGTGATATTAATGGAGCAGCGGATTGTGTCTTATATGGTTCTATTTCTGCCGGAACGGAAATTGAAGTGCTTGAAGAACACGCGGATCATATTCATGCTAAAGGTAAGCTGATTAAAGGAACTGTTGGAGGTCGTACAGTAGGACAAGAGTTTTGGTTTGCATACAAACAAAACGGTGTCGCTTATCCCAGAGATGGTGGAGCTCCGAGTTGGACGCAGATAAACGCACCAGAGCGAAAGCGGCCAGACTATTGGAAAGGTAAGGTCAGAGCGATTGTATCCGGTATTGGAGTTACATTACGGGCCGCACCCTCACCGCAGAACAACGGTGCTTCAGCTGGTGAAGCTATGAGGCAAGTAAATGATCATGGAGAAAACAAAGAACTTATCCTCTGTGCAAACAGCGTAATAGAGTTTGATAGCGAAAAAATTCTTAATCTTAAGATTGGGCCGAAGTTATATAAAATGGCGGAATGTAGCTTCTTGCCGAGCGCTTCCGGTGCTCCTACCGGTTTGAAGTACCATTCTACGTCGGTGCCCGAAGTTTTTTGGGCTTGTGTTGAACAACCTTATGTCCAGTGGCAAGGGCTGGTCCCAGCGGAGTTTGATAAAGTTGTGCCGATGAATGCGGCAATTAAGGCTGGTGATACAATCGGCTTCCTTGGTTTGAATGAGACGCTGGCAGGTCCGGATGGTGGGGTGTCGAGAAGTTATCAAGTTCATGTTGAGATTTTCTCTGCTGATCCCAAGATTGAAGATTTCCTGAAAAATAAAGCGGCTGTTAAAAAGGGAAAGCAATATTTGCATTTGCCTGCCGATACTAATTTGAAAGGTAAATCTCCGCAAACTGGATTGGTAAAAATTTCAAATGAAAACTTCGTTGAACTCGAGAAAGCTATTCCGTATAAGGATACGGAAGATTGGTATGATGTAACGGTCACAGATAATGCAGAGAAAAAAACGGGCTTGCTTAAAAAGGAAGGCGCTTTGCTCCTCAGTCAGCACGACTGGGAAAAATTAGGTTTTCGAGTTGTTAAGGAATCGAATTCGAATGCTGACGGTTTTCTAGATCCTGATGATATGCCAGATTTTTTTCAAGCCTTATATAAAGAGTTGGATAGGCTTGGTAATAAAGATCAAAAAGTTACTCCCGAAGATTTTCCAATCGCACTTAAGAATGTAGAGTTTAGGAATCATTGGTCAAGGCTTATTGCTTATCACCCAACTGAATGGAAGTCGAAGTCGGATTCTATCAAGTGGGCGCGATTGGACAAATTGCTTGAAGATTCTCCATCTGTTCTAAAGCATGAGAAGGAGCGGATAGATAGCTTAGTATTTTGGGATGACCCAGTTGTACAATCTAAAGGGTTAGGTGACGGTGTGATTTGGCACTTTCACCCAATAGCATTCCTCAGCAATTTCATAGGCGGAGGGTGTTGCGAATTAACACTTGAAAGCTTCAA
Organism: Pseudomonas sp. FW305-7; assembly: GCF_058786735.1. Classification (NCBI taxonomy): domain Bacteria; kingdom Pseudomonadati; phylum Pseudomonadota; class Gammaproteobacteria; order Pseudomonadales; family Pseudomonadaceae; genus Pseudomonas; species Pseudomonas sp. FW305-7. The sequence continues at coordinate 268,476 of NZ_JBYSZA010000002.1, forward strand.
GGCTATTTTTGGCAATCGTCCGCTATTTACCGCGGATAACATGTCGACAACTTGCTCGTCTTATAATGTTGATCATCAGAAGTTTGTAGATTTGTTAAATGCTGCATTCAAAAAATTTAATTTCACTGATTGCAGATATAAAATACATTTCTTGTCTCAGTGTTATCATGAGAGTGATAAATTTGCGACTACTAGAGAGTATGCATCGGGTAATGACTATGACCTGGCAACTTATCCGGCATCGATGTGTACTCTCTATGATGAGGGTCACAAGAAATGTAAGCGGCACAGGCAGATTCTTGCTGAGGGAAATACCACGATAGGTGATGGGCCCAAATACAAGGGTAGAGGTATCATGCAGGTTACGTGGAAAGGCACCTATCAAAGATATAAGGATTTTAGCGGTATAGATTGTATTGCGAATCCGGAAATTCTATCTGAGCAAATCGAGCATGCGGTCAATGCCTCTGTTTGGTTTTGGGTGAAATACAAAAATCTTAATGCAAGGATTGATCAGTATTACGATAGTTTGAAAAATAGCGGGAAAACACAAGAAGAAATCGACGCTGAAGTGGTTCGGCTAGTTACTAGAAAGGTTAACGGTGGTGCGACTCATCTTGGTGAAAGGCAACAACTGTTTAAAAAGATAAATGAGGCTATGAAGTGAAATATATATCGCTGCTTATACTCGGCTCTCTGTTTGCTGCCACCTCTTGCTATGCTGATTTTCAAACTGTCACGATAAAGCATCAGAGTGAGAGCAGCATTGGGGTTCCATGTGTAGGGAATGATTCAATTATTCAGCTTCGGAATGGGAAAATTGGAATAAGGACCTCTTCCGGTAAGCACTACAGTTTAAATCTCGATGAGCAGGATGAAGACCTTTCAGCCTTTGTTGGCTCGGTTACAGACTCTGATCTGTGTGTGATTGCGCTTAAATATTCAGAAAATGATGTGAATGAGAGTTTTTCTTTGTTCGTCTTTGATGAGGCTTCTGGTAGGTTTAAGCAATCTTCCATAAAAATGGTAACTAATCCAGAGTTTTTAAATGATAAAATCATAAGCGAGTATATGGATGGGCCGAAAAGTAGGAAAGATACGGCCTGCTATTCGGTTCATGCAAAAGATTTCTTTTTCTGTGAGCAAAGAGAGCAGTTTTCAGAAAAATTAGAGCGAGTAGAAACGTGCAATGAGAAATCTTGTGCTCCTCCGGTTGTTGTAAGGCCTGGTGAAGCTGTTCCAGTCAGGGCTACAGTGGCAATCGAAAAGGCTCATTTCTATGAAAAAAAATCTACTGAGAGTTTTGATCAGAAACAATCTTATTTGATTAAGGGCGATAAAGTAGTTCTAAATGATTACTATCGTGGTGATGAGGGGCTGTTCTACCAAGTGACTTTTTTTGGAAAGAAGACGATTACAGCTTGGTTGACAGCTAGCGCCATTTTGATTGATGAATAGAGTTGTAAGTCTGAGCTATAACAAGTAGTCGAATAAGGGACGGATTTTATCCGTCCCTTTGACGTCTCTTACGTTTTCACTTCCTGCCTCGCCGCAATCAACTCCTCCAGATGATCCAGCGCACGCTCCACCATGAGCTGTGCGCCATCGGCGATTCGACTCAGGGCCAGCGCTACTGAGCGGTTCGAGCCTTCGACATCGTCGGCTAATTTAGCGGCGATGGCGCTGATGGACAGCATGTCTTCGGAGGCGTTGGCCAGGAGGGCTTCCGGGTCAATGCCGGTGGAAATGGTGAAGAGCCTGCCTTTGCGGCGTTTGGACGGTTTGTCGTTGGTCGGTGGGAAGTAATGAGCGAAGGCGCGGTCGGCGGCTTCTTTGTCGAGCATTTCTGTATCGATGGATTGCTCGGCGGGGGTGCCAGTGTTGTCTGGCGGGTTGGGCGTTACTTTGAACATGGATACATCCCGATATGAGTATTTAAAGGGACTGACACCCGTTCGCTTGCATTCGAATGAAGGTGGCAGCTGTACGCAGGTGTGCAAGACCGGGCATATCGGACCCGGCAGACCCCAAAAGGACCTCCCGCGCACAGCCGCCATAAAGCGTCATAACGAGCACTTGAAAGCTCGAACCTCTGACCAGGCGTTTGTGCGGCGATATGTACCGGACTTGCACGTCCGTGTCACCGTTTTTTGCGGTGACAAATCAAGGTTAGCGGTGAATGCAAGGGGTGGATAGTTCATGGATGGCTCGGCGTCTTGCGGGAAATGTCCGACGAACATGACATCCGTTTAGCCGAAGATCGAAAGATCGTAGGTTCTGTTTAAGCGCTTGCTCCAGAAAGTGGATGGGTCTTACAGCAGGTCAGCTGCGTCTGGTTTTGAAGGTTGAATGGGTCAAATTCAGATCGGATGAATTGCAGTCTTTTTTTATTTTTCCAAGGAAACCAGGGAATGAAGATTTTCAGATTCGGCGTCGTTTTTTTACTGTCCTTGCTATCGTCCCTCGCCCACGCGGAAGGCACGTTTATAGCGACCGTGCTTCAGGCGGACTTTTCCAAAGATCCGGAAGTACGACTGCTCGTCAGAGTGATAGACATTGCAGCGGGGCCGGATACGCCCTCTATGGCGCTTCGTAAGGAGTGTCTGGCGCGGGTGAAATCGTCTGACCGTCCCGGCCCGGACCCATGCTTTTCGATTGAAATCACCGAGAGCAAAAAGCAACGGGCCATCGTTCGGCAAACGCTGCTCAATGATCCTCAGCGTTCAACTGACCCGATCTATCTGGAGATTGTTTACCAGTCGGAAGTCAGTGCGAGCGATCCGACCAATCATTATGGGCGCTCAGCCTGGCTGAAAATTGAAGAGAACGGTTTCTACAACTGGAACAACGAAACCAAGCAGGCATTGGCGGACGTTGAGTGGCCAACTGTGTCGAGTGGGGCGCTTGATCTGGTCGTGACGGATACGGATGCGTTGCTCAACCTGGTTTACCGGGAGCGCATGGAACGGTTGGACGAAAATGCACAGAAAGGGCTGAGAGAAACCCAAAGAGCCTGGATGAAGTTTCGCGATGCGGAGTGTCTGCCTGAGGCGAAATCGTATAAATCGGTTTTCGGTGAATGGTCAAATTCCTGCTTGATCCGCGCGACGATAGAGCGAGCGCGTCAATTGGCTATGGCTCCGGACAAGAACAAGCAGTGAGCTAAAGCGTTCATGTTTATGGAAAGTTCATGGATAAGGACATCCTTTTAATGATCACTATGATGGTTGGAGAATTGACGAATTATGGATAGCCGTCAGCCCTTTATGACTGAGGCGTATTACAAGCGCCTTGTCGAGTTTTATGACTCTTCGGAATCATACTGGCGTTCTCACAATCTGGATGAGGACTTTCCGGGTCAGGCTGTTTCTTTAAAAGCGTTTGAAGTTAAACAGGATTCACTCCATGCCTTGATCATCAGGTATACGGCAGGTGAGCCTATTGCAAGTCTGCATGAGCCACTTGAAAGGCTCGTGGGAAATTTTGAGTTGTACCAACAAGCCTTGGCTGATTATGAAGGCGTACACCATATATCGCCGTTAAATATCGAGGATTATCCCGGCGAATTTGAGGAGTTTGTACAGGTTGCGAGCCTGTGCATACTCATGCATCGGAATGATCTTTTGGCCAGGTTTGTGCTCTTGACTGATAGGGCTGGCTTCAAAGGCGAAGATACGCTCTACGAAGATTTACTGCGGAAAAATCTGCCGGGAAGGGCAGATATTGATGAATGGTTTCATCCGGTGTACTCGCAATTGATCAGGGCGATATATGCGCCAGATCGGGCAGAGGCGTCTGCGCTTTTGAGTGAATATTGCGCTCAATGGTACGTTTCATTCGGGGACCTGCAAGCCAGTTGGCATGATACTCACTTGAGTATTAATGGTGATGACGGTAGTTACTTCGGGTATTGGGCCTTTGAGGCGGGTGCCATTGCATTTTTGTATGGGATCGACGATAGCCAGATAAAGCAGATGGTTTATCCAAAAGATCTTGTTGAGTATGCGAGAGAGATTGCAGGGCAGGAGAGGCAATGAAGGTCGTTTACCTGTTGTTTATGGCGTTGACATGGACATTGTCCGCAAATGCAGCGCTAGTCGGTTTAAGTACAGGCTCTACAATGCCTAACAACATGATCGCCGCCATCGTGAAGGAAAGTGAAATGCCTGCCGATAGTTTCCACTCCATTGCAGATGGCGTCTTGAACTGGAGCGGCGGAACGATAGCTGCCGTGGTAATCGAAGATCCGAATGGCATTTGCGCGATTTACAGGTACCAAGGAGGCCAGTTGGATCTGCCTTTTGATGGCGTGCCCTGTAAGTTTCAGGGGCCACCCTCGCTGATGTCGGATAGAAAAACTGCTATGCCCGATGTCGTGTTCGCTGTCGAGTTGTTCGTCCCCAACCGGGGCGGGATGGCCAATCACAAGGTCGCGTTTTATTACGATTCCGAGAAGAACGCTTATTGCGAGAGTCAGTCGCTTGCGAGTTGGTATCTGTCAGGGAATCGGGCGCTGGCTCCTGATCTTCAGGACGGCCAGTGTCTAGCAGGATCGGAATAGGCCAGTGCCCCGATCTCTCATAAGGAAATGAACATGAAAAAAGTACTACTTCTCTTGGGCAGCCTCCTGCCCCTGATGGCCCATGCAGAAGTCAGCACTGAATCACTTTGCTTCGAACTCTCCCAGGACAGCCCAGTAAAATTTGAGCTCCGCACTTACTACGATGGGGCCAGCAAATGGTCAGGTGGCTTCGTCAAATACGCCAAGTCCAAAGTGCCCATTTCCATCGTGTTGACGGATTCCGAAAGTGAAATCCTCGACCCGGATGCCCCTTGGCAAAACACCAGAACCTGGTCTGAAGTCGTCTACGGCAAGGTCACGGGAACCTATGAATTAATGACTCAAGGTTCACAAATCGTCTCCATGTCGTACACCAAAAAGTCCAACGGCAAGGAATACAGCTTTCTGCTCAGTCCCGGCGTTGACTCATCCCTGGAGTCCGGATGCAAGTGGGAATAGGGCAAGCACATGCAATTCAAAACTCTATTGGTATCACTGCTCGGCCTGCTGTGGACGATCCCGGTGTGGGCCGAAACAACCACGTTTAGTCCCACCAAAGGCATCGAAGCAACATTGGTCCTAGAAGGTTCCACGCTGAACGTCGCCGCTAAAAGCGCAGCCCATAGCGAGTCGCAGACAATCGATTTTCAAGCGGAAAAACCACTGCATATGCAGATCGACGATTTCAATTTCGATGGCCTGAAAGACTTTTCCGTTTGGCAAATTGATGACGGTATGGGCACTTACAGCTACTTCAGAGTGTTCATCTATCAATCCAAGACAAATCGTTTCAAGGAGGCTCAGCCCGATTGCGGCGATGGCTTCATCAATCTGCGCGTGGACAAAAAGCGTAAGGCGTTGCTCAGCACTTATTGGGGCATGAACGGGCCAGAGCAATGCATCACCCGATTCACCAATCGCAAAACCCGAATGACTCAAGGATGAATACAGTGAACCGTTTTTTTGCGGTACCGAGTTGCGGTATGACAACACGCAGGCTAACCCAGTGGCTTTCCTTCGCATTGTTGAGCACCGGCCTTTGCACAAGCGCCTTTGCCTCTACTGAACAACAATGCCCGGCTAACAACTTCGCTGACTTCGTCAAAGTCTTTTCATCGGACTCGACGGTACAGAAAACATTTACCGCATCGTCGGTGAAGACAACTCACGTCGTGGCTGAGAACAACATACCCATGGTCGTCGTGCGCAGCGTCAAGCATTTGCCCGCCGATGAATTCAGCATGCTGAGTGCGGAGAATGCTGCAGCGTCGAATCTGGCTATCGAGATTCCGTTTCTGAACAGGGTGGTGGTGCGTGATCAGCAAGGGGCCTTCTTGAAGATTTTCGTCTTCAAGCACAGCGACTGCTGGGTGCTGAACAGTGTTGAAGACTGGACGCTCGAAGCGGTGATGGATGACGTGGCTCGGACTGACCAACCCGCACCCGGTGAACGCGAACTGAAAAAAGGCGTGATGTTCGATCGGCTGGTCAACAAGGCATCAGGCGAATCTGGTGTCTCTTTGTACGCGGCAGCGCTGGATAGCTATGTGGACGGTGCCCGCAAAGGTTCGGCCCAAGCGGCGATAGCGGCTGCGGGAATCAGTCTTTCCGGGCAAGCACCACGATTGCCGAATGAGCAGATTCTGGAGCTTATGAATCAGGCATTTCAGAGCAATCCCGACGATGGCGTGGCTCTCTCCTTGTTTTACTGCGATGAGGGTGAGTACGGCGATGACAAGGCCTGCATCGATCCGCAAAAGTCGATGGCGACATTGGAAAGCGCCGCGCTACGAGGCTCTACCCACGCACTCCTGCGATTGGGTGAAGTCTACGAAACCGGCACCGTCGTCGCTGCTGATCTACCCCGCGCAATCGCCTGTTACCGCGAGGCCAGCAAGACCGAGCTTAAGTGGAGCCCTGCTGCGGTCGAGCGCTTGTTGGCCCGAGGCGTCGTCATGGACAGCTCAATTGAATGTATTGGCGCAGGTGGAACTCAGTGAATGTCGCCCGTTTGATGTTCTTTGCATTTGTGGCGATGTCAGTCTCGTCAGTCAGCTATGCCCAAGATGCAGATTGCGAGGCCGTGGCCGGGCAACGTGCCGAGTGCGCAGAAGAAGCGATGAAGGCTGCGGATCGCGTGCTTAATGACCGTTACCAAGCGCTGATTGATAGAGCAGGGTCTCGGTATATTTTTCAATACCAGTCTCGGCATGAAGAGCATAAGGCGTTTCTGGATCGACTGAAAAACTCCCAACGGACGTGGATAAAGCTGAGGGATTCGAACTGCAGGCTTGAGGGGTTTGAGAATGAATGGGACAAGCCATCCTATTCTGCAGACCTGAATAGGTGCACCGCGAAGATGAGTCTGGAGCGAGCCTTATATTTGGACGGCATCCTTCCGGCACATTGATGTTGTGCTGATTAATGTTTTTGCTTGGTTGGGTGGTGATATGGAAATGTATAAAAGGGCCATTCGATTGAGTGTGTCCCAATCTTCTTTCACCTGGGTGTTCGCGTGCTGCACGGCACTTCTATCACCGACAGTGTTTGCTCAACAATCCACCTGCGAGTTTCACGACGTCCAGTCAACGCTCGAGGTGGTCAGTTGTCTCAACGAGGGCGCCGTGGAAGTCCTGAAGCTGGCGCCACGCAATCATCCAACTTATGAGAGTGATATAGATCGCCTCTCTACATTTATCGTGCGGGGTGATGACCTCAACGAGGTCAAGAAAACGGTGGGAATGAGTGCTTTGTCGTCGCCCTACAACTTGCTCGTCAAGTTGCCGAATGCTGAGGGAATCATGTACTTCGATCAGTTGCCCGAATCAGCCACTAAAAAACTGGCAATGCCAGGCTGGGTACTGACTGATGCCCGAGATGTCGTGTATGAACGACAGGGTGGCGGGGAAGGTTTTGGACTTGTATGCAGTACCCACGAAAAAGCAAACGGCTCTCAATATGTAGTCGTCACGCAATGTAATGGCTTTTACGAAGAAGATATTGCCAGGTTGAAGAATTTACTCGGCGTGATCGACGCTCACGCCGTGCGATAGCGGTTACTGAACGCGATCAATCGTTTGTCTTCGAGCGACTGATAGCCCGCGTTTTCCTTTAAACTCCCCACCCCCAAAGGAATGCGCTCAGGACACGGAATGCCAGCCCCCTCTTTCTCCCTTCGCCGCGCGTTGGTGCTGTGGTTATACGCCGCCGCGCTGGTGCATCTGCTCGCCGGTCTGACCCTGAGCTGGGCCGGTCATTCCGGTTTGCTCGACGGCTATTTGCACACCCTCGAACAGATTTTCTGGGGCGTCGACGCGGTGCCTGCCGCCGCCCGCGAACAGCAGGTCTGGTGGCTCGCGCTGTTCGGCGCGACGCTGCAAAGTTATTCGCTGTACATGCTCGCGCTGGTGCACATCGGCCATCGTCTGAAAGCGCCGATGGCCTGGGTCTGGTTGCTTGCCGGCATCCTGCTCTGGGCTCCGCAGGACATGTTGCTCTCGGCACAAAAACAGGTCTGGTCGCACCTGTGGCTCGACGCTTTTGCGCTGCTCGTCCTGTTGCCACCGCTGCTCTGGCTGTACCGCCATGACCGCCGAAATTCCCTTTCCGATACCGCAATGAGTGAGTCGTCCCATGCCTGATTTTTCGCTGCTGGATTGGGCGTTCACGTTGCTGATCGCGCAGGCTTGCCTCGGTGCGCTCGACACCCTGTATCACCACGAGCTGACCGTGGCGCTGCCGTATCGGCATAGTGCGCGGCTGGAGTTGTCGATTCACGCGCTGCGTTCGTGTTTCTACGGCGTTCTGTTTCTCGGCATCGCGCACTTGCAGTTCGGTGGCGCCTGGGCGCTGGTGATTGCGTTGTTGTTCGCCCTGGAAATCGGCCTGACGCTGTGGGATTTCGTGGTCGAGGATCGCAGCCGCAAACTGCCGGCCATCGAGCGCATCATGCACACCGTGCTGGCGGTGAACGGCGGGGCGTTTTTTGCGTTGTACGGTATGCAATTGGCGCAGTGGGCGAGTTTGCCGACCGGCCTGAGCGCTGTGGATTTCGGCTGGAAGGGCTGGGTGCTGACGCTGTTTGCCGTGGGCGTGACGGCGTCGGGGATTCGCGATGGTCTGGCGGCGTTGCGCATGCAGCGCGAAGGCAAGCCGTCCAACCCGTTTGCCGGCGGCGCTTTCAAACGTGTGCTGGTCACTGGCGGCACCGGGTTTATCGGTGAAACGCTGGTCAATCAATTGCTCGATGCCGGCCACACCGTCAGCGTGCTGGCGCGGGATCCGTTGAAAGCCGCGTACCTGTTCGACGGTCGCGCCCGCTGCGTGCGTTCGCTGAGCAAACTGGGCTACGACGAAACCTTCGACGTGGTGATCAACCTGGCCGGGGCTCCGGTCGCCGGGCCGCGCTGGAGCCCCAAGCGCCAGGCGCAACTGATCGCCAGTCGGGTCAACACTACCGAAGCGCTGATGACCTGGTTGAAAAACGCTCGGCACAAACCGGCGTTGTGGGTGCAGGCCTCGGCCATCGGGTTCTACGGCGTGCGCGATGCCAGCGAAAGCCTCGACGAACAGGCGAGCAAGGGCGACGGTTTCATGGCCGAACTCTGTGCGCGCTGGGAAGCCGCCGCGCAACCGGCCACCGAATTTGGCGTGCGTCAGGTAGTGCTGCGCCTCGGCGTGGTGTTCGGTCCGGGCGGTGCGTTGTTGCCGTTGCTGATTCCGTTTCGCCTGGGCTTCGGCGGGCGCATGGGCGATGGTCAGCAGATCATGAGCTGGGTGCACCGCGACGATGTGATTCAGGTGATCGCTCGATCCTTCCACGATGAAAACCTGCGCGGCACCTACAACATGGTCGCCCCGGAAACGGTCAGTCAGGCAGCGTTCGCCGAGAATGTCGGCAAGGTCCTCAAGCGTCCGGTGTGGTTCCACATTCCCGCCGCGCCAGTGCGCGCGTTAGCAGGGGAAATGGCGCAGCTGTTCTTCGACGGGCAGCGTGTGGTGCCGCAGCGTTTGAGCGAGGCCGGATACACGTTTCGTTATCCGACCCTCGACGCCGCTTTGCGCGATCTGGCCTGAGGATCGTCCATGAGCAAGCCCTTGATGTACCTGCTGGCCGGCAACGGCAGCGCCGCCGATTGGTGGGACGACGCGCTGCCGCACTTTCAGCGCTACGAAGTGGTGCCGCTGGAATTGCCCGGTTTCGGTGCCAACCCGCAGCCACCCTGCGAGGATCTCGCGGACTACGCGCAGACCTTGCTGAAGATGACGCAAAAGGGCAGCGCGATCATGGCGGTCGGGGTCAACGCGTTACTGGTGCTGCATGCGCTGCAACGTCGGCCGGGGCATTTTTCGCGCAGTGTTTTGCTGGCGCCGGTAGGGGCGTTTTTGTGGCAGCGGCGGTTGCCGGCGCTGATGTCGCCGCTGCCGATTCGCAAGACCATTCACTGGCTGTTGTCGAACAAACCGACGCTGTTCGCACGCAAGTTTTCCAATCAGACCTGGACGCCCGCGCAGTACCAGCGCATGGGCGCCGGTTATGCGCGTTGCCGGGCATTTGTGCCGCATTGGGACCTGGTCCGCGCTGACACCGCGCTGCTGTTGCTGGAGTGGATCACCGATCCGGTCGAACTGGTTTGGGGCGATCAGGACAACGTGCTCGGCTTCGAGCAAGCGGCGGCGTGGTCAGCGATTCTGGCTCGCGCCGATCTGACCATCAGCCTCAAACCCGGCTGGGGTCATTACCCGTGGATCGATTCGCCGGCCGAATTTGCCGCGTGGCTGGAGTCCGGCGAGCGCGGATTTGTTGCGCACACCAAGGGCGGTCGGTTGCGCCTCGCTGAACTAGCCCGGCAACCGGTGCCGGCGGCGCTGACCCTCAACGATTGCGATGATCCGCGTCTGTCTGCGTTTCTCGCCGCGCAACCCGACGTGACCTGGGCGGTGCGCTCCTCCAGTTATGGCGAAGATCAGGCCGACTCGGCGAATGCCGGCCTGAGCACCACTTATCTGCGCGTGCCGCGCGCCAACGTGCCGACGCGCATCGCCGAACTGACCGCCGAAGGCGTCGAGGAAGTGGTGGTGCAGCGCTTCATCACGCCGCAGGTTTCCGGCATTGCGTTTGTGCGGCATCTGTCGGTGGAGCTGGAATGGGTTGAAGGCCATCTGGAGTCGCTGGCCGACGGTCATGTCAGCCCTGAGCGGGCGACGCTGTCGCGGTTCGGTGATGCCTGGCGCAGCGGCACGTTCACCACGTCCCACGGTTTGACCGAAGCGCTGCTCTGGCAGTTTCTGCAAGACGTGTTGCGCGTTTTTCACTACGTGCCCGGCGACGTCGAATGGGCCTGGGACGGTGCGCAACTGTGGCTGCTGCAATACCGGCCGATCAGCGACTACGGCTGGCGTCGGCACCTGACTGCCGCCAACATCGCCGAGATCCTGCCGCCGCAACCGAGCGTTTTTGTCGAGTACGCCCAGCGCCGGGCGGCGGCGAGTATCCCGGCGATCATGGCGCGTTGGGATGCGCGGGTGTTGCAGGACAACGAGCCGTTCACCGCAGTGTTCGGCGGCGCGTCCTACATCAACAATGATCTGTTTCTCGCCCGACTCGCCGACTGGGGCATCAGCGCCAGCAACTACGCCGGCGAAGTCGGCGGCGCGACCCCGCATTTGCCGTGGCAGCTGCTGAAAATACTGCGCTCGTTGCCGCTGTTCCTGCGCATGCAGCGCATCGCTCGCGGGCATCTGCCGAGCCTTGAACGCGGCTTGCAACGCTTCGATCAAGAGCTGACCGAACTCGTCGCCCAAAACGCTGACGGCCAACAACTGGCGGACTGGTTCACCCGGTTTTACGTGTTCGTCGTGCAAGGCAATCTGTGCATCGCCACGGCGCTGGCCAGCAGTGGCGGCGATTGGCTCGGGCGCCCGCCGACCGCTTACGACAACCTTGAAAACAGCCCGCATCGATTGCCTTGGGAGACCGATCCCGGCACCCCTCGGCCGGCGTCGAGCGAACTGCCGCTCCAGCCATTTCCGCAATGGTCAGGGCTGATCCGCCTCGCGCATTCCACCGGCCTGCCGGGCCTGCGCGGTTATTACCTGCAAGTGCGCGAGTGGTACCGCGACAACCTGATGCGCATCTTCTTCCGCCTGCATCACGCCATGCCGCTGGCCGACCGCGAACACTGGTTCGCGCCGCACCCGGACGTGCGGACGCGCGATGGCAGCTTCTGGCAGGACGGCCGTGAAGGCGCCGAGCAGGCCACCGGGTTCATGATTTATCCGGGGCAGGTGCAGGGCATTCTGGGCGAGGACATTTTGCTCGAAGACACCCTCGATCCGGGGCGTCATGCGCATTATCAAACGGCGCGGGCGGTGATTGCTCGGATGGGCGGGCGCTTGTCCCACGGTTCGACGTTGTTGCGGGAATTGCGCAAGCCGTCGGCGGTGATGCCGCAGGTTGATCCGGCGTGGGTGGGCTGTGAGGTGTTGTATCGGGATGGTGAGCTGCAATTGATCAATGCGAAGGATGCGCAGTGAAGCCTCGATATTTCCATGGATTACTGGCGTGTTTGTTCATGCTTGCTCAAATGGGCCATGCCGCTGAGACCGTGATGGTCGGCAATACGACAGGCCAGTCGCGGGTCGCTCAGGGGCCGGCGGACGTTGGCGTCGATATGGGGGCGTGCCGGTTTTCCATGCCGCTCTTGCAAGACCAATGGCTGCAATTCAACGCCCCCGATCTGATATTCATCGCCTCCCGACAACGGCCCGATCCCTCCAGCGCACCGCACTTGTGGCAAGCGCCGACATCCAGCGGTTATGAATGGAATTTTGAAACGTCGGCCAATCGGACTCAGCCATGGTTCGGGATGATGTGTGAAAACCTCGGCAGCTTTTCCTCCCTGACGACGCAGCCGCCAGCGGATGACACGATCGAACTGCAACTGCTGCGCGAGGCCAATGACCGCAAGTGCCCGGCGACCTTGACCGAAAACGGCTGGCGGCCAACAGCGCTGGCGGGTGATCCGCAAACCTATGCGTTTGAGTCACTGGAGGGGGCGAAGTCGTCGGGGTTCATCATCGGCTACCACCCACCGCATCAGCCCCAATTCAGCCGTATCGCCTTCTGCCTGATGCAAGGTGAGCAGGTGCTGATCGGCGCTGCCGAATCAGGCTCGGCCACGCCGTTGTCAATTAACGCCGCAGGCTTCGAACAGATCAAGACAGCGGTGCGCAGCATTGCCTTCGAATGAACATCCCGACGATACGTCGCACAGATGGAGTTACAGCGTGAAAGGATTTCTGGTTCTACTCGGCAGCTTGCTGCTGGCGGTCTCATCCATGGCCTTCGCCGCCGACCCGGATTTCAAGGATTACACCGTCACCCCGGTCTTCACCGGCACTCACCCTGCGCTGGTGCCGCAGGAAAACAGCAGCCCGGTGATGGAGCAGGCACGCGCCCAGGCGCTGAAAGGCAAGGTCAACTTCGCCGGCCATTACATCGTGCACCAGTTTGGTTGTGGCGGCGGTGCCATCTGCGCCGAAGTGCTTGATGCGCGCACCGGAGAAGTCGTCGGCGGGCTGCCGAATGCCTACGACGGCAGCACGTTCGCCATGCTCCACCATCCCGACAGCCGCTTGATCTTCATCACCGGGGTTGCCCTCGATGGTGAAGTAGACGCTCAGGGCAATTCGCTGGAGAGCGTTAACCGCTACCGTTACTACGAATTTGTGAACAACGAATTCCGCCTGCTGACGATGACCGACGCGGAATCGCCGCCGCTTGAATAAGGATGATGGAATGAACCGTTTTTTCATTCGGAGCGTGCTGAGCGCGCTACTGCTTTTGCCTTTCGCCCTGCCGGCGAGTGCCAGTGAAGGCAGTTGCTACGGCTACCTCACTGAACTGGTCAGGAGCAGCGATTTCCCGTTTCAGTATGTCGGCAAGGACAAGGTCAATCTGCTGATTGATGAGGACGACGGAGAAATGGTGCGCGCCCAATTGTTCTTCGACACCAACGGCACCGGGACCATTGGCTGGGTCAAATACACCCCGGCGACGCGCGTGTTGCTCAACACCTCGGCGGAACTGGACGAACCGGTGGCGTTGTCCTTCGACGCCAGGTTCGCCGATGGCTACGCAAAATGCCTGACGGAAAAACAGGCCGGCTAACGGCGACAGGGAATTCTCGATGAATCAGTTTTATCTCGCGGGCAGCCTGGGGTTGCTGCTCTCTGCGCCTGCGTTTGCAGCGCCGGCGGATGCTTACACCCAGCGCGATGTCATGCAGTGCGGCGGGGTTGAAGTGGTGTTGGTGTCGTCCTGCCGATCGGTGACGGTGGATGACGCAGAAACCCACCTCATCCCGGTCTGCTCCGACCAGACCATCAACATCGGAGGCAAAGTGCTGCGGCGTGATGTCGGCAAGGTTCTACAGCGTACGTCCGACGGTGCGAGGACGAAGATGCTGAATAACGTGGTGGTGGCAATGGATTGCGTGACAGGTAGCAAGGGCAGCCTTGTTTCAATCGGTGGCTACGGCGGTTGCGGTGCCTGTCCGGAGTGGCACGGTTATTACTCGACAGCCGGGCGACTGGAGCAATACAGCTTCGATAACACCCAGCGCTCGTTTGGCTCGAAGGGGTCATGGGAGGAGCTGATTGAGGCGTATGGGGTTAGCAAAAGTCAGCTGCAATCGCCAAGCCCGGCGGTGAAAAGGATTGAATATGGTCAGCCTTAAGTGGGTGTTGCTTGGCAGTCTGTTGGCCACCGCCAGTGCGTTTGCCGAGGATCCGCCCATAGTTGGTATTAATGGGCATACAGTGACATTACAGGCGAAAAAGTGGACTTCACCTGTGGTGGAATCTTTCACCGCACGGTTCACCGCGAATGGTAAAACGTTCCCGATATTTCATGCCGACATTGGCACCCAGGTCTATCCCGAATGGCTTAGTCCCGACAAGAAAATCTTGCTGGCGACCCCAGTGGAGTACGGCGTAGTCATAGGTGAGAACGGTGAAGAAATACCGACATCACAGGGGCATTGCGCTGTGATCTCGATGGAAACCGGTTGCGTGTTGGCTGAGAGTTACGAAAGGTTTTGTGAGGGTAAATGGGTGGGGAATCAGTGGGTTTCCGAAGAGGGTGGGGTGCTCAAGCCTGCCTTGGAAACTAGGCCTCCCAACGAATTGCTGAAACATGCCTTGAGCATCAAGGCGGCGCAGTCCCGCGCCGAATCTCTCGAGTGGAGCATGAGTTTTTTAAGTCCCGAATCCTACATGGCATGCCATCCCCCGGCGCAAAACGTTCAAACCTACAACGACCTGGGTTTTTACCTCGCCGAGGGCGGTAAAGATGAACTGGCGCTGAAGTTTTATCGCGGTGTTGAGGCGGTTGGCAAACGCACAGTGTTGATGCTGAACATGGCCGATTCACTGTGGCGACTTGATCGAAAAGACGAAGCGCAGCGCTATTACCGCGAGTACGGCGAAGCGATGGCAGCCGCTGGCAAGACACAGAAAATTCCGCAACGCGTCGTTGAGCGAACTGCACATCAGGGATTGAAAAATTGAACAGGATTATCCGCTTTATTGCGTTACTCCTCGGGATGTTGTGCGCGTCGATTGCATACGCTGAGGGTGAGTGCAAAGTCATCAGCTCTAGCTTGGAGTTTAATCAATGCGTGGCGGTCGAACTCAAGCGAGCCGACGCCAAGCTCAATGCCAGCTACAAAAAACTGATGGCGAGGTTTGAGAGTCAGCAAAGACGTGACCCTGAACAGGGCAAGGCTTTCATGGCCATCGCTAGGGAGTCACAGCGTGCGTGGATCAAGTTGCGAGATACCACATGCCCGCTCGAAGCCACGGATATCGACCCTGATACAGCGCTTCACTCCACAATAGTTGATAGCTGCATCACCAGAATGAGCCTGGAACGCACGGCATATCTGGACGGGGTCGTGGCAGATGGCTCGGGTGATGTAGTTGATATGAACAAGGTATCGAGATCCGGCGCGAAGCGTTACCAAGACGTAGTGGCACGCTATCTCTATTCGTTCGACAACCCATGCCTGACGGTACAGATTCTCGCGCCTGACGGTGGTTGGCGAGTATTGTCATCTGCGCAGTTCTGCAGTTTTGACGGCAAGTCATTCCAGTCCGGTTACGCCGATGCTGGATTTGAGAAGCCTGTATTTGCAGATGACGGTCTGCACCTGACGTTAAGCACTACGGAGCTTCGCGCACCCGGAGAGAAGCGTCGTGCCTGTGTGATTCCGATCAAGAACGCGCAAATCAAAGAGCTGAAATGTGGCGCACCTGAGTCGACATGAAGATTAACCACGGAAGGAAAACAAAATTGGGCAGGCTTCCAGGTTTTGTTTGTGCACTTGGGCTTACGGCTGGTGTGTCGACTCAACTGGCACTGGCGAGCGATCCGCAGACCATCGGTGAGTTACATCCGCCGGTGGTGGCGTCGTGGGGCGATCAAAAGATCACGGTGTTCTTTCTGAAGAACAACCTGAAGCAGCAGGCGACGGAGGTTCATGTTCCTGCCGCCGAAATCTTCTACTCAGCTATGAACGCGACCAAACCGACGCTGAATTATGTGTGGAAGGTGGAGGGCGATCAGATTGCGTCGGTGTTTTTTCATGAGCGCAAATCCCCGGGGCGGGCAGGGAAGTCCATGTACGTGCTGACGGAAACGCAGGTGTCGAATCGAAGTTTCGAGGGCGCGTCCTACTCGGTTCTGGAACTGCCACTCATCAAGGACGGCAATCAGTTGTCTTTGAATTATTTCCGTGGGGATCTACCGGAACCTGAGTTTCAGAACTGTCGCGACGGGCTGGATCTGGAGGAAAGTCAGGAAGTGGTGTGCGCTTACAAAGACGCGGCAAGTGTGAAAAAGCGCTTGTCTGTACTTGATGGGCAGGCTGTTGAGCAGCCTCAACCGAAGCCGGTCACGGTGAGCGCTAACGCAACTGCCATGGCGTGTCCTTCGCCGGACTTCTCAACCTTCCTCGCAGCTTTTTCCGAACACGCGGATGTGCAAAAAGCCTTTGTCCAGCAGCCGCTGCAGATGGTCACGACGGTAGCGGGCGATCCCGAGCCGGAGCTGCAAAAGAGCAGCCTCAGCGGTGATCAGCTGAAGTTCCCAATCCTGCCCGATCGCATCAAGCGCGACGCCCAAGGGCTGACGCTGACCGTCAAAGAGCAGCAGGACAACCAGGCCACGGCGATTCTGCAGAAGCCGGATACCGACTATGTCTTCGAGTATCGGTTTGAGCGTGGGCAGTGTTGGCAGTTGAAAGAAGTGATGGATTACTCGCTTTAAAACGCAGGACACAGGGTTCAAAGGCGAAAGGCCTTCTGTTCGATCAGACCCGTAAATCATGAGCAGGAAGGCAAGTTGAAAAGATTAGGGTTGGTCGCGTTATTGCTGTGTTCTTTCTCTGTGGCAGCGGGGCCGATGTTTCCGTCGCTCAAGTCATGCATGGATGCCGACAGCGACTGTGCGCTGGCGCTGAAAGACGATTTCTTGGTGGACGCCAAGTCTGGGCAACGTCTCTCCGAAAGGCCGGTATCGGCGGGAGCGATGAGTGTTTTCTGGCTGTATCGAGATGGCGAGCGTTACATCCTGGAGGAAGAAAACTCCTCACAGGCGAAGTCGCGCCGCTGGCTGGTGTTCACCTACCACAGCGGCAAAGTTATGCTCGACGGCGCCTATATCTTCTCGATAGACATTGACCCGAACACCGGGCCTTACTGGCATGGCTACGATTGCCGAGGTGATGCCAAGCCGTTCACCGTGCCAACGAAAGATTCGTTCAATGAAGTCGCTTTGGAGGAGTTGTGTGGGGAGGCCGAAGGCTGGGTCGTCTCGGGCCGGGATGCAGAAGTGCCGGTGTCTGCCAAGGGACTGGTCGTCAGTGTTCCCGTTTATCACGCCCGCAACCGTGACGGTTCAGCGACGTACCTGTTTACTGAAAGCGATGTTCCGGATCTTTCCAAGTTGGTGTGTTTGTCCAATTGTGCCGATGTCGCTCAAACACCAGAACGCGTTTCGCAAGAGACAGCGCCATTGAAGGGTGAGCAGGAGGGTACGTTGTGTTCGGACGACGAAGACATTTACTTCAGTTGCCCGTTGCAGGGCGGCAAGACGGTTTCCATTTGTGCGCAAGGAAACAGCAAGCCCACGGCCGGTTCTGTTCAGTACCGTTTTGGCGTGCCGGGAAAAATAGAAATGGTCTATCCGAAGACTGCCTCGCCGCCCAAGGGCAAGTTCTTCGTCGTGGATGCGTCGGAAGGCAGCGTGAACCTGAACATCATCAAGTTCAAAAGCGGTGCTTATACCTACCTCGTTAACCAGGCGTTTGTGAGTTATCTCTCAGTGCTCAAGGACGACAAGGTTGTGTTCCGACAGTCTTGTAATGCTGGTGGTGATGCGTACATCCACCGCGCAGCGATTTTCGGGTTGGAGGCACGTCCAAAAAGTGCAGAGGACTTTCGCTAGTCGTTGTTGAGGAGGAAAGAGGAGTTAACGTCAAGTTTGATCCGGTCCGATAATGAGTGTCAGCGTATTTCTGTTGATGTTCAAAAGCTTTCAAACGCCGCTACTCTCTCGACCTTGAAAATTGGCAGTGGTCGTCCAAGAGTCCGAGAGGTTTCCATGAAAAAGTCCAAACATGAACCAAAGCCTATGATGGCTGCCCGGTTCCAGGCTGAAGCTCGTGAAGTTTTGGCCAAGCGCTCTGGTAAGCGCAGCGGCTTTCTGGATGTTGCTCTGTCCAACGGCAGTGATTTCGAGCCTGTCGGTCGACTGGCCGGTTGAAGGTTTCGGATTCTCAAAAAAGCTGCCCTGATTGGCAGCTTTTTTGTATATGGATTTTTTGCAGACAGTTGCAGAAAGGGGACCTGACGTCCCCTTTTTTCATCCGCAAATCCCGTTACTGCTTGGCCTTCACACTCCGCACTTCAATGTGATCAAGCATCCCTTCGACGATCAATCGCACCCCATCCGCCAGGGATGTGTTTCTTCAGGTGTAGGACCGAGGTTATTAGCCGACCTTAAATATATAGATATCCCGGATGCCCCAACCCCAGTAGCAATCGCGTAGCTTCTGCCTTACTTCTTGTGCGACCACGGCGTTGGTGGCACCAGCCTGCCAGCTATACCGACCCTCGTTAACATCAAGAAATTGATAGATCCCAGCTCCAGTACGCACCATGGCGACAGTGTGCCCCCAGTTCTGTGCGGCGGCGGGTTGGTTGGCATCGGAGCCAAACATAACGATGACCGCGCCGGTGCCTGCAGCTAATGCAAGGTGAGGGGCCATTTGAATGAGGCTATGAACGTGATGGGCTTGAAACGGCCGTCCTTGGCGTCGCGCCGGGTCTTCGATAAATCTTTGGGTGGGGGATTCGGCAATCTGCAGATACTGGGCATATTGGGCACCACCCCAATTGCCTCTGAGTGCATATTCCCATCTGAGGGCATAGGCCCTTTGGTGAGACACTCCACGAAAATACGCAGTCTCGATATCCCAAGGTTGATTTTGCAGTGTGGAAAGAACCCACTCAGTCGACATGGCATGACAGACGCCACCCAGGCTTTGAAGATCTATGACATTGGTGTCGAGCCACGTTCCTTGATCAAGCGGAATGTCCAAGTTCATCGAATCTTCCTTTTTCGATTGGTTGGAAAACTGGGGGGGATGACCCAAACGGCACGATTGTGGGTATAGCACACAAAGCCAGCGTATGTAGTTGCCAGGCGAGATGGCGTGACTTGGCAGTCATCATGCGAGAAAAGCGCGACATCGTCTTCTAACCATCAGCGATAGTGGCGAATCTTTCCGAATCCCTTACACTGCCCCGGCCGTTCATTTTCCTTTTGAGGCTGTGCGCATGAAATTTCGTTTTCTTCTGTGGATGCTGGGTCTGTTGATGGGTAAGGCCAGCCGGACAAATCCTGCGTTCCAGCAGCAGTTGGGTGACAAGGAACTGGTGTTCCAGCTACAGACACTGGATGGGAAAGTGGCGCGGCATTTCCTGGTGAAGAATCAGCGCATCACCAGCAAGTCTGGCGTGGTGGCGGAGCCGGCGTTTGCGATTGCCTTTAAAGATGCCGCTTATGGCTTTGCCACGATGCAGGCAAAGAACAAGCAGTTGGCGTTTATGCAGGGGATTCAGGACAAGTCGATCCAGCTCAAGGGCAATCCGGCGCTGGTGATGTGGTTTCAGGGGTTGATGAAATATTTGGTGCCGAGGAAGGCCAAGCCTAAGGCTTGAAGCGCCATTTTTTTTAAAAAGCAGTGAGTAATTGATTCGGCTCGATAAGTCAGTCAATTGGCGCGCAATACCACGAGCACCTGTCAGAAGTGACAGGTGTTTTTGTTTGAATGATGAGGCTTCATAGGGGCGTCCAGCAGTAAAGGGACTTATCCGGATTGGAGAGTTATCAACATGACCGTACAAGCAGGCGAGTTTGATACAACATTCGCCAATGACGGCAAACTCAATTGGGAGTTTCCTGAGTTTGTCAGCATTACTCCGCAAGTTGTTCTTCCTTTGCCTGACGGTCGGCTGCTCGTCGTGGCAAATGAGTCAGGTAGGTCCCCTGGCTTCGTAGTCGCAAGGCTTACTGAGAAGGGGCAGCTTGATGTTGGCACCGGGTTTGGCGAAAACCAGCAAGGTTTTGCGCGGATTTCGACAGGGGAAAAAATGTTATCAGGGAGATTTGGCGCAAGCTTGTTGAGAAATGGTGGGATGCTGATAACGGTCCATTACACGTCGCGGCAGCCGAGTTATGAAAGTGGTTTCGTTGCCATCCAGTTGCTACCGGAAGGTCGACTCAACGATGAGTTTGGTGAAGGCGGTGTGGTTACGTTCCCGTACGGTTCAATACCCGTAACACTAAGTCGAGCGGCCACGGCTGCACGAGCACGCCAAAATTTATCTCGAAATATTAAGCCTGCTGTTCAGAGCACCGCCAATTCCGGAGCGTCTGGTATCGAGTTGTCAGGCGGCAAAATAGCGCTGGTGTCATTTGGCTTTGATCCTGCTGCGCAGCAAACCAAAGGCTTGGTCATGCGACTCAATCCTGATGGTACTTTTGATGACACCTTCAACAAAATCGGTTCGGCCACTGTTGAATTGGCCGAGTTGGGTCCGGGAGGAGATAACGCCGCCCGTGGAGTGGCTGTTCAAGCAGACGGTGGCTTGGTGGTGTATGGCGACTTTCATGATGAAGGCACCTTCGGTACGTATGCCGTGCGCTTCACAAAGGATGGAATGCGGGACGATAAGTTCAGGACAACCATTATGTCCTCTGATCGGCTGCCGATTTTCAACGATATTGCCGTGAGGAAAAAGGACGGAATCATTGCTTTGATAGGAGGCCAGCACGATGACGGCTTCATTGGTGGTGAAGGGGTGATTGTCGTACTCAGTGCGGATGGCTCACCTCACCCTATGTTCAACAATGGCCAACCGTTATGTACCAAAGTCGTGCCTGAGGTTGGCCAAAATTGGTCGAGCTGCGCGTTTGGCGAGGTGGATGAAAGCAAGTTGATTGTCGCCGGCACCAGTGGTGATGTGTTTGCTACTGATGAGACGCACGCCGTCTGTGCACGTTATCGCCTTACCGGCGAGCTCGATTCGACGTTCAACGGCAGTGGGTGGGTATCTTTTGATCAGGAGGAGAAACTGGAAATTAGTTTAGATCTGCACGTCACCGCGCAAAATAAAATCGTCATCTGCGGTGAGTATTGGAAAGACCGGTTGAGTTTTGCTACAGGCGGATGGATAGCACGCTTCATTGCCTGATCAATAAACAACGCTCTGATGGCCCGCTCTCACGAATAAAAATGATCTCGTGAGAGCGGGTTTTTTATGCCTGGCTGAACTGCGAAGCCAGTTCGCGCAGCAGGACTTCGGCTTCGAGGACTTTGCTGACGACGTCGTTGGCTTTGTCGCGGGTCAGACCCACACGCTCCAGCAGGGCGTCGGGGATGTCTTCATCCGGGCCGGAGCCGATGCCACGGCTGCGCAGCAGGCGTACGGCCAGGCAGACGAGATTCGGATATTCAGCGTAGGCGCCGTCGTAGCTTGGGTCGTGCTGGAAGCGCAGGGCGGTGGCCAGTTCGTCGGGCATGTCCCAGTAGCGCATCAGCCACGAGCCGATCTGTTCACGGCTGATACCGAGCAGGTGTTGCTCGATGTAGCTGTGGCACAGGTGCGGGTTGACCTCCAGGTGGCGGCAGATCAGCGAGAAGTGTGGCGGAAAGACGTGGGCCAGCAGCAGGTAACCGAAGTTGTGCAGCAGGCCGGCGAGGTAGGTCAGGCCGGCCTCCGGACGCTGGGCGCGTGGCATGGCGCGGGTCAGGCCTTCGATGACGGCGGCGGTGTAGATCGACTGCTGCCAGTACGGCGTGGTGTGTTGCGGGTGGTCTTTGGGCAGGCTCAGGGTCTTGCCGAGGGCCAGGCCCAGCGCCAGGTTGATCACCAGATCGAAGCCGAGTACGCGAACGATCGCGTCTTCCACCGAACGAATCTTGCCCGGCGAGGCGTAGTACGGCGACGCCGCCCAGCTCACCACTTGCGCGGCCAGCGCTGGGTCGGTTTCGACCACGCCGGTGATGTCGTCGATGGTGGCGTTGGGGTCGACGCGCAACTTGATGATTTTCTGCGCGGTTTCGGCCAGTGGCGGAATCTCGATGGTCGCTTCCAGACGCTGCTGGATACGCCGCGCGGTGAATGCCTGCACGGCCTGGGTGATTTCCTCGCGGTCATCGTCCGGGCGGTCGAGGTTGGGGCGGATGCTGCTCAGGGCTTCGCCGAAGTTGGCGGCGCTGGCCTTGGTCAGCATGGTCTTGAAGTCTTCGCTGGCGATTTCCAGCAGCAGGCCCGGCTCGCCGGAGTTGATCAGCAACTTCGGTTCGCGCAGCAGGCTTTCTTCATAGAGGCACGGCGAACTGGTCAGCGCCGGCAGGCCTGGCAGCAGGCTCAGGCTGTGTTTGCCGAGCATCTTTTCCAGGCGCTCGGTCGAGACGGCGGTCAGGCGACGGCCCGTCAGCTCAGCGAGGCGATTGAGATCCAGCAACTGGCTCTGTGGAAACAGCACCATCAGGGCGCCAACGGCGTCGTCCAGCAACACGGCTTGCACTTTGCGCGAGGCATTGAGGCCGTGGTGCTCGAGCACTTCTTCGTAGGCGACGCCCAGCTTGTTGAGCAGCAGCCGAATGACAGACGGAGCGTGCGGAGATTCGGGGGCGAGAGCAGCTTCGGTCATGGTCTGTATCCGTTTTTGAAACAATGGCAGGAGTATAACCAGCTCTGTCGG
Organism: Pseudomonas sp. FW305-7; assembly: GCF_058786735.1. Classification (NCBI taxonomy): domain Bacteria; kingdom Pseudomonadati; phylum Pseudomonadota; class Gammaproteobacteria; order Pseudomonadales; family Pseudomonadaceae; genus Pseudomonas; species Pseudomonas sp. FW305-7. Next base: position 291,377 of record NZ_JBYSZA010000002.1, read on the forward strand.
AAGGATCTTTCAGAAACTGCGACGGTGCTCACACTTGGCCGTATTGCTGCCCGTGGCGCAGCCAGCGATCAAGCAATGGGCTGACGTGGGTCGGCCAGCGCTCCAGCAAAGCCTGCGCAGCATCGCGCACGGCGGGCAGCAGGTCGGCGTCGCGCATCAGGTCGGCGACCTTGAATTGCAGCAGGCCGGTCTGGCGGGTGCCGAGCATTTCGCCGGGGCCGCGCAGTTCGAGGTCTTTTTCGGCGATGACGAAACCGTCGTTGGTCTCGCGCATGATGCCCAGACGCTGACGACCGATCTGCGACAGCGGCGGATGATAGAGCAGCACGCAATGGCTGACCGCACTGCCCCGGCCAACGCGGCCGCGCAATTGGTGCAGCTGCGCGAGGCCAAGGCGTTCAGGGTTTTCGATGATCATCAGGCTGGCGTTGGGCACATCGACGCCGACTTCGATCACCGTGGTGGCGACCAGCAGTTGCAGGTTGCCGGCCTTGAATTCGGCCATCACCGCAGCTTTCTCGGCGGGCTTCATGCGCCCGTGAATCAACCCGACTTTCAACTCGCCGAGGGCGAGGGTGAGGTCTTCAAACGTGGTTTCGGCAGCCTGACAGGTCAGCTCTTCCGACTCTTCGATCAGCGTGCACACCCAATAGGCCTGACGGCCCTCGGCGCAGGCACTGCGCACGCGTTCGATGACTTCGACGCGGCGGGTGTCGGTGACCAGCACAGTGTTGACCGGGGTTCGACCGGGCGGCAGTTCGTCGAGGATCGAGGTGTCGAGGTCGGCGTAGGCGCTCATCGCCAAGGTCCGTGGAATCGGTGTGGCGGTCATGATCAGTTGATGCGGACACATGCGCCCGCCGACACCTTTCTGCCGCAGCGCCAGGCGCTGCTGGACGCCGAAGCGGTGTTGTTCGTCGATGATCACCAGTGCGAGATTTTTGAACTGTACTTCGTTCTGGAACAGCGCGTGAGTGCCGACCACCATCGGCGTGCCGCTGGCGATCTGCTCCAGCGCGGCGACGCGGTTCTTGCCCTTGAGCTTGCCGGCCAGCCACGCGACATCTATGCCCAGCGGTTCGAGCCAGCGTTTGAAGGTGATGAAGTGTTGTTCGGCGAGAATCTCGGTCGGCGCCATCAGCGCAACTTGGTAACCCGCCTCCAGCGCTTGCAGCGCGGCGAGGGCGGCGACCACGGTTTTACCCGCGCCAACGTCGCCCTGAATCAGGCGCAGCATTGGTTCGTGCTGACTGAGGTCGTAGGCGATTTCGTTGCCGACGCGTTGCTGGGCGCCGGTCGGGTTGAAGCCGAGGTTGGCCAGATATTTCGGCGGCAGTTTTGTGGCTTTCGGCATCGCCGGCGCGCGCAGTGAACGCATGCTCTCGCGCAGGCGCTGCTGCGACAGTTGATGCGTCAGCAGCTCTTCGAAGGCGAGGCGATGTTGCGCCCAGTGATGACCGAGGGCGAGTTCGTCGACATCGGCATCGGCGGGCGGGTTGTGCAGGTAGCGGATCGCATCGGCCAGCGGCGCCAGTTGATAGTCGCGGGCAAGCTCGGTCGGCAGCCAGTCGGGCAGGGTGGCAGGCTTGAGCATCGTCAGGGTCTGCATGCACAGCTGGCGCAGACGCGCCTGGGTCAGGCCTTCGGTGAGCGGGTAAACCGGGGTCAGGGTTTCATCCACCGGCGGCGGTTCGTCGCCAGTGATGGCGCGATATTCCGGGTGGTAGATTTCCAGTCCTGACGCACCGGGACGGGCTTCGCCGTAGCAGCGAATCCGCGTGCCGCGCTTGAGGCCTTCTTTTTGCGCGTTGCTGAAGTGGTAGAAGCGCAGGCTGAGGCCGCCGGTGCCATCCTGCAAACGCACGACGAGGCTGCGGCGGCGGCCCATGACAACATCGGCACCACTGACAGTGCCTTCGACCACGGCGTCCTGCCCTGGCCGCAATGCGCCGATCGGCACCACGCGGGTGCGATCCTGATAACGCAGCGGCAGGTGGAACAGCACGTCCTGGAGATTCTCCAGGCCGACCTTGGCCAATTTCTCGGCCATGGCTTCGCCGACACCCTTGAGTGCCGTCACCGACACTTGCGACAACTCAGTCATGACGCTGGCTTAACCGGCCGTAACCGGTGCCGCTGGCTTGGCCACCGAGCACAGGCGAACGGAATCGGCGAGGATCTCGATGGCTTTCGGCCGCGGGAAGCTCGCGCGCCAGGCGATGGCCACGGTGCGGAACGGCACCGGCGGCGACAGCGGCCGCACTTCGATCACGCCCGGGGCGTAGTGATGGCTGTCCACTGCCGACAACGGCAGGATCGAGATGCCCAGACCGGAGGCGACCATGTGCCGAATGGTTTCCAGCGAGCTGGATTCGACCGTGGTGTGCTTGGCGCCGTCGTTGCCCTTGGTCAGGGTCGGGCAGGCTTCCAGCACTTGATCGCGGAAGCAGTGGCCTTCGCCGAGCAGCAGCAGGCTCTTGTCGTTGAGCAGGCCGGCGTCGATGGTTTCTTTTTGCGTCCACGGGTGCTGGGCCGGCATCAGGACGTAGAACGGTTCGTCGTAGAGCGGCAGGGTCAGCACGTCGGCTTCGTTGAACGGCAGCGCGATGATGATCGCGTCGAGCTCGCCGTTGCGCAGTTTGTCGCGCAGCACGTGGGTGAAGTTTTCTTCGATGTACAACGGCATCTGCGGGGCGACCCGGTGCAGTTGCGGAATCAGGTGCGGGAACAGGTATGGGCCGACGGTGTAGATGGCGCCGACTTTCAGCGGGGCGGTCAACTGGTTCTTGCCGGCCTGGGCCAGTTCGCGGATGCCTTGGGCCTGCTCCAGCACTTTCTGCGCCTGGGCAACAATGCCTTCGCCGACCGGGGTCAGGCGCACGGCGCTTTTGCTGCGCTCGAAAATCAGCACACCGAGTTCGTCTTCAAGCTTTTTCACGCCCACGGAGAGGGTCGGCTGACTGACGTGGCACTTCTCGGCCGCGTGACCGAAGTGCTGCTCTTGGGCGAGGGTAACGATGTAGCGCAATTCTGTGAGAGTCATAGCAAGCGTCCATGAAGATGCGGGCCAAGCATACCGGCTGCAATCGATAGACGCACGTTATCAGACTGAGGGAGGCGTGCGACACCGGGCAATGTGTGTTTGCCGTTGTTAGATATGCAAAAGGCACCTTTCGGTGCCTTTTTGACTTGGTTCTCTGGGTTTGCAGAGAGTCCAGTGGGAGCTGGCTTGCCAGCGATTGCAGTGTGTCAGCCAAGGATTTATCAACTGATCCACCGCTATCGCTGGCAAGCCAGCTCCCACAGGTATTGCAGTGTTGCTTAGCGGCGGCGTTCGAGGGAATAAACAAACGGCGCAACAATTTCGATCGAGCCATTGTTCAGCATGTCGGCCGGTGGCTTGGGCAGCGGTTGTGCGCGGCGGATCATTTCCAGGGTGGCCCGGTCCAGATCGGCGTTGCCGGAGCGGCCCACCAGTTCGAACGACAACACATTACCTTCGGCATCGACCACAAAACGCAGACGGTTCAAGCCTTCCTTGCCCCGTGCCTGAGCGCTGGCCGGGTACTTTTTGTACTTGGCCAGATGCGCGAGCAGGGTGCCTTGCCAACTGGCCTTGGCGGCCATTTGTGCAGGCGACGGGCCTGGCGCAGGCTGGGCGGATTTCTCCGTCGGTGCCTGAGTCGGTTGCGTGTCGGCCGGTTTTTCCTCGGAAGGTTTTTCCTTCGGCGGATCGGGCAGCTTCTTCTCGACCGGCTTCGGCGGTTTAGGCTTTGGCTTCGGTTTAGGCTTCTGCACCGCGATTTCGGCTTTTGGCGCTTCGGCCAGTTTCGGGATCGGCAACTCTTCGACCGGAGCCGGTGGCTGCGGCGGTGTGACGACTTTCGGCGGTGCAGGCGGTGGCGGGGCCGGAATCGGGGCCAGCTCGACCATCATTGCCTGCGGCGGCAATTCGATGGGCGGGCGGGCGGTCCAGTTCAGCGCCAGCGCGATGGCCAGCGCATGAACGCCCAGCACCACGGCCAGGCTACCGCTGTAACGCGTCAGCTTATGGCGCGTCGTGATCATTTCTTGACCGCGCTCTCGAGTCCGACCAGACCAACCTTCAGGTAACCGGCGGAGCGCAGGTTATCCATCACGCTCATCAGATCGCCGTAATCCACGCCTTTGTCGGCCTGGAAGAAGATCGTCGTGTCTTTCTTGCCTTTGGTGCGGGCGTCGAGGGTGGCGCCCAGTGTTTCGGGCTTCACTTCGTCTTCACCGAGGAACAGGCGCTGGTCAGCCTTGACGCTGAGGAATACCGGTTTCTCTGGCCGCGGCGCCGGTTTGGCGGTCGAGGCAGGCAGGTCGACTTTGATATCGACGGTGGCCAATGGAGCGGCCACCATGAAGATGATCAACAACACCAGCATCACGTCGATGAACGGCGTGACGTTGATTTCGTGGTTCTCGGCCAGATCGTCGTCTGCGCCTTCTTTCAAATGCAGGCCCATGGCCGATTACCCCACTTTGACCATGTGCGGCTGCGAGCTGCGCTCAGGCTGGTGGTCGAGGTCGCGGCTGACCAGCAGCAGAACTTCTGCCGAGGCATCGGACACCTGCGCCTTGTAACCGGCGATGGAGCGGGCGAAGACGTTGTAGATCACCACCGCAGGAATGGCCGCAACCAGACCCAATGCAGTGGCCAACAGCGCTTCAGCGATACCGGGCGCTACGACAGCAAGGTTGGTGGTCTGGGTTTTGGCGATGCCGATGAAGGAGTTCATGATGCCCCACACGGTACCGAACAGACCCACGAACGGTGCGGTGGAACCGATGGTGGCGAGAACGCCAGTGCCGCTGCTCATGTTGCGACCGCAGGCTGCAACCAGACGCTCAAGACGGAAGCTGACGCGTTCCTTGATGCCTTCTTTCTCGCGGCTGTTGACCGACAGGCGCATTTCTTCGAGCGCGTCGTGCACCAGCAGGTTGGCGAGGGTGCCCTCCTTGCCCGCCGTGGCGCTGGCTTCCTTAAGGGTGGTGGCTTTCTTCAGAGCGGCGATTTCACTACGCAGACGACGCTTGGCGCCCATCAGCTCGAAGCCTTTGGCGATCCAGATGGTCCAGGTGATGATCGACGCGATGGCCAGACCGATCATCACGATTTTCACGATGATGTCGGCGTTCTGGTACATGCCCCATGGCGACAGGTCGTGGGCCATGCCCAGCGTGTTGTCGGCTTCGAGCACTTCAGGAACGTCGGCAGCGTCTACTGCTTGCACCGGATCGGTGGCGGCAGGAGCAGCGGCTGGCGCGTCAGTAGCAGGTGCATGCTGTTCGGTCGCGACCGGGGCGGCTGGTGCCTGGGCGTCGGCGAAAGCAGCGGTTGGTGCCAGCATCAGGCTGAGCAGCAAAGCCGCCATTGCGCTCCAGGCGCGAGGTCGATTGGTTGGCGAAGCGGGAATTTGATTGCGTGTCATGCTGGCCGGACCTGAGATAGAAAAACGTTGATGCTCTTCCAGGCCTCGTAAGGCCGAGAACAAAAGTGGCGTGCATTATTGCAAGTAATTCTTGTTAACAAAAGTAATAGAGTATCTTTTTTTCCTTCATTGCTAGCCGCCCGTCCTTTGCCAGCGCTAGTCTGTATCTTTCCGATAGGAGTTTTTTGATGTCCGCGCCTTCTGTTTTGATTGCCGGTTGTGGTGATGTCGGCAGTCGTCTGGCCAAGCAATTGCTGGCGGCTGGCTGGGAAGTTCATGGCTTGCGCCGGGATGTTTCGAAGCTGCCCGACGATGTGATCGGCGTCGCCGGCGACCTGTTCAACGAAGACTGTCCGGCGACCTGGCCGGTGGGTGCCGTGGACTATCTGGTGTATTGCGCGGCAGCCACCGATCACGACGAGGCTGGTTATCGCGCCGCTTACGTGCAGGGTTTGCAGAATGTCCTGAGCTGGCTCGACGACTATGGTCAGGTGCCGGAGCGGCTGATCTTTGTGTCCAGCAGCAGCGTTTATGGACAGCAGGATGGGGAGTGGGTGGATGAACACTCAGAGACCGTCGCCGCCGGTTATTCCGGGCGCTTGATGCTGGAGGCTGAGCAGGTGGCGCTCAATAGCGGCATTCCGGCGAGCATTCTGCGTCTGACTGGCATCTATGGCCCGGGCCGCGAATGGTTGTTGACTCAAGTGCGTCGCGGTTATCGCGTGGCGGTGGAGCCGCCGCTGTATGGCAATCGGATTCATGCTGACGATGCGGCCGGTTTGCTGGCATTCCTGTTGGAGAAGGCTCGGCAGGGCGTGAAGCTGGAGGATTTCTACATCGGCGTCGACGATGCACCGGCGCCGTTGGCCGAAGTGGTGGGCTGGCTGCGCGAGTATCTGGGCGTTACCGAATGGGCGGAAGATGCCAGCGTTCGGCGCACCGGCAGCAAGCGTTGCAGCAACGCCCGGGCGAAAGCGTTGGGCTGGACGCCGACTTACCCAAGCTACCGCGAAGGTTATGCCGCAATTCTTGAAGGTAAGTGCTGACTCCCGCACACCACAAACCAGTGTGGGAGCGGGCTTGCCCGCGATGGCGGCATGGCAGTCAACACAAGTGTTGAGTCTGATGGCCTCATCGTGGGCAAGCCCGCTCCCACAGGGTTATGTTGTTCTAAGCGTGTGCTTACTGCTTTTCGAGCAACCACTTGCGTTCGCCCGGCGTGTACTGCGGCATTTCATCAGCCAATGCAGTGTTTACCGCCTGGAAGATCTCCAGTTCCTTGCCCTTGCGCGCAAAGATGTAGGCGTTGCCCTGACCATTGAGCTGCAGCCACATATTGTCATTGGTGCTGCTCATCGATGCGCAGTCACCCGCCAGGCACAGGGCATAGCGATCGGCACCCGGCAAACCGGAGACCTGGCCATCGGCCTGGAACTGCACGGTGTTGCCTTCACCCTGGCCGCTGGCGATTTTCCAGCTGCCGCCCATGTAAGCGGAATACAGCGCGCGTTCGAAACTGGCGCCGATCGGTGCGCCTTCCGGCACCGGGATCTGGGCGCGGTCGAAGACCTGTTCCGGTTCGTTGTCGCTGGCGGCTTGCTGCAGTTGCCCGCCATCACGTTTCAGCTCGCTGGCGGAGCTGCCATAGAAGTCGACTTTCCAGGCGCCGGATTTCTCACCCAGCAGCCGTCCTTCGACGTTCTCGAAACCGTTGGTGTAGCGGGCCTGGCTGGCCTTGGTGTTGATATCCCATTCCAGATTCGGGCCGTAGGCCTGAAGCGCTTCGCGCAGGGAGCCGCCCTTGGTGGCAGCATCGATCGCCACCTGGTTGATCCAGGTGCCGCTGATGTCACGGTCGGCAGGGTTGCTGGCGCAGCCGCCGAGGAAAATGGCGAGCAGCGGGAGAGCTAGCGCTTTGCGCATGGTGGAATCCTTTCAAAACCTTGTCTTGCTGAGCAGTCGGCGCGGCGTTTGAAGGCCGCGCCGTGCGCATCACTCGATGACCAGAATGGCATCCATTTCAACCTGCGAACCCTTTGGCAAGGCAGCTACGCCGATGGCGGCGCGGGCCGGGTATGGCTGGTCGAAGTACTTGCCCATGATCTCGTTGACCTTGGCGAAGTGGCTCAGGTCGGTGAGGAAGATGTTCAGTTTGACGATGTCCTTGAACGAACCACCGGCAGCTTCGGCCACGGCTTTGAGGTTCTCGAACACCTGGACGGTCTGGGCTTCGAAGCCTTCAACCAGTTCCATGGTTTTTGGGTCCAGAGGAATCTGGCCCGACATGTAGACGGTGTTACCAGCCTTGATCGCCTGGGAGTAAGTACCGATGGCGGCCGGGGCCTTGTCGCTGGTGATAACAGTCTTGGTCATGTATGACTCCTTGTTAGGTGTGAGTTATGCACGCATGCGGGTAATGCGGATTACCCCGGTCAGGGCGCGCAGTTTCTTGATCACGCGGGCCAGGTGCACACGGTCGTGGACGCTGACCACCAACTGGACAACGCTGATGCGACCATCGCGTTCGTCCATGCTGATTTTCTCGATATTGCCGTCGGCCGCGTTGACGCTGCTGGCCAGCAGAGCGATCAGGCCGCGCTGGTGTTCCAGCTCGACGCGCAGCTCGACGTTGAATTCGCCGGTGACATCCTTGGCCCACGAGAGCTGGATGCATTTTTCCGGGTTGTGCCGGATTTCGCTGATGTTGCGGCAGTTGTCGAGGTGCACGACCATGCCTTTGCCCGCCGACAGATGCCCGACAATCGGGTCGCCCGGGATCGGCGTACAACATTTGGCGTAGCTGAGAACCAGACCTTCGGTGCCGCGAATCGCCAGCGGGCCTTCCGGACTCGGCAGTTGTTCGCCTTCACCGAGCAAGCGGCGGGCGACGACGTAGGCCATGCGATTGCCCAGACCAATGTCTTCGAGCAGGTCTTCAATCAGTTCGAGGCGGTACTCGGTGAGCATCGCTTTTACGCGTTCGGCCGGGATCTTCTCCAGCGCGCTGTCGAAACCGTTGAGGACCTTGTTCAGCAGGCGTTCGCCGAGGCTGATGGATTCCGAGCGGCGTTGCAGTTTCAGCGCATGGCGAATGTGCGTTCGCGCCTTGCCGGTGACGACGAAGTTGAGCCAGGCCGGGTTCGGTCGTGCACCGGGGGCGCTGACGATCTCGACCGTGGAGCCGCTTTGCAGCGGTTCGGACAGCGGTGCGAGGCGGCGGTTGATCCGGCAGGCGATACAGCTGTTGCCGACGTCGGTGTGCACCGCGTAGGCGAAGTCGACCGCCGTGGAGCCTTTTGGCAGCTCCATGATCCGGCCTTTGGGCGTGAACACGTAGACCTCGTCCGGGAACAGGTCGATCTTCACGCTCTCGATGAATTCCAGCGAGTTGCCGGCACGTTGCTGCATTTCCAGCACGCCTTTGACCCACTGGCGGGCGCGGGCGTGAGTGCCTTTCGGCTGCTCGTCACCGCTGGATTTGTACAGCCAATGGGCGGCAATGCCGTTGTTGGCCATCTCTTCCATTTCGCGGGTGCGGATCTGGATCTCGATCGGTACGCCGTGCATGCCGAACAGCGTGGTGTGCAGCGACTGATAGCCGTTGGCCTTGGGAATCGCGATGTAGTCCTTGAAGCGCCCCGGCAACGGTTTGTACAAATTATGCACAGCGCCTAGCACGCGGTAGCAGGTATCGACCTTGTCGACGATGATCCGGAACGCGTAGACGTCCATGATCTCGTTGAAGGCTCGACGCTTGCCGCGCATTTTCTTGTAGATGCCGTAGAGGTGTTTCTGGCGACCGCTGACTTCACCCTGGATGCCGTCGATGGCGAGGCAATGGCCGAGGGACTCTTCGATCTTGTTGACGATTTCCTTGCGGTTGCCCCGGGCGCGCTTGACGGCCTGGTAGATCCGCGCGGAACGCATCGGGTGCATGGCCTTGAAGCCGAGGTCTTCGAATTCGATGCGGATCGCGTGCATGCCCAGCCGGTTGGCGATGGGCGCGTAGATTTCGAGGGTTTCCTTGGCGATCCGTCGGCGTTTTTCGCCGGACAGCACTTCCAGCGTGCGCATGTTGTGCAGACGGTCGGCAAGCTTGACCAGGATCACGCGAATGTCGCGCGCCATGGCCATGGCCATTTTCTGGAAGTTTTCGGCTTGTGCTTCGGCCTTGGTCTCGAAATTCATCTGGGTCAGTTTGCTGACCCCGTCGACCAGTTCGGCCACGGTTTCACCGAACTGCGCTTGCAGCGCTTCTTTGGCGATACCGGTGTCTTCGATCACGTCATGCAGCATCGCGGCCATCAGGCTCTGATGGTCCATGTGCATGTCGGCAAGAATATTGGCCACGGCAAGAGGATGCGTGACGTACGCCTCGCCGCTGCGGCGGCGCTGGCCGTCGTGGGCTTGTTCGGCGTAGAAATACGCTCGGCGGACCAGGTTGACCTGGTCATTGCCGAGGTAGGTCGATAAGCGATCGGCGAGGGCGTCTATGCTCGGCATGATGATTCCTGCCGTAGGCTGTGATCCCGCGCCGTGCTACGTCGACCAGGCATAGGCTTAGACGGCCTCGTTGGACTCGTCCTCGAACGCTGCGAACAGCGGTTCGTCTTCGACGATTTCAGCGTTGGCGATGAACTCGTAGCTCATCAGGCCTTCAGCGATTTCACGCAGCGCTACAACGGTAGGCTTGTCGTTTTCCCACTGAACCAGTGGCTCTTTGCCGCCGGTGGCCAGTTGACGGGCACGTTTGGTAGAGAGCATGACCAGCTCAAAACGGTTTTCCACGTGGTTCAGGCAGTCTTCAACGGTTACGCGGGCCATGGTATTCCTCGGAGCGAATGCAATATGCGCGCTGCCCGGTTGGGCGAGCGGACTCAACAGTTTAAAAAATCACCAGCGATTAGGGAAGCGCTGATTTTTTAACCAAGCCCTTCAACGCGCCGCAAGTGCCAATGTAAAGCCCTTGCAGCGGTTTTGGGAAGTGCTGATTAGCCGAGCAATTCGGCCAGTAATTTGCCGAAACGCACCTGTTGGCGTTTCTGCTGCAACTGATTGGCACGGAAAATCGCCTTCAGATCGTCCAGCGCGTGGCCGAAATCATCGTTGATGATCAGGTAGTCGTACTCGACATAGTGGCTCATTTCACTGACGGCTTCGCGCATCCGCCCGGCAATGATCTCGTCGCTGTCCTGGCCGCGGTTGGTCAGGCGCTGATGCAATGCTTGCAGCGACGGCGGCAGGATGAAGATCGAACGTGCCTGCGGCATCAGCTTGCGCACTTGCTCGGCGCCTTGCCAGTCGATTTCCAGAATCAGGTCGTGACCTTCGTCCAGGGTTTGCTGCAGGCGGCTTTGCGAGGTGCCGTAGAAGTTGCCGAAGACTTCGGCGCGTTCGAGGAAGTCGCCGTGCTCGCCCATCTTCACGAACTCTTCGCGGGTCACGAAGTGATAGTTAACGCCGTCCACTTCACCCGGACGCATGGCGCGTGTGGTGTGGGAGATCGATACGCGAATCTCCGGATTGGCATCGGTCAAAGCTTTGACGAGGCTGCTTTTGCCCGCACCCGATGGCGCGGAAATGATGTACAGGGTGCCGGTGCTGTGGGTCATGTCTGTTGCCTTACTCAATATTCTGCACTTGTTCGCGCATCTGCTCGATCAACACCTTGAGGTTGACGGCGGCTTGGGTGCTGCGCGGGTCGAAGGCCTTGGAGCCCAGTGTGTTGGCTTCGCGGTTGAGTTCCTGCATCAGGAAGTCGAGGCGGCGCCCGGCCGCACCACCGGACTTGAGTACCCGGCGAACTTCGATGATATGGGTGCTCAAGCGGTCCAGCTCTTCGGCCACATCGCTTTTTTGCGCGAGGATGACCATTTCCTGTTCCAGGCGCTGCGGATCCAGTTCGGCCTTCATGTCGGCGAAGCGGTCGAGAACCTTCTGGCGCTGGGTCGCGAGCATCTGCGGTACCAGTTCACGCAGGGTCACGACGTCTTCTTCAATGGACGTCAGGCGTTCGTTGATCAGTCGAGCCAGCTCTGAGCCTTCACGCTCGCGGCCCGCTTTCAAATCTTTCAGGCCTTGATTGAACAGTGCGAGGGCTTCGGCATTCAGCGCTTGCGGATCGCTTGCATCAGCAACCAGCACGCCAGGCCATGCCAGCACCTCCAGCGGGTTCAGCGCGGCCGGATTCTTGATCAGCCCGGCAACGGTTTCGGCGGCGGCGACCAATTGCGCGGCGCGCTCGCGATCAACTTGCAGCGGCTTGCCGGTGCTTTCTTCGGTGAAACGCAGGGTGCATTCCAGTTTGCCTCGCGACAGGCCCTGACGCAGGGCTTCGCGGACGGCGCCCTCAAGGTCGCGGAACGACTCCGGCAGGCGCAGGTGCGGTTCCAGATAGCGGCTGTTGACCGAGCGCAATTCCCAGCTCAGGGTGCCCTGGACGCCGGCTTTTTCGACGCGGGCGAAGGCGGTCATGCTGTGCACCATGGCGGTGACCTCGCAATGCAGATCGGCGCGGAACTGCAGTTCCACGGGCGCGATATGAATGAATTTAAGCCGACTGGCAGCAAAGGCGCAGGATTGTAGCGCAGTGCGGCGAATGCGCCCAAACACACGGTGTGACAAAGGGCTGCAGCCCGTCGGTAATGCGTGGTTCAGGTGCTTCGGTCGTCGGCGCGGATTTTTAACAAGTGCCCAGTGACGGTGCAGCGCTCTATAATGCTCGGCAGTTTTCCGTCCCTAGTACAGGTATTCCCTATGAAACGTCCAAGTGGTCGCGCTGCCGATCAGCTCCGCTCGATCCGCATTACCCGCAACTACACCAAACACGCCGAGGGGTCCGTACTGGTCGAGTTCGGTGATACCAAAGTCATCTGCACCGTCAGCGTCGAAAACGGCGTGCCGCGTTTCCTCAAGGGCCAGGGCCAGGGCTGGTTGACTGCCGAGTACGGCATGCTGCCGCGCGCCACTGGCGAGCGTAACCAGCGTGAAGCGAGCCGTGGCAAGCAAGGCGGCCGCACCCTGGAAATCCAGCGTCTGATCGGCCGTTCGTTGCGCGCTGCGCTGGACATGTCGAAGCTGGGCGACGTGACGCTGTACGTCGACTGCGACGTGATCCAGGCTGACGGCGGCACCCGCACCGCGTCCATCACAGGTGCCATGGTCGCGCTGGTCGATGCGTTGAAGGTCATCAAGAAGCGCGGCGGCCTGAAAGGCGGCGACCCGCTCAAGCAAATGATCGGCGCGGTATCGGTCGGCATGTATCAGGGTGAGCCTGTGCTGGATCTGGACTATCTTGAAGATTCCGCCGCCGAGACTGACCTCAACGTGGTCATGACCAGCACCGGCGGTTTCATCGAGGTGCAGGGCACCGCCGAAGGCGCGCCGTTCCAGCCTGAAGACTTGAACGCCATGCTGGAGCTGGCCAAGAAAGGCATGAACGAAATTTTCGAACTGCAGAAGGCCGCACTGGCCGACTGAGCAGGTTCCAACCCGCAAGGAGGACGCGATGAGTGACGAGCAAGAGTTGCTGCCCAAACCGAGCCAGGAGGTTCGCCAATGGGCGATGTTTTGTCACCTGTCCGCCTTGCTGGGGATCTGGATTCCGTTCGGTAATCTGATCGGGCCGTTGATCCTGTGGCAGATGAAGCGCGAGTCGGATCCGTTCATTGATGCCCAGGGCAAGGAAGCGCTGAATTTTCAGATCACCGTGGCGATTGCTGCAGCGATCTCTCTGCTGCTGATGGTGTTGATCATCGGTTTCTTCCTGCTCGGTCTGCTGGCCATCGGTGCGCTGGTGTTGACGATCATCGCCGGAGTGAAGGCCAACGAAGGTTTTCCTTATCGTTATCCGTTCACTTGGCGCTTGATCAAATAACGATCAGTGCACATTTCCCCTGGGAATTGTTGAAGTTCGTAGTGCTTTAAAATAAATGCCCTGACTTGTCAGGGCATTTGTATTTTTGCAACTGAAATAGTTTTCCTGGCGCGTAAGATTAGTCTGCTTGCGATAAGCGGACAAATAGGTTGTAACATCATTTTCGGTTTTACACTTTTAGTCACAACTGCGCAGCCTTAGTGCTGTGCACGATCTTGGCAATTAGAGTTCGTGATTGTTAAAGTCGTCGCACGTTATATTCCTGTTGAAATATTTCGATATATTCAGACCATCGAAGGTTCTTGAATTTCACAGCAATCAGTGTTGAGACGATCAGCCGATTCATGGGGCGTGCCCAGGTAAAAAGTGCGCCTCTGAATATATAGCCAAGAATAATCCCAATGATTCAGCTCGATTTTTATGGAACGCTTGTTGCCGCCTCCTTGGTACTTCTGCTGGGGCGCGGACTTGTTGCACGTGTCGGATGTTTGCGTAATTACAATATCCCGGAGCCCGTCGCGGGCGGTTTAGTGGTTGCTCTGGTTTTATTGCTATTGCGCACTTTCGAAATTGAAATTCGATTCGATACTTCCCTGCAAACTCCTTTGATGTTGGCATTTTTTGCCACCATCGGATTGAGTGCGGACTTCGCCAGCCTGAAGAAGGGTGGTCGGGTCGTAGGCATATTTCTATTGGCGGTAACCGGCCTTCTGGTCGTTCAGAACGCCATGGGCATCGGCCTTGCGACAATGCTCGGGCTGGATCCGTTGATGGGCCTGCTGACGGGCTCGATTACCTTGGCGGGTGGCCACGGCACAGGCGCTGCGTGGGGAACGGTGTTCAGCGAGAAATATGGCTTGGCATCGGCTTCCGAACTGGCGATTGCCTCTGCGACGTTTGGCCTGGTGCTGGGTGGCTTGATTGGTGGTCCGGTGGCTCGTCTGCTGATCAGGCGTGTTCAAGTGCCGGGCTGCAATCCACAGGAAACGCCACGTTTGCCAAAGGGATTTGAGCAGCCGAATAAAGAGCGCTCGATTACGCCGTTTTCGTTTATCGAGACGCTGGCTTTGATCGCAGTCAGCCTGCTGGGCGGCAATCTCTTGAATGGCCTGTTGCAAGGAACGGCTTTTGAGTTGCCGACGTTTGTCTGCGTGCTGTTCGTCGGGGTCGTGCTGCGTAACGGCTTGTCAGCGTTGGGCTTGTATCAGGTCTTCGAGCGAGAAGTCTCTGTGCTGGGAAATGTCAGCCTGTCGCTGTTCCTGGCAATTGCCTTGATGTCGCTCAAGTTGTGGGATCTGGCCGCTCTGGCGTTGCCGATTTTCATCATCCTGGCGGTACAGGCCTTGGTCATGGCGCTGTTCGCGATCTTCGTGACATTCAGAATGATGGGTAGTAACTACGATGCGGCGGTACTGGCAGCAGGTCACTGCGGTTTCGGGCTAGGTGCGACGCCAACGGCCATCGCCAACATGCAGGCGGTGACTCAGCGCTACGGGCCTTCGCAGATCGCGTTTCTGGTGGTGCCGATGGTGGGGGCGTTCTTTATCGACATCATTAACGTGATCGTTATCAAGCTGTACCTGGTACTGCCGTTTTTCGTTGCCGTCTGATCCCCGGTTCATGTCCGGCGATCGGCTTTAGCGTGGGTTAGCGCATAAAAAAATGCCCGTATCGTTTGATACGGGCATTTTTCATGTCTGCGAATCGACGCTTAGATGGTCAGCGTCCAGTCGTAGTCGACGATCAGCGGCGCGTGCTGCGAGAACCGTGGCTGACGTGGCAGGCGTGCGCTGCGTACAAAGCGGCGCAGACCCGGGGTCAGGATCTGGTAGTCGAAGCGCCAGCCGAGATTGAGCATCTCGGCCTGTTCGTTGTCCGGCCACCAGCTGTACTGGTCGCCTTCGCGGCTGACTTCGCGCAGGGCGTCGACATAGCCCATGTTGCCGACAATCTCGTCCATCCAGGCGCGTTCTGGCGCCAGGAAGCCCGGGGATTGCTGGCTGTCGCGCCAGTTCTTGATGTCGAGCTTCTGCTGCGCCACGTACAGCGAGCCACAGTAAATGTACTCGCGACGTTTACGCCGCTGTTTGTCCAGATACTTGCCGAAGTCGTCCATGAGCTTGAACTTCTGGTTCAAGTCCTCATCGCCGTTCATCCCGGAAGGAAGCAGCAAGGTGGCAATACTGACTTTGTCGAAATCTGCTTGCAGGTAGCGCCCGTAGCGGTCGGCCGTCTCGAAACCGAGACCGCTGATGACAGCCTTCGGTTGCAACCGCGAATACAAAGCCACGCCACCTTGGGCAGGGACTTCAGCATCGCAGGCATAAAGGAAGTAGCCATCCAGTTGGAAGGCTGGGTCATCCAGTTCAAAGGCGGAGGCACGGGTGTCCTGCAGGCAGATGACGTCGGCATTCTGTGCTTGCAGCCAACTGAGCAAACCACGCTCGACTGCCGCCTGAATACCATTGACGTTCACACTGATGATCCGCATAAATGGCCCCAAAAATCGCGTGCGTGTATGATACACGGCGTCAAGCTAATTAGCTAAATCCGTGGTATTTGGGGTTTTTTTCATGCAAGCGTATCAGCGCGATTTCATTCGTTTTGCCATCGATCGCGGCGTTTTGCGCTTCGGTGAGTTCACCCTGAAGTCCGGGCGCACCAGTCCCTACTTCTTCAATGCCGGCCTGTTCAACTCGGGCTCGGCCCTCGCGCAGCTGGGGCGTTTCTACGCCGCAGCCATTGCCGAGAGCGGCATTCCCTTCGACGTGCTGTTCGGCCCGGCCTACAAAGGCATCCCGTTGGCGGCAACCACCGCCGTCGCGTTGGCTGAACACCACAACCGTGACCTGCCTTGGTGCTTCAACCGCAAGGAAGCCAAGGCCCATGGCGAAGGCGGCAGCCTGGTCGGTGCACCGTTGACCGGCGAAGTGCTGATCATCGATGACGTGATCACCGCCGGCACCGCGATCCGCGAAGTGATGCAGATCATCGCTTCCCAGGATGGCGCCAAGGCCGCAGGCGTGCTGATCGCCCTGAACCGTCAGGAACGTGGCAACGGTGAATTGTCGGCGATCCAGGAAGTCGAGCGCGACTTCGGTATTCCAGTGATCAGCATTGTTTCGCTGAATCAGGTTCTGGAATTCCTCGCTGATGACCCACAGCTCAAGCAGCATTTGCCTGCCGTGGAAGCGTACCGCGCCCAGTTCGGCGTGTAATTGCCTGGAGCAAGCTCCCTCGCCACAAAAAGTGCTTCATAGTGAAAGACCCCGTTCATTCAGGATGAACGGGGTCTTTTTGTCTGCGCTAGCGCAGGTTGCTCCATTTTTTCAGCAGTCTCAGGGTCAATCTCGCGTTGATCAGTGCAAACGCCAGCAACGCCAGCACCACCATCACGTACAGCGTGCGATCAACGTCAAAGTCCCACAGATCCAGCGTGCTGCTGCGAATAATGCGCACGGCGGCGGGGAGGTTGACGTAAAACAGCGCTGCAAAGGCGCATGTCAGCGGCAACCCACAGTTCAAAAAAGTCCCCATGACCTTTTCTCTGCTGCGTTTTCTCACCTGAAGGCCTTGTTGGTATTCATCCAGTGCCAAGGCTTCATTGAGCCTGGGCCAAGCCAGATTGAACAGGAAAGTGGTCAGGGTCAGCAGCAAGCCACTGACCGCGACGATGTCACCGAACGGCATTGAGCCCCAGCGTGGCACACAGTAAATCGTGGGAATCCTCACTGATCTCGAATTGCCCGGCGCTGCCTTTGCGCTTGGTGATGGGTTTGAAGGTCGGCTCGTTTTGTGTAATCAGCATGTTCAGTTCATCGCGAATCACGTCTGAACTGATGACCACCAGATAGACATCCTTCGCATGTTCCGCAGACTCGACGACCGCGCGCATGCTGTGCTGCAGGATGTCGTCGAGTTGATTGCGGAAGCGCGACACGGTGTTCTTCAGCAAGGTTTTGCTTTGGCTCTGGGTCAGTTGGAAGATTGTCGAGATCTGCGACTCTGTCGGCAATGTCTGCCCAAAGTAACTTTGAATCAGATAGAGCAGGCGGTCCTGTTTGGCCTCGTCGGCCCGGCTGGGCATGCCGCCCTCGACCAGCATTTTCAGGTATTCGGTCAGGCTGGCCTTGGCGATACGCTGCAGGGCGTGGGTGATTTCCGCATCGCCAATCCGCAAGGTCTTCTTGACCGGTTCCTTTTGTTCTTGCTCGAAAGCGTCGGCGTCGATCGTGAACGAGATCTGCATGGCTCAGGCGCTCCGGGATTATTTTTTGTGCGAGGGCCTAATGACCTCGGCGCTCTTGATGCCGGAAGGCTTATCGGTTTTCTGTGGATAGGGATCATTAGGCGCGTCACCTTGTCCGGTCAGGATCTTCCAGCCGTTCAGAACGTGCGCGGTCTTGCGAAATTGCGGGCAGGGCGGCATCGAGGTTTTGGCTTGATTGGAATACTGGTGGCCGCAATCCACGCACTCGTAGGTGCCTGGGGCAACATCACTGCCATAGGGAACGTAGTCTTTTTGCATGGGTAGATCTCCGGTAGGTGAAGGGAAGATCCTAGGGAGATTTGTTCTGATGGGCTGTCGGACGTTTCGCTTAGTGAAGTCAGAAACTTCCTGCGCGCATAAAAAAGATCGCGGACTTCGTCAGTTCCTACAGCACTTTCGTACTGTGTTGCAGGCGCTGCCGCAGACCGCGATCTTTTGTGTTTCAGCAATCAGGGACGCTTGCGATTGCTGATCAGCGTACCCACGCCGGTATCGGTGAAGATTTCCAGCAGGATCGCGTTCGGTACACGACCATCGATGATCAGCGAGCTGCCGACGCCGCCCTGAACCGCTTCCAGCGCACAACGGATTTTCGGCAGCATGCCGCCGTAAATCGTACCGTCGGCGATCAGGTCGTCGACCTGCTGGGTGCTCAGGCCAGTCAGGACCGTGCCCGACTTGTCCATGAGCCCGGCGATGTTGGTCAGCAGCATCAGCTTCTCGGCTTTCAGCGCTTCGGCGACTTTACCGGCCACTAGGTCAGCGTTGATGTTGTACGACTCGCCGTTCTCACCCACGCCAATCGGCGCGATCACCGGGATGAAGTTGCCTTTGACCAGCAGGTTGAGCAGTTCGGTGTTGATCCCGACCACTTCGCCCACTTGGCCGATGTCGATGATTTCCGGCTGAGTCATCTCTGGGGTCTGACGGGTGACGGTGAGCTTTTTAGCACGAATCAGCCCGGCGTCTTTACCGGTCAGGCCGATGGCGCTGCCGCCGTGACGGTTGATCAGGTTGACGATGCTTTTGTTGACCTGGCCGCCAAGGACCATTTCCACCACGTCCATGGTTGCGGCGTCGGTAACGCGCATGCCATCGACGAAGTGGCTTTCGATCGACAGGCGCTTGAGCAGATCACCGATCTGCGGACCACCACCGTGAACCACCACCGGGTTGATACCCACGGCTTTCATCAAGACGATGTCGCGGGCGAAGCCGGTTTTCAGCTCCTCGCTTTCCATCGCGTTGCCGCCGTATTTGATCACCAGGGTCTTGCCGACATAACGTCGGATGTAAGGCAACGCTTCGGACAGGACCTGGGCGGTGTGGGCGGCGGCTTCGCGTTCGAGGGTCATTCAGGGCTCCGGGTGAATCAGAACGGTAGTTGGAGATCAGGTGCAACGCGTTTCAGTTGGGCGTGAAACACATCCTTGATGCGCTGCAATTCAGCCTCGTCATCGGCCTCGAAGCGCAGCACCAGCACCGGTGTGGTGTTGGATGCGCGCACCAGGCCCCAGCCTTTGGCGTAGTCGACTCGCACGCCGTCAATGGTGGTCAGGTCAGCGCCTGCGCCCCACTGTGCGTCGTGCAGTGCATCAATGATGCTGAATTTGCTCTCTTCGGTCACATGGATATTGATTTCCGGCGTAGAAATATCGTTCGGGAAGGTCGCAAACAGCTCCTCCGCCGTGGATTTTTCCTTGCTGAGGATCTCCAGCAGCCGTGCGGCGCTGTAGATACCGTCGTCGAAACCGAACCAGCGCTCCTTGAAGAAGATGTGCCCGCTCATTTCACCGGCCAATAGGGCACCGGATTGTTTCATCTTCTTTTTGATCAACGAATGACCGGTCTTCCACATTAGCGGACGACCACCGTATTCCTTGATCAGCGGCACCAGGCGACGGGTGCATTTGACGTCGAAAATGATCTCGGCGTCCGGGTTGCGCGCGACCACGTCACGGGCGAACAGCATCAACAGGCGATCCGGGTAGACGATGCTACCGGTGTTGGTCACCACGCCGACGCGGTCGCCGTCGCCGTCGAAGGCCAGGCCGAGGTCAGCGTTGGTTTCCTTGACCTTGGCGATCAGGTCGACGAGGTTCTCAGGCTTGCCCGGGTCCGGGTGATGGTTCGGGAAGTTGCCGTCGACTTCGCAGAACAGCGGGATGACTTCGCAGTTCAGCGCTTCGATCAGTTGCGGGGCGATCACCCCGGCCGCACCGTTGCCGCAGTCGACCACCACCTTCATGCGCCGGGCCAGTTTGATGTCCTGGACGATTTCGGTGTTGTAGCGGTCGAGGATCTCGACCTGGGTGACGCTGCCCGCGCCGCTGCTCAGGTTGTTGGTCTTGAGGCGTTCGTGCAGGGCCTGAATCTGTTCGTTGGCGAGGGTGTCGCCAGCGATCACGATCTTGAAGCCGTTGTAGTTCGACGGATTGTGGCTGCCGGTGAGCATCACCCCGGATTTGCCGGCCAGTACGTTGGCGGCGTAGTACAGCGCAGGGGTCGGTACCAGGCCGACGTCGCTGACGTGGCAGCCGCTCTCGGCAATACCGCGGATCAGTTCTGCGACCAGCTCCGGGCCGGACAAACGGCCGTCGCGACCGACGGAAACGTTAGGCTCGCCTTGGGCCAGGCTCTGCGAGCCGATAGCGCGGCCGATCCAGTAAGCGGTTTCGGCATTGAGAAATTCCGGCACAGTGCCGCGAATGTCATAGGCTCGGAAAATGCTGTCGGGCAGCTTCGGGGCGATCTTGGCTGGGGTGCTCATCTACGGAAATGCTCCATCTCGAAAGTGGCGGGACAGACCGACGAATCGTTCGACGGCAGGCTCAAACTGAAGGGTATGACGGCGTTTTCCACAGAGAGTTCGTGGTGTGAAAGGGCCATGACGCCTTGTCTGGCGTGGCTTTCGCCCGGCAAAACCTTGATTTGCGGTGCTAAAACCTGCTGCCGATGTAGCGCATTTTTTGTGGCGAGGGAGCTTGCCCCCCCGCCACAGTAACGGGTTATCTGTTATTTCGTGCCGGTATGGCCGAAACCGCCAGTGCCGCGTTCAGTTTCGACGAACTCCTCAACCATTTCGAAGTGCGCCTGCACCACCGGTACCAGCACCAATTGCGCCAGACGTTCGCCGACGGTCATGGTGAAGTCGGTCTGGCCACGGTTCCAGCAGGACACCATCAGCGGACCCTGATAGTCGGAGTCGATCAGACCGACGAGGTTGCCCAGCACGATGCCGTGTTTGTGGCCCATGCCCGAGCGCGGCAGGATCAGCGCGGCGAGGTTCGGATCGCCGATGTACACCGACAGACCGGTAGGGATCAGCACGGTTTCACCCGGCTTGATCACGATGTCCTGTTCCAGCATGGCGCGCAGGTCGAGGCCGGCGGAGCCCGGGGTGGCGTATTGCGGCAGCGGGAATTCGGTACCGATGCGTGGGTCGAGGATTTTGGCTTGCAAAGCGTGCATGTAAATTAAACCTGGTTCAGACGTTCGGCGATAAAAGTGACCAGTTGGCGAGCGATCTTGCTCTTGCTGGTCTGGGCGAAAACCGTGGCGTGCAGCTCACGGTCAATCACGCTGCAGGCGTTTTCTTCGCTGTTGAAACCGATGCTCGGGTTGGCGACGTCGTTGGCGACGATCAAATCGAGATTCTTGTCCTTCAGCTTGCGTGCAGCGTAGTCGAGCAGATGTTCGGTCTCGGCGGCGAAGCCGACACTGAACGGACGGTCGGGACGGGTCGCGATGGTGGCCAGGATGTCCGGGTTACGCACCATTTGCAGGACGAAGCCGTCACCGCTCGTAGGGTCTTTCTTGAGCTTTTGCGGGGCAACGACTTCCGGGCGGTAGTCCGCGACCGCTGCCGAAGAGATAAACACATCACACGGGATCGCGGCTTCGCAGGCGGCGAGCATGTCCCGGGCGCTGACCACGTCGATGCGGGTGACGCGATCTGGTGTTGGCAGATGCACCGGGCCGCTGATCAGGGTCACGCGGGCGCCGGCCTCTACTGCGGCTTCGGCCAGGGCAAAGCCCATTTTTCCGGAGCTGTGGTTGGTGATGTAGCGCACCGGGTCGATGTTTTCCTGGGTCGGGCCGGCGGTAATCACTACGTGCTTGCCGGTCAGTGCCTGACGCTGGAAGCAGTCTGCCGCGCACTGCGCCAGATCGGTGGCTTCCATCATCCGGCCCATGCCGACGTCGCCGCAGGCCTGGCTGCCGGAGGCTGGGCCGAAGGTCTTCAGGCCACGGCTTTCCAGAAGTTGCAGGTTGGCCTGGGTGGCCGGGTCGCGCCACATCGCCTGATTCATTGCCGGCGCAACGGCCACGACGGCATCGGTGGCCAGCACCAGAGTCGTCAGCAGATCGTTGGCAATACCTTGGGCCAGGCGGGCGAGCAGGTCGGCGGTAGCCGGGGCGATCAGCACCAGATCGGCCCATTTGGCGAGTTCGATGTGGCCCATCGCCGCTTCGGCGGCCGGGTCGAGCAGATCCAGGTGAACCGGGTGCCCGGACAGGGCCTGCATGGTCAACGGGGTGATGAACTCGGCGCCGCCATGGGTCATGACCACGCGCACTTCGGCACCCTGGTCGATCAGGCGTCGAACCAGATCGGCGCTCTTGTAGGCCGCGATGCCGCCGCCGACGCCCAGAACGATGCGTTTCCGATACAGCCGCTGCATAGGTCTGCCTTTCATTTCGTGGGTGACATACGTGGCGAAACCCCCTCCCCAGGGTGAATTCGCCCGCAAAAAAGATGGGCTACGATATCACAGCGACCGCTACGGAACAGCGGCGCCCACAGACAAGGAATGTGTATGAGTATTCGCGATTGGCCAGCGGCGGAACGGCCGCGGGAACGGTTACTTGAACAGGGCTCTGCGAGCCTTTCGGACGCCGAGTTACTGGCGATTTTTTTGCGCACGGGAGTCGTTGGAAAAAGCGCAGTGGACTTGGCGCGACACTTGTTGAATCAGTTCGGCAGCCTGCGTTTGTTGCTTGAGGCCGATCAGGAAGCATTCAGCAAACAGTTGGGACTGGGGCCGGCAAAGTTTGCACAGTTGCAGGCTGCTCAAGAAATGAACCGCCGGTATCTGGCCGAGCGCTCACGCAGAGAGCCGGCGCTGGAGAATCCGCAGGCTGTTCGCGATTACCTCAAATCCATGCTCCGACACGAGCCGCACGAGGTGTTTGGCTGCCTGTTTCTGGATTCCAGGCACCAAGTGCTGACGTTCGAGGCGCTGTTTCGTGGCTCGATCGACAACACCAGTGTGCATCCGCGTGAAGTGGTGAAGCGTGCATTGGCGAATAACGCCGCGGCGGTGATCCTCTGCCATAACCATCCGTCGGGCAATACCGATCCGAGTCAGGCGGACAAGCTGCTCACCAAGCGTTTGCAGAAGGCGCTGGAGCTGATTGATGTGCGGATTCTGGATCACTTCATCATTGGTGATGGTGAGCCGCTGTCGATGGCGGAGTGTGGCTGGATGTAAATCTCAGGAAAACGCCAATCCCTGTGGGAGCTGGCTTGCCAGCGATAGCGGACTGACAGACAACATTTGTGTTGCATGTGCCGCCGTCATCGCTGGCAAGCCAGCTCCCACAGGTTTCAGGGTGTGGCAGTTATTTGAGATTGACCTTGGAATAGTCCTGGCGACCGAACGGGCTAACCGAGTAGCCCTGCACATCCTTACGGGTCAGTGCGTACGCGGTCGGGTGCGCCAGCGGCAACCACAGCGCCTGCTGCTGAATCTGGGCCTGCGCCTGTTCGTACAGCTTGGTGCGAACACCTTGCTCGCTGGTGGTCTTGCCGGCGCTGATCAGTTTGTCCAGGTCAGCATTGCAGTAACGGGCGAAGTTGGTGCCGGACTTGACCGCCGCGCAGGAAAACTGCGGCGTGAGGAAGTTATCCGGATCGCCGTTGTCACCGGCCCAGCCCATGAACAACAGGTCATGCTCGCCAGCCTTGGCGCGGCGGATCAGCTCGCCCCACTCGATCACGCGGATTTCCGCCTGAATGCCGATCTCCGCCAGATCCGACTGCAACATCTGTGCGCCGAGGCTCGGATTCGGGTTGAGCAGGCTGCCGGATGGGCGCGTCCAGATAGTGGTCTGGAAACCGTCCTTCAAACCGGCCTTGGCCAGCAGCGCCTTGGCTTTGGCCACGTCGTGCGGGTAGCCCGGCAGGTTTTTCGCGTAGCTCCAGGTGTTCGGCGGGTAAACGCCGTTGGCGGGTTCGGCAGTGTCCTCGAACACGGCTTTGATGTAGTTGGCCTTGTCGAAGGCGAGGTTGATCGCCTGGCGCACTTCCGGCTTGTCCAGCGGTGGATGCTGGCTGTTGATGCCGACGAAAGCGGTCATGAAGGCGTCAGTCTTTTCGACTTTCAGTGTCGGTTCTTTCAGCGCAGCCTGTACGTCCAGTGGCTTCGGCGACAGGGCGATCTGGCATTCGTTACGTCGCAGTTTTTGCAGGCGCACGTTGGCGTCCGGGGTGATGGCGAAGATCAGCGGGTCAACCGATGGCTTGCCGGCGAAATAGTCCGGGTTGGCCTTGTAGCGGATGGCGGCGTCTTTCTGGATGCGGGTGAAGACGAACGGGCCGGTGCCGATCGGCTGACTGTTGAGCTTGTCGGTCGCGTTGGCTTTCAATAACTTGTCGGCGTATTCGGCGGAATAGACCGAGGCGAAGCCCATGCTCAGCGTTGCCAGGAAGGTCGAGTCCGGGTGATCGAGGGTGAAGCGCACGGTCAGCGGATCCAGTGCGTCGATCTTCTTGATCAGCGTCGGCAACTGCATCGACTGCGCATGCGGGAAGCCACTCTGGGCGACTTTATGCCAAGGGTTCGCCGGGTCGAGCATGCGGTCGAAGCTGAATTTGACGTCTTCAGCGGTCAGTTCACGGCTCGGCTTGAAGTAATCGGTCGTGTGAAACTTCACCTGTGGATGTAGCTTGAATACGTAGGTCAGGCCGTCGGTGCTGACTTCCCAGCTGTCAGCCAGGCTCGGGACGACCTTGCCGCTGGCGGTGTCGAACTCCACCAGGCGGTTCATCAGCACATCGGCCGAGGCATTGGTGGTGGTCAGCGAGTTGTACTGCACCACGTCGAACCCTTCAGGGCTGGCCTCGGTACAAACGCTCAGCGCGGCGGCCTGGGCCAATGGGCTCAGCAGGAGCGGGGCGAGCAACAGGGGTAGGGCAGCGAGGCGCATGGTCGGCTTCCTTTTACAGATCGAAGGCCCATCTGCAAGTGCAGTCTGGAAAAGGCCTACCCTAGAGGTCGCGATTGCAAATGACTATCCCCTTTTTGTATTTTTGGGGCCGCTGTTAGTCAGTTTCGCTTGGCGGTCGACAGCGCGAAGGGCGCCAATCTTGCCTGTAGGCGGTTTTCTGCGACGAGTGGTAAAAACCGGTGCCAGCCTTTATCCAAGGCGTTCGCGGGTCGGAAAAGCGCATTTTTGTGGATTGATTGCACACGGAAAGTTGTTGCACCCCGGTCTTTCTGGTATAAAGCAGCGCTCTTTTCTAGGGGCCCGGTTCCTTCACTGTAGGTGTAGCCGGTAAGACCTCTAAAGAAACGCGGCGCCTGGCGCCAAATGACTGAGAGATTAAGCGGCCAACCCATGCCGGGTTGGGCATGTGGTTTTAGAGGGCTGAGGCATGTCGAGAGTATGTCAAGTTACCGGTAAGGGTCCGGTGACTGGGAATAACATTTCCCACGCAAACAACAAAACCCGTCGTCGTTTCCTGCCGAACCTGCAGCATCACCGCTTCTGGGTTGAAGAAGAGAAACGTTTCGTGCGTCTGCGCGTATCTGCCAAAGGCATGCGTATCATCGACAAGCGCGGCATCACTGTCGTGCTGGCCGAACTTCGCCGCGATGGCAAGATTTAAGGGAGCTAATCATGCGTGAATTGATTCGTTTGATCTCGAGCGCCGGTACTGGTCACTTCTACACTACCGACAAGAACAAGCGTACTACTCCGGACAAAATCGAGATCAAGAAATATGATCCGGTTGTTCGCAAGCACGTGATCTACAAGGAAGGCAAAATCAAGTAATTGATTTTTCCTGACTTACGAAAAAGGCCCGTATCTCACGATACGGGCCTTTTTTGTTGCCTTTGAAAGGGTAATCAACCGCAAATGAGTTCAATGATCTCGTTGCGTTCGTTCACCAACACTCGAATTCGGTCCGGATCAGTGCGCAGGTTGTACAGGCCGTCTGGCACTTCCAGGCGATGTTTCTTCACGCCGGCGGCATTGCGCACAGCGAGCAGGTTGTCCGAGTCGGCAATATCGCCGAGGAAAAATTTTGCGTTATTCAGGTTGCAGTAGTTGGGCATGATGCCTCCTTGCGTCGATTCGAAAGAAAGGCGCCTTCTGGTCAAGCCCGTCGACACTTCCTGTGCCGGCATGGGAATTAACGCTGAAATTCGGCGCCTTCGCGAAGTTTCGCTCAAAGGGCTTGCCCACGTCCTACCTGTCTCGTCACCTTCTGTGTCGGATCAGCCCTTCTGTTCAAAGATCACATAGATCTTGCGGCACGCCTCCAGCACTTCCCAAGTGCCACGGAAGCCAGCCGGAATCACAAAGCGGTCGCCAACACGCAAGGTCTTGGCATTGCCATCGCTGTCACGCAGCACCGAAACCCCCTGCAGGATCTCGCAATACTCATGCTCGGTGTAATTCACCGTCCATTGCCCGACTGCGCCTTCCCACACGCCGACACCCATTTGCCCACAAGGGCTTTCGTATTGATGGAACACGGCTTGTTCGGGGTCACCCTTGAGCACTTTGGCCGGGTCCGGGCGATAGCGTTCGGCTTCGCTGCCGGTCAGGCTGATGTCGACGACGTTCTGGATGTTCATTGTTGTTTTCTCCCGTGATGACGGCGCGGTGGCTTGAAAGGGCCAAAGTCTATGTTTATTAAAATGAACACCGCAAGGCCGTATAGCGCGCTTATGTCAAATATATTGAAACAACCCCGGCCGCTGGTTTAGGGTGGCGGGTGCCTTGTCCGAAAGCAGGCCTGGCAGAATTCCTGAAGACGTCCGCGAAGAGCGCGGCGCTCTATTCAACAAGAGGAGGACACTCGAATGACCACCCTGACTCGTGCCGACTGGGAACAACGCGCCCGCGACCTGAAGATCGAAGGCCGCGCCTACCTCAACGGCGAATATACCGACGCCGTTTCCGGCGAGACCTTCGAGTGCATCAGCCCGGTCGATGGCCGTCTGCTGGGCAAGATTGCCAGCTGTGACGCCGCCGACGCCCAGCGCGCCGTGGAAAACGCCCGCACCACCTTCAATTCCGGCGTCTGGTCGCGCCTGGCGCCGACCAAACGCAAAGCCACCATGATCCGTTTCGCCGGCCTGCTCAAGCAGCACGCCGAAGAGCTGGCCCTGCTCGAAACCCTCGATATGGGCAAACCGATCAGTGACTCGTTGTACATCGACGTTCCGGGCGCGGCGCAAGCGCTGAGCTGGAGCGGTGAGGCGATCGACAAGATCTACGACGAAGTCGCGGCCACCCCGCACGACCAACTGGGTCTGGTGACCCGCGAGCCGGTCGGCGTGGTTGGCGCCATCGTGCCGTGGAACTTCCCGCTGATGATGGCCTGCTGGAAGCTCGGCCCGGCGCTGTCGACGGGTAACTCGGTGATCCTCAAGCCGTCGGAAAAATCCCCGCTGACCGCCATCCGCATCGCCGCGCTGGCAGTCGAAGCCGGCATCCCGAAAGGCGTGCTCAACGTGCTGCCGGGTTACGGTCACACCGTTGGCAAGGCGCTGGCCCTGCATAACGACGTCGACACCCTGGTGTTCACCGGTTCGACCAAGATCGCCAAGCAACTGATGATCTACTCCGGCGAATCGAACATGAAGCGCGTCTGGCTGGAAGCCGGCGGCAAGAGCCCGAACATCGTCTTTGCCGATGCGCCGGATCTGCAGGCTGCTGCCGAATCTGCCGCCAGCGCCATCGCCTTCAACCAGGGCGAGGTCTGCACCGCTGGTTCGCGTCTGCTGGTCGAGCGTTCGATCAAGGACAAATTCCTGCCGATGGTCATTGAGGCGCTGAAAACCTGGAAACCGGGCAATCCGCTGGATCCGGCGACCAACGTTGGCGCGCTGGTCGATACCCAGCAGATGAACACCGTGCTGTCGTACATCGAATCCGGTCATGCCGATGGCGCCAAACTGGTGGCCGGTGGCAAGCGCATCCTTCAGGAAACCGGCGGCACGTATGTTGAGCCAACGATTTTCGACGGCGTGAGCAACGCCATGAAGATCGCTCAGGAAGAGATCTTCGGCCCGGTGCTGTCGGTCATCGCTTTTGATACAGCCGAAGAGGCGATCCAGATTGCCAACGACACACCTTATGGCCTCGCCGCTGCGGTGTGGACTCAGGACATCTCCAAGGCACATCTGACCGCCAAGGCTCTGCGTGCCGGCAGCGTGTGGGTCAATCAGTACGACGGCGGCGACATGACCGCGCCATTCGGCGGCTTCAAGCAGTCGGGTAACGGTCGCGATAAATCGCTGCATGCGTTCGACAAATACACCGAGCTGAAGGCGACGTGGATCAAGCTGTAAGCCTTTAGCGGGAGCCTGGCTCGTTCAGGCTCCCGAACTATAGAGATCCCCCTGTGGGAGCAAGCTTTTGTGGTGAGGGGATTCATCCCCGATCGGCTGCGAAGCAGTCGCAAAACCAGTGCATGCGAGGGTGCAGGTTTTGAGGTCGCTGCGCGACCTGTCGGGGATGAATCCCCTCGCCACAGGGTTTGCTCCCACATTTGGTTTTGTGGCGCACATAAAAATAATCCACAGGAGCGTGGACCATGCGTTGGGCGACGTATTTTGCGGTGTTGGCGTCTGTCTTGAGTGTCGGCCTGGCCCTGGGGGTCAGCATGCCGCTGGTGTCGTTGCGTCTGGAGGGCTGGGGTTACGGCTCCTTCGCGATTGGCGTGATGGCAGCGATGCCGGCGATTGGCGTGTTGTTGGGCGCGAAGATTTCCAGTCATCTGGCGGCGCGTTTCGGCACGGCGAACCTGATGCGCCTTTGCCTGTGGGCCGGAGCCCTGTCGATCGGTTTGCTGGCGCTGCTACCGAGTTACCCGATCTGGCTGCTGTTGCGCTTGATGATCGGCGTGATCCTGACCATCGTTTTTATCCTCGGCGAGAGCTGGATCAACCAATTGGTGGTGGAGCACTGGCGCGGGCGGCTGGTGGCGCTGTATGGCAGCAGCTATGCGTTGAGCCAACTGTCTGGTCCGTTGCTGCTGGGCGCGCTCGGCACTGAGCACGATTATGGGTTCTGGGTGGGCGTCGGGCTGCTGACGGTTTCGCCATTTCTGTTGATGGGCCGCAGCGGTGCGCCGAGCAGTGAAGCGAGCAGCGTGACCTTCCGCGATCTGTGGGGCTTTGCCCGCGAGCTGCCGGCGATTGCCTGGGCGGTGTCGTTGTTTGCCGCGTTCGAGGCGATGATCCTGACGCTGCTGCCGGTGTACTGCCTGCAGCAGGGCTTCACCGCCGAGATCGCGTTGGCGATGGTCAGCACGGTGGTGGTCGGCGATGCGTTGCTGCAACTGCCGATTGGCGCGTTGGCCGATTACCTGTCGCGGCGCACGTTGTTCACCGGCTGCGCGGTGGTGTTGATGCTGTCGAGCCTGGCGATCCCTATGTTGATCGATACGTTGCTGATCTGGCCGTTGTGGGTGTTGTTTGGCGCCAGTGCCGGAGGGTTGTTCACCTTGTCACTGATCCTGATCGGTGAGCGCTATCGCGACGATGCGCTGGTGCGGGCCAATGCGCATATTGCGCAGCTGTGGGGTGTTGGTTGTCTGATCGGGCCTTTGATGGCGGGGGCGGGCAGTCAGTGGGTCAGTGGGCATGCATTGCCGTGGTTGATGGCGGCAGGGGCGTTCGGGCTGGTGATTCTCCTTATGCGACAGGGTGCATTCGGTACGGTGGCCGAGCCGGCCTGAGTCTGGTTGCAACGTTTGTGATTACCTTTTGGTGAGGGTATTCATCCCCGATGGAGCGCGCAGCGGCCCTGCTTTTTTCCACATGACAGCGGGACTGCTATGCGGTCTATCGGGGATAAATCCCCTCACCACAAGAGCCTCCTCTCACAATAGAAGCTGCGTGTCCGGCTACAACATCCGTTCCAAACCGACCGAGGTGCTGAACCACGCATTGAAGCGCCGCCACCAGCTCCCAGGCTCCTTGGTCAGCGTGTGCATCTGGCCGTTGTCCTCGGTCACCCAGACGATATTTCCATTCCGCATTTTTGCTTCGTAGCTAAGCGCCGGCGCCATACCTTGCAACGCCAGTTCGCGGACGTGTTCGGCCAGCTCCGGACTGTCCACCAGCACGCCCACCTCGGTGTTCCACAGCACTGAGCGAGGGTCGAAGTTGAACGAGCCGATAAACGCTTTTTGCCGGTCGAAGATCATCGCCTTGCTGTGCAGGCTCGAGTCCGAGCCGCGAAACGATTTGCTGTAGAACACGTGCGGGGCGCTGCCGCCACCGTCCCCCGGCTGGCGCCGCAGTTCGAACAGTTTCACCCCATGCTCCAGCAGTGCCTTGCGATAAGGCGCGTAGCCACCGTGCACCGCCGGCACATCGGTGGCTTCCAGTGAGTTGGTCAGCAAGCTCACCGAGACTCCGGCGTCGGCGCGTCCGGTCAGGTACACGAGCCCTGGCTGGCCCGGAACGAAGTAGGCAGAGATCATGATCAGTTCTTTGCTGACGCCGCGCAGTTCCGGCGCCAGTTGCGTGGTCAGCAGCAATTGCGGATCAGGCTCGGCCTTGGCCAACACCTTGCTCGGCGCATCCCACAGCGCCTGATTCCACGCCCAGATCAGTTCCTTGCGCCAGATGTCCATGCGCGGTGCGGTCTTGAACGTCATCAACTGCTGATACAGCGCGTGATTCTGCTTGCGGGTTTCTTCGAGGGATTCTTCCAGGCGTGTGCGGGTGTTCTGCAAGTCCTTGGCGGTCGGTCTGCTCGAGAGAAACTCGTCGATCGGCTTGCTCAGCGCACTGTTCCAGTACTGGTCGAAACTGTGCCCGAGCTGTTCGGCCACCGGGCCGACGCTGAGCATGTCGATGTCGGTGAAATTCAGGTTTGGTTCGGCATCGAAATACTCGTCGCCCAGGTTGCGTCCGCCGACAATCGCCACGCTGTTGTCCGCCAGCCACAGTTTGTTGTGCATCCGCCGATGTTGCAGCGACAGATTGAACAGGCGCCCGGCTGCCCGCGTGACACCCGTGCTACGACCCAGATGCAACGGATTGAACAGGCGAATCTGGATCTGCGGATGCGCCGCGAGGGTAGCGATGATCTGGTCGAGGCCGTCGCTGGTGGTGTCATCGAGCAGAACCCGCACCCGGACGCCACGGTCGGCAGCCTTGAGCAGTTCTTCCACCAGCATCCGCGTGCTGATGCCGTCATGGACAATGTAGTACTGCAGGTCGAGGCTGTTTTGTGCATTGCGGATCAGTTCGGCGCGGGCGGTGAAGGCTTCGGTGCTGTTGGACAGTAGACGGAAACCGGAGCGCCCCTGATGTGGCGCGGCCTGTGCCTGGATCGAGCGACCAAAGCTGGAGTCTCCGGCTGGTAATGCCTGGCTGGGTTCGCGAGGTATTTCGAGGCTGGCACAGCCAGCGATCCAAGTGACCAGGAGGCACACAGCAAACAGCTTTAGTCCAGGGCGCACGTTGTGTTCTCAAATCGTGACAGGAGGTGAAGTATGGCACGCACTGCAATGACATCAACGCTGGCAGTAAGTGCGTGCTGTTCATGCAGTAGGAAAGAGTTAGTAAACGAATTTTGCCTATAGAAGTTGTCGTGCTTTCCCTTCGTGATCAGTGTCGTTTCCTACAGATTTATCTTTCATAAGCCGCAATCATCTGCCCGCTTACTTGCATCAAAAGTTAGTAGGGAACGAACTTTCATTTAAATGGATATGACGACTTATGAAAAAGACAATTCGGATTGCTGCTCTGGCGGCGATGCTTTTACCCGTATCGGCAATGGCCGAAAGCGTTGACCTGAACGTTATCGGCACCATCATTCCAACCGCCTGCATTCCTGCCTTTGCCGGCGGAGGGACAGTGGATTTGCGCAAGATCTCCGCTGCAACACTGAATCAGACAACGCAAACCATTCTCGCAGGTCGCGATGTTTCGCTGACCATCAACTGCGATGCTGTGGCACAAGTTGAAGTGTCGGTTCGCGATAACCGCGAGGCAACAAAATTGCCAGGCATCAGCGATGGCACGGGCCAGACTGATCCGGCACTGTTCTTTGGTCTCGGCGATATCAATGGCACGCGTATTGGTGGATTTGCCCTGCGTCACGGCACTCCCGAAACCGACGGCACGGGCCGGGCGTTGCTGACCCGAGCGAGCTTCCTGTCTCCTTGGCAGGTGCCCACCAGCACATTGGTGAGAAATGCACCGGATTTGTATTCCTGGGGTATTAGCGCCGCCACCGGCCCGATCGGAGCCAGGCACCATGCCTTCCCGATGCACTTGCTACCGATCATTGGCCCCAGCAACGCTTTGCCGATTGCCAACGAAATCCCGCTTGATGGCTCGGTAACATTCGACATTTTCTACATCTGACGGCCTGCCCCGGCGGTTGCGTATCGTCGAGTACCGTTCGCCCATGCAAGAGCGCCCCGGCACGGCCCGGGGCGCTCCCAGGATTCTCCCGGATATCCCGATGCCTATTTCTCTCAGTCTTTTGTTCAAGGCGGCGCTGCTGTGTCCGCTCGCCTGGCTTTCGATCGCTATCGCCCACTCCGCCGGCATGGTTCCACAAACGCCGGTCCTCGTGGTGGAGGAGGGCGTGGGTGAAGCCGTCATGAATGTGCGCAACACGGATTTGCATCCTGCGTTGCTGCATTCAAGTGTTGAAAACGTCGAGCAGGATGATGAAATACTGCTCCTCGTTACGCCCCCTCTGGCGCGCGTCGAAGCGGGCAGCATTCAGCAGGTGCGGTTCATCCTGCAAAACCCCCGTTCTTTGCAGGTCGAGCGCTTGAAGCGGGTGGTGTTCGAAGGCATTGCTCCTGCAGCAGACTCCAGTGGCGCCCGAGTCAGCCTGGGGATAAGGCAGAATTTGCCGGTGATTCTGCGTCCCGCTGGGTTGGCGGTTGAACGAGAGCCGTGGAAACGACTGAGCTGGAGTGCCACACCTGGCGGCCTACAGGTGTTCAACCCTAGCCCTTATGTCGTACGCCTGGCCAAAGCCTTTGTGCCGTTGCCCGGCTCAGAAATGGCCAATTTGCCGCGCACCTACATCCTGCCCGGCGAACGCTTGAACATTGCGCTGCCCTTGAGCACCTCCGTACGAACAATGGCGGTGCGGATCTATCCGGCGACCACTTACGGATTTTCGGTTGAACACTTCGATGCCCCGGTCACTCGCTAGTGTGGGTCAATTTTCGCCGTTGCCTGATGGTGGTTCTGGTGAGCAGTTCGAGTTTCGTGACAGCGCGCGAGCCTGTGGAATTTGATGCCAAAGTACTGAAGGACCGCGGAATCGATCCGGCACTGGCGCAATATTTTCGTGATTCGCCGCGCTTTACCCAAGGCTCGCGTTTAGTCGCGCTGGAGGTCAACGGTCAGCCCAAGGGGCGCGTGCGCATGACCTTCAGTGCTCATGGCGAGTTGTGTCTGGAGCCGCAGTGGTTGAAGGCTGCCGGCATACGGCCCTTGTCTCCGGTGGCCAAGTCGCAACCGGATGAATGCGTGACCGTCACAGAAGGTTTTCCCGACGCCATTGTGCAGCTGTATCCAGGCAGGGAGCAGGTCGAGTTGTTGGTGCCCACCAGAACCCTTGCGTTGCCGGAGCGTACCGCGCATGACTTTGACGATGGCGGTGTCGCTGGCGTGTTCAACTACGACTTGCTGGTGGCGGGCAGCGAGCTCGGAGGGCAGCGCAGCACTTATCGAAACCTTGGCTCCGAAGTCGGCTTGAATGCCGGAAACTGGATATTGCGCAGCCGGCAGTCTTACACGGCGTTACCCGGCAGTACGCGATTCGAACATCTTTACGCCTATGGCATGCGCACGTTGGAGGCCTACGAGGCCAGTGTGCAAGTCGGTCAGTTGAATCTGGCCTCAGCGCTCTTTGCCGGTGAATCCTTCACTGGTGTGCAGATCCTTCCCGAGACGGCATTCGCGCAGTTGCGTGCCGCGCAGAACGGTGCTCGTGGTCACGTCGAAGGGGTGGCTTACTCGCCGTCCCGGATCGAGGTCCGGCAGAACGGTGTGGTGATCTACACCACGATGGTGCCGGGCGGCCCCTTTACGTTGCGCGCGTTGCCACTGTTGAGCAATCAGCTCGATCTTGAAGTGAGCGTCCATGAGCAAGATGGGCAGATACGGCGATACCAGGTTCCGTCCGTCAACCTGCGCGAGGGAATGGTTGAGGGGACGGGGGGATTCAATTTTGCGCTCGGTAGCGTACGGCGACTGGGAACGGACGACCGACATGCGCCGTCCTTTGCCACATTCAGCAAGGACTGGGACTGGAACCGAGTCAGTCGCATCACCGGCGGCTTGTTGGCGGGAACGGACTATCTGTCGGCGGGTTGGGGGTTGCAAAGGCAGTGGGGCGATCTCAACCTGGGCGTGCGACAAGTGTTTTCTGACGCGGGCGTCGAGGGCGTGTCCGGCAATCAGGTGCAGATGACGCTTAACGCGTCAATATCGCCAACACTGTCGACCAGCCTGATCGCGGTGCATCAGAGCGGGGGTTTTCGCACGCTATCGGATACCGGCTGGAATCAGGAGCGCGGCGAGCCCGGGTCACGCAGTCGCAATCACTTACAGGGTTCACTCAATCTCTCGACCGAACACTGGGGCGCCTTTGGTGCGACGTGGTCGCGTTACCTGAGCGAGGGCGCACCGCCACAATCGCGGACGGGTTTGTCCTGGTCGCGGACATTGCCACAGCGAATCAGCCTTTCCGTCAGTCTGGAACGGGATGTGGGGGGGCAATCGCGAGAGAGTCGGGGCACTTCCGCCTATCTGACCCTGGGGGTTCCGCTTGGCGGTCAGGCGAGGCTGCGGAGTTACCTGCGCACTGATGAACAATCCGGAACGCGCAAGGGCCTGGCGGTCAGCGATGTGCTCAGCGAAAACCTGGCTTACACCGTCAGGGCGGAATATCCGGACGCGGCGCCCGCCAACTACGCTGCGCGCATCAACGCCCTGCCGTACTACACAAGCCTTGATCTGGGGGTCGGCCAGCGCTCCGGTGCGACGGACTATGACGTGGGACTACGTGGAGGCGCAGCGTTTCATCGCGACGGTGTGACATTGTCGCCCTATCCGCTAAGAGACACGATTGGCGTGCTGAAGGCCGGTGATCGGGCCGGCGTCAAACTGAACACGCCTCAGGGCCCGGTCTGGACCGACGGCACAGGCCACGCGATAGCCGCGACGCTCCCTGCCTATTCGACGGCCAGGCTGGAAGTCGATCCTTTGAGTCTGCCGCGTAATGTCGAGGTGCTCGACGGGTTGCAAGAGGTGACGATGGGGCGCGGCTCGGTGAAGCACCTGGATTTCTCTATCGTGACTGTCAGGCGTTTGTTGTTGAGGGCCATGACAGTTGATCGGCAGTGGCTGACTCAGGGGCTGACAGTCGAGGACGAGCAGGGCCGTTATCTGACAACCGTGCTGGAGTCCGGAACCATTTTTCTGCCGGATGTGAAGTCCGATCAGACCTTGCTGGTGCAACTGCCCGACACCACACGGTGCATTTTGCAGTTCGCCCTTTCCGATGCCCCCGAAGACAGCGCACAGATTGAGCGCGTCGATGCGATGTGCACCCCTGTCGAGCTGTCCTGAGCGAGTGTCTGACATGAATGTATTGGTTACTGTGGTCTTGCTTGTTTGCCTGTTCTCACCTTTTGCGCTGGCGAGCGACCAATGCCGATTGGGGCTGTCCCCGGTGGGGGTGGATTTTGGATCACTCACTCGGGCCGAGCTGTTCGAGCGTTCGGGCTCGTTCGGTGAGGGCGGCAGTTTCGGTGGGCGCACGCTCCATTTGCGAATTCAATGCGCCGTTCCTCGTGCCATGACGTGGGGGTTCGTTGCGACGATGGCGGATGCCCAGCGTTACCGCTGGTCTGCGGGTACGTTTCAGATCCGCATCATTGCGGCGCGGCTGGACGGAATGGCAGTGCGACTGCGGCGGGCCGGCGATGACGCCGTCGAGGCTGATCTGTTGCGCCCGGGTGAGCGCCTGGTGACATGGCGTTCAGGCGCAGTTGTCCAGGGCGGACATCTGGAGGTCGAGTTGCGGATCGAGGCCCATGTGGATGAAACCATGAGCCGGGTTCGCGACTTGACCCGTCATGAGGCACAGGGGACATTTCTGCTCGACTGAAGACGATCCGCCTGCACGTTTCAGCCTGAGTTGAGGGTGTTCGCTTCGGCCAGCAGCTGGATTGCCGTCGCGCCGACCTTGCGCACCGCTTCTTCGATCTGCGGCGTCGGTTTGGCTGCGTAGTTCATGCGCAGGCAATTGCGGTACTTGCCCGAGGCGGAAAAGATGCTGCCGACGGCAATCTGTACGCCTTGATCATGCAGCTCACGATTGAGTTTCAAGGTGTCAAAACCTTCCGGCAATTCCACCCACAACATGAAACTGCCTTGCGGACGGCTGGCGCGGGTGCCGGCCGGGAAATAGCGGGTTACCCAGTCGATCATTAGGTCGCGATTACGCTGGTATTGCGTGCGCATCCGCCGCAAATGCGGTTCGAAATGGCCGGATTTGAGGAATTCTGCAATGGCGATCTGCGGTTGCGGCGCGGTGGAACCGGTGCTGATGTATTTCATGTGCAGCACCCGTTCCAGATAGCGGCCCGGCGCAACCCAGCCGATGCGCAGCCCCGGCGCCAGGGTCTTGGAAAACGAACTGCACAGCAACACCCGGCCATCCTCATCGAAGGATTTGATCGTGCGCGGACGGGGGTAGGTGTAGGCCAGTTCGCCATACACATCGTCTTCGATGATCGCCACGTCGAAGCGCTGCGCGAGGTTGAGCAGCGCGCGTTTGCGCGACTCCGGCATGATGTAGCCGAGCGGATTGTTGCAGTTGGGCGTGAGTTGAATGACCTTGATCGGCCATTGCTCCAGCGCCAGTTCCAGCGCTTCGAGGCTGATGCCGGTGAGCGGGTCGGTGGGGATTTCCAGAGCCTTCATGCCCAGCCCTTTGAGGGTCTGCATGGCGCCGTGAAAACTCGGCGAATCCACCGCGACGATGTCGCCCGGCTCACAAATCGCGTGGATGCTGGTGGACAGCGCTTCGTGGCAGCCGGTGGTGACGACGAGGTCGCTGGCGCTCAACTGGCAGCCGGAGTCGAGCATCAATCGGGCGATCTGTTCGCGCAGTTCGAGGGTGCCGTGGATATTGTCGTAATACAGACCGGGCATGTCCTGCCGACGACTGATTCGCGCCAGGCCACGCAGCAGCGGTTTCATG
This sequence comes from Pseudomonas sp. FW305-7, assembly GCF_058786735.1. NCBI lineage: Bacteria > Pseudomonadati > Pseudomonadota > Gammaproteobacteria > Pseudomonadales > Pseudomonadaceae > Pseudomonas > Pseudomonas sp. FW305-7. The sequence continues at coordinate 328,488 of NZ_JBYSZA010000002.1, forward strand.
GTCGGTGAGGTGACGTCGGGCATGCCACGACCGAGTTGCACCACATCCTTGCGCGGCACCGCGCGAATCAGTTCCAGCACCTGATCCCACTGCGAAATCTCCACCGGCCGCTGCGCCGGACGGCCGACGGCGGGCAACTCCGGCAACTCGCGGCCGACCGGCACGAAATAGCCTGATTTGGGTTTCGGCGTGGCCAGGCCACTGTCCTCAAGCATGCGGTAAGCCTGCTGCACCGTGCTGAGACTGACGCCATGTTCTACGCTCAAGGCGCGCACCGACGGCAACCGGTCACCCGGACGATAGAAGCCTTGTTCGATGCGGGTGCCGAGCAGCTCGGCGAGGTTCACATAAAGCGTCATGGCACTGCCTCGATGCAGGTGATTCGAAAAACCAGTACAGATGCGGCGTAAATCGACAATTCAGTGGCAGAAACAGCAAATCTGTATGGAAATAATACAGATGTGTTGAATCTGTAATGCTTTTGCCGACCCGCGCATCATGGAATCTCTGGCTACCCAAGTAAACAGGAGCGACAAAAATGAACGGCTTGAGCGATGTGCGGCTGACGTTACACAGTCAGGAACTGGAGGCAGGGCAGGAGGACAGTGCGTGGAACACGGCCATGCGCAACGCGCCGTCCGGCCTCAGTCGCTGGGGTCTGTTCTGGCATCGTCTGCACACGCGCAAGGCGTTGCTCGGTTTGACGCCCGAGCAGCTCAAGGATGTCGGGCTGACGCGGGAGCAGGCGCTGGAGGAGGGCTTGAAGCCGTTCTGGCGGATCTGAGATCTGTATTGTTCTTTCGGGCATCGCGAGCAGGCTCACTCCTACAGGGGGAACGCATTTCAACTGTAGGAGTGAGCCTGCTCGCGATAGGGCCTTCACATCCACCGCAAAAACATCAGACCAGTTCTTTAAGGCGATGCCACAACATCCCCAGCGCCAGCAACGGCGAGCGCAAATGCTTGCCCCCTGGAAAGGTGATATGCGGCACCTTGGCAAACAGATCAAAGCCGCCGCTGTGCTGCCCGCTGATCGCCTCGGCGAGCAACTTGCCCGCCAGGTGCGTGGCGTTCACCCCATGCCCTGAATACGCCTGGGCGTAATACACGTTCGGCTGATCCGCGAGCCGACCGATCTGCGGCAAACGGTTGGCGCCGATGCCGATCATGCCGCCCCACTGATAATCAATGTTTACTCCGGCCAGTTGCGGGAAAACTTCGAGCATCTTCGGCTGCATGTACGCGGCGATGTCCTTCGGGTCGCGCCCCGAGTAATGACAGGCACCGCCGAACAGCAACCGGCGATCCGCCGAGAGCCGGTAGTAATCCAGCGCCACACGCTGGTCGCAGACCGCCATGTTTTGCGGCAACAGGCGATGCGCCTGCTCTTCGGACAACGGCTCGGTGGCGATGATGTAGCTGCCGGCGGGCAGGACTTTTCCGCTGAGTTGCGGGTTGAGGCCATTGAGATAGGCGTTGCATCCCAACACCAGCGTCTTCGCCCGCACCGAGCCTTGCGCCGTGTGCACTTTCACTTCAGGGCCGTAATCAATGCGGGTCACCGCCGATTGCTCGTACAGCTGCACGCCCAGTTGCTGCGCCGCTGCGGCTTCGCCCAATGCCAGATTCAGCGGATGCAGATGCCCGGACCCCATATCGACCAGGCCGCCAACGTAGCGTTTGGAACCGACCACTGTGTGCATTTCATTGGCTTGCAGCAGACGGGTTTCGTAGCGATAACCAAGGCTGCGCAGCTCTTCGGCGTCCTCGGCAAAACCCTCGAGGTCGGACGGCTTGTTGGCGAGGTCGCAATAGCCCCAGGTCAGGTCGCAGGGGATCTGAAAGCGCTCGACGCGCTGGCGGACGATTTCCACGGCTTCCAGCCCCATCAGTTTCATCTGCCGCACGCCGTCAGTGCCGATCACGTTGGCGAACTGGTCGAGACCATGACCGACGCCGCGAATCAGTTGCCCGCCATTGCGACCGCTGGCGCCCCAGCCGATCCTGTGTGCTTCCAGCAGCACCACGCTGAGGCCACGTTCGGCCAGTTCCAGCGCGGTGTTCAGCCCGGAAAAACCGCCGCCGACCACGCACACGTCGGCAATCACTTCACCTTGCAGCCGCGGATGGTCCGGTTGCGGCAGGCTGCTGGCGGCGTAGTAAGAGGCAACGTGGGGTTGGCTCGCGGTGGTTCGGGCGCGGGCGGTCATGGGCGTCATCCTGAGCGGGGTGTCGAGAAAATTTGACGGAGCATAAGCCGCACCCGCGAAGGTGGGCAACATTGGTCGGTCTACGGTGTCTGGATTGCGGCTTTTGCGGCACAATTGCCGCCTATTCCACGTTGGTCACCGTTTCGATGAGCTGCAACAGCGAGAAAATCCGCACCCTGCGTCAGCAGATTCCCTCGTTCGAGTGTGTGCCCGGCTGCCACGATTGTTGTGGGCCAGTGACAACTTCGCCGGAAGAAATGGCGCGCCTGCCGCGCAAGACCCGCGCCGAGCAGGATGCGGCGATGGAAGAGCTGAACTGTGTGCACCTGGGGCCGAATGGCTGCACGGTGTATGGCGAGCGGCCGTTGATTTGCAGGTTGTTCGGAACGACGAAGACGTTGCCTTGCCCGAATGGGCGGGGGCCGGTGGAGCTGATTCATCCACGCGCGGAAAAGCAGATCTTCGAGTACATGGCGGCGAATCGGCAGGTGCTGGTTTAGTGGGTTCACTCTGGACCGAGTCGAGGCCATCGCTGGCAAGCCAGCTCCCACAGTGATTGTTGTCGGACACAGAATTTGCGTTGGACACTGAACCTGTGGGAGCTGGCTTGCCAGCGATAGGGCCGGGTCAGGCCCGGCAAAAATCAGTCCGGGATCGGCAGGCTCAGGCTCTCCTTCACCTCTTCCATCACGATATAGCTCTTCGACTCGCGCACATGCGGCAGCTTCAACAAAATGTCGCCCAACAGCTTGCGGTACGAGGCCATCTCGGAAATCCGCGCCTTCACCAGATAGTCGAAATCCCCTGACACCAAGTGGCACTCCAGCACATGCGGCAACTTCAGCACCGCGCGTCGGAACTCTTCGAAAGTGTCGCCGGATTTGTAGTCGAGGCTGATCTCGACGAACACCAGCAAGCTACCCTTCAAATGCTGCGGATTCAGCCGGGCGTTGTAGCCCATGATGATCCCCTCACGCTCCAGACGCCGCACCCGCTCGGTGCACGGCGTGGTGGAGAGGCCGACCTTTTCCCCGAGCTCGGTGAAGGAAATCCGCCCGTCCGCCTGCAGGATCCGCAAAATGTTGCGGTCGATCTTGTCCAGCTCACGTTTGGTCTGAGTGTTGGTACGCATAGGGGATGCGCCTCCGTGAAAAGGGTTTTTGCCGAGAATTGTCGCCAAATATAGGCGCTTATATAGTGAAAAGCACTGGCATTTATTTTTTACACTGCGCGCATCATTGCTCTAACAACAGACGTACGCGGCCCCTGCCGCGATGAGGGATACAAAATGCGCGTAATGGTCTTGGGTAGCGGCGTCATCGGTACCGCCAGTGCTTACTATCTGGCCCGTGCCGGGTTTGAAGTGGTGGTGGTCGACCGGCAGCCAGCCGCCGCCATGGAGACCAGTTTCGCCAACGCCGGCCAGGTCTCGCCGGGCTATGCCTCGCCGTGGGCCGCGCCGGGCGTACCGCTCAAGGCGATCAAGTGGCTGCTGCAACGTCACGCGCCTCTCGCGATCAAGGCCACCGCCGACATCGATCAATACCTGTGGATGGCGCAGATGCTGCGCAACTGCACCGCCAACCGTTACGCGGTGAACAAAGAGCGCATGGTGCGTCTGTCCGAGTACAGCCGTGACTGCCTCGACGAATTGCGCGCCGAAACCGGCATCGCCTACGAAGGCCGCAGCCTCGGCACCACGCAACTGTTCCGCACCCAGGCGCAACTTGATGGCGCCGCCAAAGACATCGCCGTGCTGAAAGAGTCCGGTGTACCGTTTGAAGTGCTCGACCGCGCGGGTATTGCCCGCGTCGAGCCGGCACTTGCAAATGTCACCGACATCCTCGCCGGTGCTTTGCGCCTGCCGAACGATCAGACTGGCGACTGCCAGATCTTCACCACCCGTCTCGCTGAAATGGCGGTGAAACTGGGTGTGGAATTCCGCTTCGGCCAGGACATCCAGAAACTCGACTTCGCCGGTGACCGCATCAACGGCGTGTGGATCGACGGCAAGCTGGAAACCGCCGACCGTTACGTGCTGGCCCTCGGCAGCTACTCGCCGCAACTGCTCAAGCCGCTAGGCATCAAGGCCCCGGTGTATCCGCTCAAGGGTTACTCGCTGACCGTGCCGATCACCAATCCGGCGATGGCCCCGACCTCGACCATTCTCGATGAGACCTACAAGGTCGCGATCACCCGCTTCGACAACCGCATTCGCGTCGGCGGCATGGCCGAGATCGCCGGTTTTGACCTGTCGCTCAACCCGCGTCGCCGCGAAACTCTGGAGATGATCGTCAACGACCTTTATCCTCAGGGCGGCAATCTGGCCGAGGCGAGCTTCTGGACCGGCCTGCGTCCGACCACTCCGGACGGCACGCCGATCGTTGGCGCCACCCCGTTCAAGAACCTGTTCCTCAACACCGGTCACGGCACTCTCGGCTGGACCATGGCGTGCGGTTCCGGTCGCTTGCTGGCTGACCTGATGGCGAAGAAAAAGCCGCAGATCAGCGCCGAAGGCCTCGATATTTCCCGTTACGGCAACAAGACCCAGGAGTCCGCAAAACATGGCAATCCAGCGCCAGCTCACCAATGAGCGCATGAGTCAGATCGTCAGCCACAACGGCACCGTGTATCTGGCCGGGCAGGTCGGCGACGATTTCGACGCCGGGATTGAACAGCAGACTCGCGACGTACTGGCCAATATCGAGCGCCTGCTCGATCTCGCGGGCACCGATAAACAGCACCTGTTGTCGGCGACGATCTACCTGAACGACATCGAAGCGCACTTTGCCGGGATGAACTCAGTGTGGGATCAGTGGCTGCCCAAAGGCGCCGCCCCGGCCCGTGCCACCGTCGAAGCGAAGATGGCCAAGCCGAGCATCCTGGTCGAGATTTCCATCGTCGCCGCGCTGCCGTAAACCGCTGTAAAGATCCCTCTCCCGGTGCTGTTGGCGGTTCACGCCGTCAGCCAGCGCCGGTTTTTATTCCCATGACCGCCTAGAAGTCTGCCGCCATGCGTCCTGCCCGTGCCCTGATCGACCTAGAAGCCCTGCGCCACAACTACCGAATTGCCCGCGAAGTCACCGGCGCCAAGGCGCTCGCCGTGATCAAGGCTGATGCCTATGGCCATGGCGCGGTGCGTTGCGCCCAGGCGCTGGAGGCCGAGGCCGATGGTTTCGCCGTCGCCTGCATCGAAGAAGCGCTGGAGCTGCGCGCTGCCGGCATCAAGGCCCCGGTGTTGTTGCTCGAAGGCATCTTCGAGGCCGATGAACTGGCGCTGATCGTCGAGCATGATTTCTGGACCGTGGTGCACTCGCTGTGGCAACTCGAAGCGATCGAGCAGACTGCGCTGAGCAAACCCATCACTGTGTGGCTGAAACTCGATTCGGGCATGCACCGCGTCGGTTTGCATCCAAAGGATTACCCGGCGGCGTATCAACGCCTGCTGGCCAGCGGCAAGGTGGCGAAGATCGTATTGATGAGCCACTTCGCCCGTGCCGATGAATTGCACGCGCAAAGCAGCACCGAGCAAGTTGCGGTGTTTGAGGCGGCTCGCCAGGGTCTGGCTGCAGAAGTCAGCTTGCGCAACTCGCCTGCCGTGCTCGGTTGGCCGCAGATCCACAGCGACTGGGTTCGCCCGGGCATCATGCTCTACGGCGCCACGCCGTTCGAAGAAGCCAACGCCGTGGCTGATCGCCTGCAACCGGTGATGACTCTCGAATCGAAAGTCATCTGCGTGCGTGAATTGCCGGCCGGCGAACCAATCGGCTACGGCGCCAGATTCATCACCGACAAGCCAATGCGCATCGGCGTGGTGGCCATGGGTTACGCCGATGGCTACCCGCGTCAGGCGCCGACTGGCACACCAGTGCTGGTGGCCGGCAAACGCAGCCGCATCCTTGGCCGCGTGTCGATGGACATGCTCTGCATCGACCTTACCGATGTGCCGGAAGCGGACCTCGGTTCGACCGTCGAGCTGTGGGGCAAAAACATCCTCGCCAGCGAAGTCGCGCAGTGGGCCGACACCATTCCCTACCAGATCTTCTGCAACCTGCGTCGAGTGCCAAGGCTCTATTCCGAGGCTTGAGGCTGCGACGGGTCCCGAGTGTTGTAAATACTGAACGCTGTCGCCATGATAACGCTCAATATTTCTACAACACTCTGGAGGCTCCAGCCTTGGACGTCGGTGAACGACTGCAATCGATCCGCAAGCTCAAAGGGCTTTCCCAGCGTGAACTCGCCAAACGCGCGGGCGTCACCAACAGCACCATTTCGATGATCGAAAAGAACAGCGTCAGCCCTTCGATCAGTTCGCTGAGAAAAGTTCTGGGCGGCATTCCCATGTCCATGGTCGAGTTCTTTTCCGAAGAAATCCTGCAGGAAGTCCCGACCCAGATCGTCTACAAGGCCAACGAGCTGATCGACATTTCCGACGGCGCCGTGACCATGAAGCTGGTCGGCCGCGCACACCCGAGCCGGGCTATCGCGTTTCTCAACGAAATCTACCCGCCGGGCGCCGATACCGGCGAAGAAATGCTCACCCATGAGGGCGAGGAAACCGGGATTCTGGTCGAAGGTCGTCTGGAACTGGTGGTGGGGCTGGAAACTTTTATTCTCGAAGCCGGCGACAGCTACTACTTTGAAAGTACCAAGCCGCATCGTTTCCGTAATCCGTTCGACGCGCCTGCGCGACTAATCAGCGCAGCCACGCCGGCGAATTTTTAAAGATAGAGGCGCCAAGCCATGACGGCGAAGGCATCCAACGAGTTTTTCCACCGTGCGGTATAACCCCTTCGACTATGGGGTTGTTTCAGTGTGGCGGGCTACCCGCTATACTTCCGCCCGCCTGCGAACCGTGGCCGCAGGCGTGAATAGCCACCATTGAGGGTGAACGCGTGAACCTAATTATGAAAATGCTGGCCGCACCAGCAACCGTACTGGCCCTCTGGGCTGTCAGCGCTCAAGCTGCGACGAATGACGACATTGCCAAACGCCTCGAGCCGGTTGGCCAGGTGTGTGTTCAAGGGCAGGAATGCAAGGGGATGGAAGTGGCTGCAACTGCCGGCGGCGGTGGCGGTGCGAAAACCCCGGACGAAGTGATTGCCAAACATTGCAACGCTTGCCACGGCACGGGCCTGCTGGGCGCACCAAAAATCGGTGACACGGCAGCCTGGAAAGACCGCGCCGATCACCAAGGCGGTCTCGACGGCATCCTGGCCAAAGCCATCACCGGCATCAACGCCATGCCGCCGAAAGGCACCTGCGCCGATTGCTCGGATGACGAGCTCAAGGGCGCAATCCAGAAGATGTCCGGCCTGAAGTAAGGCGCGCTTCTGATGAAAAAAACCGTCTTCGGACGGTTTTTTTGTGTCTGCCATCTCACTGCATGTTTTTCGCGATATAGGCGCCGGAAGAATTAAGCACAGCTTTGTACACAGCATAAGCATCAGTATCTACCGGGGCTATTGGTTCGGAACGCCCTTCCGATATCTGTCTCAGATCACATCCCGGGATCGACATAATGAGAGGTGAGTGAGTAGCAATGATGAACTGTGCGCCTTTGCGCGATAGCTCCATTACGCGGTTGATAAATACCAATTGCCTCAATGGAGATAGCGACGCTTCCGGTTCGTCAAGAACATACAGCCCCTGAGCTTTGAACCGGTGTTGAAACAGTGCCTCCATTGCTTCGCCATGAGACATGCAATGCAGATCCACACCGCCATAATAGGTCTTTATTTCGGGATCAAAGCTTGTCTCTTGATCAAGCTTGCGAATCGCAGTGTTCAAGTTATAAAAGGTTTCGGCTCTGTAGAAAAATACATCCTTCTCCCTTCGATAACCTTTTGATAGCCTCAGAGTTTCGTGTAACTCCGAGTGAGTATTCTCGGTCGAAAAGTTGAAGTTCTTCCCGCCACCTTCTGGATTGCATCCTAAATTGATGGCAAGTGCTTCAAGCAGCGTGGATTTTCCAGAACCGTTTTCACCGATAAATACGGTAATTCTGTTACTGAATTGAAGCGGAAAAAGGCCGCGTAGAAAATGAGCCGCTACCCTGTCTGGTTTCAGGCGTATCTGCTGGATGAATAAATCATTCATATTGGTGCCCCCTGAATACTCTACCTACGGATACCTTTACTCCAATCATCGTGATGCCAAGTCTTATCGAACTCGTGCTAGCCATGGTAAAAATCCCGACGTAGCCAAGATAGGCAATAAGACGCTCGCCGAATAACTCCGGCGTCGCAGTGGCGCTAAAAATGATGACCGATACTGTCCCGGCCGAGATAGCCATTTCCGGCCAGAAGCACTGAATGGCGTTGGCTTTTTGATATTTGTAGCGTGCTAGTATTGTGTTCCTTAAACATTCATTACTACTGCTGATAAGTGCCTGATAACTTTGCTCATCAGTTGTGGGTGAACTGAAAGTGCTGATGAGCGACTCCTTGTACAGGTCTTCATTGATCATTTCTGCTTTATACAGACTCTGGATTTGTGGTTTGACAAATTTTAACTGCACACAGGTCAACACAATGATAAATGTCAGGGGGATGAAAAAATAAGCGTTTTCACGAAGTAAGATATAGGCTGTGGCAAATGTCAGAATACAAGATCCTGCCAGATGAATTGAGTCATGAAGGACTGAAGCAATTTTCTCGGCATCTTCTTTGATCATCGTCACGCGACAGCTTAATGGACAAGGTCTTTCATCATGCACAATGAAATTGATGAGTGAAAAGCGAGATTTCGCTTCCATGAGCGCCGCGATGGAGCTGCCCAGAGTTTGCGTCGCGAGTTTTGATAAAAAAACAGCGGTGAGAATGAAATACAGATTAGTGCTTACAGCACCACTGCTGAGAGCAGTAAGTCCCTCTGCCACGATCGAAGGTATTAGCAACTGACATGCAGCTGCTAAAGTCAGGCACATTGTTGAAAACAAAAATAATGCCACGTTTTTCTGCAAGCACATAAGCATAATTCAACGCCCCCCGTACTGTAGTTTATAGCTCAGAATTCGGTTGCGGCGATAAGAGGCCTCTCTGCTTGAGTAGTAAATGGATATAAGCGACATAGTTGGGCTGAGCACGCGTTCGAGGTAGATGGCGGAGGCAAAGATAGCGCCTGTTGTCAAAGCGCGTTCACTTATTAAATGAGCAGATATCAAGAATAAAAAAACTATCGCTATCAAGTAACAGATTCCTGAAATTGATTCGAAAAATGATGCTTTCAGATTTGAGCGAAAAGCGAGGCGCTCAATGTTTTTGATGTCCAGCTTGACTCTATCGTTGTATGGTTTTGCATCGCATACATGCGCACAGATTGCCCCGATTGCAACGGTGTTTTTTTGTACGTATTCTTCAAAAAGGGTTTCGCTCTTTTTCCGGGTTATAAAATATGCAGCTGAGGCATATAGCAGACCGCCAAGGGGGGGTAGCGCCAGAAGTGGATGATACTGAGCTGTTATAATCAGTGCGAAGATTATGATGCTGAAGTTGAGTGAAGTGTCAAAGAATACCGAGTGGTAAAGATACATCGAGCCGTCAACATCACCGTCTATGAGTTCGATCTGTTCACCCTGGTTTCTCGTGTGTGTGGATGCCTTGCTTCGCAGGTGCGTTAGGATTTTCCTTTTCAGAGTATATCTTGTCTTGGCAGCAGTCCTTTGTAGATACATGTTAGCTGCTAGCTTCAAGGGAGGCGTCGCGATGATAAGAAGCGAAGCGCCTGCGAGTGCATATAAATATAGGCGATCTTGGGATAGATACAAATTAATTGAATTACCGATTAGGTAGGGCGATGCGCTTGTTAGAACTGAGACGCCCAGGCCAAAGCAGCAAAGTATGAAGTTGCTTTTCATGGTTTGATAAATTCCATTTGGTGCGGAAGAAATGGAAACTCGTAGTTACGGTCAATCAAACCAATGGAACCGAGTAGTGAACCCACGCGCCCGATCCATAATCCTAATGGATCGGCAGTTTTTGTTCTCAAGACTCTTGAGTCTTGTTCGCTTAAATTGATGATATTCGACCATAGAAAAACTTGTGGATCGAGCAACGATTCGGGTGAGATCTTTTTCATGATATTCAGAATCCCGTAAGCACCATGACATAAAGAGTCATTGACGGGTCTCTTTCTCTTTTCGAGATTCGAATATGAGAATGCAGCTTTGGGTGGGTGCCTTTCCAAGAAATCTAGCGCGGGCTGGACTCCATTGTTTGCGAAATAGCTGATAGCCAAATAATTTCCAGGTAAACCGTGGCTCCACGCAAACTCGCCGGCGCTTGATTCCGAGCGTTTTCTGTAGTCACGCCAATTTTCAATTGACTCATCATATTCGTTAAGCTCCCAAGACAGAAATCCTAGGAATAATTCGTGGATTGAATCTTTTTTTGCGATCACGTTATTAAAATAAAATAATGAGTATGCGCATCCCATTATTCCGTGAGATAGACCACTCAATAAAGCGTCGCTTCTCGTTGTAATTGCATTGTCGAATGTGGTTAGTCTTCTTCCAGATATAAAAGTGAGTTCGGTCTCTATTTTTTCGTATAAGGAGCTAGCTAAATCGGAAAACGATAAATCTTTGGTAAGGTCGAATAGCAGTGTGAGTACATTTAGAGTGCCGAACATGCCTGATAGAAAGTCAGAACCCCAAAAATATTTTTGCCACCACGGGTCTGTCAGTACGTCTTCAACATATTTTTTATACAGTTGTAGCAGTTGGTTTTGCCTTTCATCCTCAAAATAATTTAAGGCTATCAGGAGCGGAATCATTGCAGACGATAGACCGAAGTGAAAGCCCCCTAGGTGCGTACCCTTATGTGTCAGTTTTTTAACTACTCTACTGTGGCAATGATTGAGTAGTTCGGTTACCAGGGTTTTATCTATGGCGCTACTATGACTGGCCGCCACTACGCAGCCATAAAGAATACCGGACAACCCGTAATAGAAATCATCTCCTAGCTCCGAGAATTCCATATAGCCACCAGGTGATGAGTGAAAACCTAGCCAGAGTCCGTTACTCGAAATTTCGGTACGTAACATTTCATTGATCAAGCATGCGTTGATTTTCGATGACGCTCTGATTTTGTTAATAATTTCGTCAATATTCGAATAGCGGGCGTCTTTCACGTCGTCGTGTTGTTTGAAGGAGTGGTCCGTGAGTTTATTTCCGTGCTCATACATATTTTTCATTGCTAAGAGGGTATTTGAAGTTAGTTTTTCTTCAAATGCAATTCTGTTTTTGTCCAAGGTTTTTATGTATTGGATGCTGTTATCTATTCCGTTTATATAATCATTGCTATCGAGGTGCCCTGAACCGCTGTAACTGGGTTCGTAGAACTCAAGAATACCGGCTTGTCCTCGAGCAAAAGGTATGTCCAGATCCAAGCAGGCTGAGACCTCCGCGTCAAGAAAACCTATCGCGGGGGCTGTGTCGTTATTAAGGATGTTTTCCAGAAAGGCCGTTCGTTTGTCAGTGCAGCGCATTAAGGTTGCATGCAGGGAACATTGAATTGCGTAGTGATATGTCGCGGTCGGTCTGGGAATGTACCTGTTTTGTCGACCTCTAAAAGATTTAATCTTTTCAAAAATTAGTGTTTGTTCATTGGTCAATATAAGAAATAGTGCATTTAGGCCCTCAATAATTTCTTTTTCGTAATCCCACGGCTGTGCGGGTTTCCCATTAAGATACAAAACGTTCTGATTTGGATAGATTTTAACTCCGTCCATTCCAAACTGGCTGTGACCTGTTTCGTCTTCTAAGTGCTGATACAGGTTTAGGCTGACATATTGCTCTGATAATCCACCCAACGCGCTCAAGTCTACACCGATGCCATCGGTGCCTTTCCAAGTCCAATTCGGAAGAATACTTGTTTGTGTCACATTCCATCGGACTTCTCTCGGGATTGTCTCAATGTTTAATGTGCTATAAAAAATTGTCTCCAGATCAATTGGTATAGGGCTTGCTCCATGTGCAATCAGATTGTCAGATGTAATGTCAGCAGCCATAAAAGCAGTGCAATAACCTAATAAAAACCCTGCCCTTTTAAAGTATTGCCGTACATCTTCTTCAGTTTCTGCCTGCTTTTGAGGTGTATGCTCTGACCATCCATGTTCTTTTTTCACCAAGTAAACTGGTATTTTCCATCCGCAAAAAACAGTGTCGGCGGCTCTGCTCAAAGACAGTAGAAGACCGGATGCCTCCGCTTCAAGTTTAAGATTTCTTGGTTTATAAACTAGTTTTATGGAGTTAAAGGAAAGCGTGCAGACGGTCCTCGATCCATAATGCGTTTCGCCAGCCGAGACATCAATTGCGGAAAGATTGACGTCAGCTCCAATATTGAATACTTCGTTAATCTCCTGCCTGTCATCTATCAAGTCAGTAATAAGCTGTAACGTAAATTCGACAAAATTTTGTGATATTTTGGTGAGGACTCGATCTAGCTCCGGATAGGCTTTAATAATCTCGGTGAGATAGTTTTTATTTTCGCTAACTAACTTGAAGTAAAGGGAAGTTTCCATCTCTTGGCCGATGATGGATTTTTCAAATATTTGTTTTTCAGTGATTAGAACATTATTAGCTGCGTTGGTAATTCTCGCTGCTAGGTTGGTTGCGAAGCCACTGATAATAACTGACTGAGTTTTCAGGGTGTTTCCGGATGCTTTTGGAAGTTTCTTTTCGATATGATAAATATAGTAAGACAGGTATGGCCATACCGGGCAGTCAGTGGTAAGGCTTCGGTTGGAGTTCAAGGGTTCAGTTAAAAACTCAATCGGCGTTTTCAATGTAAAATTCCTAAAGAAAGTAAGAGGGGCGGCACGTATTGACCGCCCCTGACTCATAACTACATGTAAGTCGCGTAGCAGCATCCCTGCCAACATTGTGAACAGCAACTAGTGCATGGGCGCGAGCCACTGCTGGCTGCACTCAAGTTGCTGAATGCTTGAATTGCCAACGTTGAAATAGGTGCGCTTGAATTTAAAATGCGTGCCCGTGTACTACGGATTGCTAAGAAGTCGATTTCCATAACTTTTCCTCATAAATTTATGTTTAGCCTAAAGGCATTGGTTGCTAATGAAGTGTTACGTTTTAATGCTAGCTGTGACTCAAATAACTTCAATTCAGAAGTGTCTTGAAGTTCTGCATGATTAAATTCGAACCAATGTAGGAAATAAGCTGCAGGTTTGTACGATGATTCTCTTGGTGTTTTTAATTCATTGTTATTGTTGAAAGTTTTCTGGATGTGCTTGCACCAAACACCACTCTCGCCTATTTCATTTTTTTCGCAGTAATTGCCTTCCCTCTGAAGTAAATCCCCGGCAAGCTCGGTCTACCTCTATTCACGGAACGGGCGGGAGGCTTCAGATGGTGCAGTTGTGTTCGATCGACCAGGCAGTGGACGACGTGCTCGCACGGTTGCCGGTGCATATCCACATGGGCTTGCCGCTGGGGCTGGGCAAGCCCAATCATTTCGTCAACGCGCTGTACCGGCGCATCAAGGACCTGCCCGAACGGCAACTGACGATCTACACCGCGCTCTGCCTGGGGCGGCCGAGCCTGGGCGACGGTCTGCAGAAGCGCTTCATCGAGCCCTTCGTCGAGCGTGTCTTCGGTGATTACCCCGAATTCGATTTCCTCGCCGATCTGCAACGCGACAGCCTGCCCGCCAATATCCGCATCGAGCAGTTCTTCATGCAGCCGGGCAGCCTGCTCAACAGCGCGCCGGCCCAGCAGGATTACGTCAGCAGCAACTACAGCCACGCCGCCCGCGACATCAATGCCGCCGGGCTGAATCTGGTGGCGCAGTTGCTCGCCAGCAGTAGCGAACATCCTGATCGTCTAAGCCTGAGTTGCAACCCGGACATCACCCTCGACCTGTTGCCGATGATCGCCAAACGCCGTGAGGCTGGGGAGACGATTCTGCTGGTCGGGCAGGTGCACACCGATCTGCCGTACATGCCTGGCGATGCCGAGGTCGACATCGACACTTTCGACCTGCTGATCGACGCGAAGGACAGCAGCACGCTGTTTTCCACACCGAACATGCCGGTCGGTTTTCAGGATCATTTCATCGGTCTGCACGCCAGTACGCTGGTGCGCGACGGCGGTACGTTGCAGATCGGCATCGGCTCGATGGGCGATGCGCTGACTGCAGCATTGCTCGCGCGTCAGGCCGATAATGGCGGTTATCAAGCGTTGCTCAACGACATAAACCTCAGCCAGTGGGCGCAGTTGATCGAGCGCGAGGGTGGCACCGGACCGTTCGCCAAAGGCCTGTACGGTTGCAGCGAAATGTTCGTCAACGGCCTGCTGGTGCTGGCGGACGCCGGGATCATCCGGCGCAAGGTCTACCCCGACGTGCAGACGCAGGAACAGGCCAATGCCGGCACTCTCGATGAAGCGGCGCAAATCGATGGCATCTCGGTGCACGGCGGTTTCTTCCTCGGCCCGCGCAGTTTTTACGAGCGCCTGCGCGAGCTGCCGCAGAGCAAGCGCCTCGAATTCAACATGACCCGCATCAGCTACATCAACGAGCTGTACGGTCAGGAGGAACTCAAGCGCCTGCAAAGGCTTGATGCGCGGTTCATCAACACCGTGTTCACCATGACTCTGCTAGGCGCGGGCGTGGCCGATCAACTGGAAGACGGGCGGGTGCTCAGCGGCGTTGGCGGGCAGTACAACTTCGTCGCCCAGGGCCACGCGCTGCACGATGCGCGCTCGATTCTGATTCTGCGCAGCTGGCGTGAGTCCGGTGGCGATGTCAGTTCCAACATCGTCTGGGAATATGGCCATTGCACGATTCCACGGCATCTGCGCGATATCGTGGTCACCGAATACGGCATTGCTGATTTGCGCGGCAAGACCGACGCGGCGGTCATTGAGGCGTTGCTCAATATCAGCGACTCACGCTTCCAGCCGGGGCTGATCGAGCAGGCGCAGAAGGTTGGTAAATTGCCGAAGGGTTTCCGCATCGATCCGCGATTTGCCGAGAACACGCCGCAACGTTTGCAGGCAATTGCAGAGAAGCATCCGCATCTGTTTCCGGAGTATCCGCTGGGCTGTGATTTCACAGTGATAGAGAGGGATTTGCTGCGGGCGCTGAACTGGCTGAAGAGCAAGTTCAAGCTGACCGAGATTCTGGAGCTGGGCAAAGCAGCGCTGGATGCACCGGAGGCTTCGTTGTATCCAGAGCATCTGGAGCGGATGCAGCTCACGAACCCGGAAGGCCTGAAGGAAGACCTTTTCCAGCGCCTGCTCCTTACCGGCCTGAAGGCCACCGCGCAATAACTGCCTGGCCCAAAACAACTGTAGGAGTGAGCCTGCTCGCGATGGCGGTGTATCAGCTGACGAAAATATCAGCTGATACACCGCCATCGCGAGCAGGCTCACTCCTACAGGGGGGCTGCGGTGAGGCTGGATTATTCGATGAAGGTAACGACGCCATCCTTCAGCGATTTCACGCGAGCCAGCGATTCAACGCGATAACCCTGCGAGTCCAGCTCGGCACGGCCGCCCTGGAACGACTTCTCGATGACGATGCCCAGACCGGCCACGGTCGCGCCAGCCTGTTTGATGATCGAGATCAGCGCTTGCGACGCCTTACCGTTGGCCAGGAAGTCGTCGATGATCAGCACGCGGTCGCTGCTGGTCAGGTGACGCGGGGAGATGGCGACGGTGCTTTCGGTCTGCTTGGTGAAAGAGTAAACAGTCGCCGACAGCAGGTTTTCGGTCAGGGTCAGGGACTGGTGCTTGCGGGCGAAGATCACCGGCACGCCGAGGTTCAGACCGGTCATGATCGCCGGGGCAATGCCCGAAGCTTCGATGGTGACGATTTTGGTGATGCCCGAATCCTTGAACAGCGTGGCGAATTCGTCGCCGATCAGCTTCATCAGGGCCGGGTCGATCTGGTGGTTCAGGAAGGCGTCGACCTTCAGGACCTGGTCGGAAAGCACAATGCCTTGTTCGCGGATTTTCTGCTGCAATGCTTCCATGAAGCTGTCCTCATTTGGCGCTTTGAGCGCCGAAGGTCTAGTAAAAAGTGGTCAATTCTAGCGCTTTAACATCGCGCGTATATCGGCCAATGCGTTGTTGCCGCGCACGGCTTTGACTTCGGTCGGTGTGTCGTCGTTGCCTTCCCACGCCAGATCGTCCGGCGGCAGCTCATCGAGGAAGCGGCTGGGCGCGCAATCGATGATCTCGCCGTACTGTTTGCGCTTGGCAGCGAAGGTGAAGGCCAGGGTCTGACGGGCGCGGGTGATGCCCACGTAGGCCAGGCGGCGTTCTTCTTCGATGGTGTCGGCTTCGATGCTGGAACGGTGCGGGAGGATTTCCTCTTCCATGCCCATGATGAACACGTAGGGGAATTCCAGACCCTTGGACGCATGCAGCGTCATCATCTGCACGCCTTCGGCGCCGTCCTCTTCTTCCTGCTGACGCTCGAGCATGTCGCGCAGGACCAGTTTGCCAATGGCGTCTTCGACGGTCATCTCGCCTTCTTCGTCCTTCTCGAGCGTGTTTTTCAACGCCTCGATCAGGAACCAGACGTTGCTCATCCGGTAGTCGGCAGCCTTGTCGCTGGAGCTGTTGGTGCGCAGCCAGTTCTCGTAGTCGATGTCCATGACCATGCTGCGCAGCGCCGAGATCGGGTCTTCGCCGGCGCACTGCTCGCGGACCTTGTCCATGAAGCGCTTGAAGCGCGCCAGACGATCGGTGAAGCGGCTGTCGAGGTGTTCGCCAAGGCCGATTTCGTCGGTGGCGGCGTACATCGAGATCTTGCGTTCGGTGGCGTAGTTGCCGAGTTTTTCCAGGGTGGTCGAGCCGATTTCACGGCGCGGCACGTTGATCACCCGCAGGAAGGCGTTGTCGTCGTCCGGGTTCACGATCAGGCGGAAGTAGGCCATCAGGTCCTTCACTTCCTGACGGCCGAAGAAACTGTTGCCACCGCTCAGACGGTACGGCACCTGGTGGTGCTGTAGCTTCAGCTCGATCAGCTTGGCCTGGTAGTTGCCGCGATAAAGGATCGCGAAATCGCTGTATGGGCGGTCCGTGCGCAAGTGCAGGCTGAGAATTTCCATGGCCACGCGCTCGGCTTCGGCGTCTTCGTTGCGGCAGCGGATCACGCGGATCTCGTCACCGTGGCCCATCTCACTCCACAGCTGCTTTTCGAATTCGTGCGGGTTGTTCGAGATCAGCACGTTGGCGCAGCGCAGGATGCGGCTGGTGGAGCGGTAGTTCTGCTCCAGCATCACCACTTTCAGCGACGGATAGTCGTCCTTGAGCAACATCAGGTTTTCCGGCCGTGCGCCGCGCCAGGCGTAGATCGACTGGTCGTCGTCGCCCACCACGGTGAACTGGTTGCGCTTGCCGATCAGCATTTTCACCAGCAGGTACTGGCTGGCGTTGGTGTCCTGGTATTCGTCGACCAGCAGGTAGCGCACCTTGTTCTGCCACTTTTCGAGAATGTCGGCGTGCTCTTCGAAGAGCTTTACCGGCAGCAGGATCAGGTCGTCGAAGTCCACCGCGTTGAACGCCTTGAGCGTGCGCTGGTAGTGGGTGTAGACGATCGCGGCAGTCTGTTCTTTCGGATTGCGCGCGTTCTCCAGCGCTTGCGGCGGCAGGATCAGGTCGTTTTTCCAGGCGCCGATCATGTTCTTGATCTCGTCGACGCCGTCGTCGCCTGCGTATTCCTTCTGCATGATGTCGGTCATCAGGGCTTTGACGTCGGTCTCGTCGAAGATCGAGAAACCGGGTTTGTAGCCCAGCCGCGCGTGTTCCTTGCGGATGATGTTCAGGCCCAGGTTGTGGAAGGTGCAAACCGTCAGGCCGCGACCTTCGCCGGCACGCAGCAGGGTGCCGACCCGCTCCTTCATCTCGCGCGCGGCCTTGTTGGTAAAGGTCATGGCGACGATGTACTGGGCGCGGATGCCGCAGTTCTGGATCAGGTGCGCGATCTTGCGCGTGATCACGCTGGTCTTGCCGGAGCCAGCACCGGCGAGCACCAATAGAGGGCCGCCGACGTAGTTCACGGCTTCTTGCTGCCGGGGATTGAGTCGGGACATACGAAAATTCGGGAGTCGTTGACGAAATGGGCCGGCATTTTAACAGGCTCAGAGAATTGTGCTGCTCTGTCCGACTTGTGACGCACCACGCGATTCAAATTTGCCGGTTTTGTTACTTTCGCGGAGGATGCGCGGAGATTTTGCGACTAATGTTCTCATTCGTGACACAAAATAACGTTTTGATAACCGTTGTCATTTGGTCATTGAACTGCGCAACGGCATAATGCCCCGCCCACACCATTGCAGAGTCTAGGGAGCTAGCTTGTCTACGCCTGTCGAACCCTTGCGTTTGCTGCTACTGGCCGAAGAGCCAGCGTGGACAGCGTTATTGCGTGAGTGTCTGGCTCCGATGGGGAGCGCGGCGGTGCTGATCAGCGCGCCGAGCTGGGAGTCGGTCAGCAGTTTGTTCGAAGACAACCGCCATGCGGTGCTGTTGACCCTTCCGGCGTTGCAGCCGGCGCCCGGTCGTTGCAGCCTGCCGACGGTATTGCTGCTGGAACACGAACCCGAGACCGCGCCCGTTGGCGTCAGTGACTGGCTGGTGTTCGACGCGCTCGATGCCGGCATGCTGCGGCGTTGCCTGCGCCATGTGCGCGAACGCGGCGTTCTCGAAAACACCCTGCAACGTCTTGCCGAACAGGACCCGCTGACCGGTATCGCCAACCGTCAGGGCTTCCAGACCTTGCTCACCGCGCGCCTTGCCGAAGGCGATGGTCGTGGCCTGGCGCTCGGGCATCTCGACCTCGATAATTTCCGTCACGCCAACGACGCCCTCGGCCATCAGGCCGGCGACCGCTTGATTCTGCAAGTCGTCTCGCGGCTGAAAAGCCAGCTGGAGGCCGGCGATCAACTGGCGCGCCTCGGCAGCGATGAGTTTGCCCTGCTGATCGACACCCGCCGCGCACCGCAACGCGCCGAGTGGATGGCCGAACGCATCACCGAAGCCTTGGCCGAACCTTATTGGGTCGACGGCGAAAGCCTGTTGATCGGTTCGAGCCTTGGTATTGCCCATGCCCGCGCACAGGGTGGCGCCGACCCGCTGATGTGGCACGCGCACATCGCCATGCAGCAAGCGAAAAGCACCCAGGGCTGCACCTTCCATATCTTCAACGAACGCATCAATCGCAACGCACGGAGCATGGCCGACCTCGAAAGCGAGCTGCGCCGGGCCTTGCGTCGCGATGAGCTGGAGCTGCATTACCAGCCACGGCTGAATCTCGAAGACGGCCAGATCGTCGGCCTCGAAGCCTTGGTGCGCTGGCGTCACAGTGAGCGTGGCTTGCTGCCGCCAAGCGAATTCGTGCCGCTGGCAGAGCAGAGTGGCTTGATTGTGCCGCTGGGCTACTGGGTGATTTCCCGTGCGCTGCGCGACATGCAGGCCCTGCGCGAGCACGGTTTACCGGCGCTGCACATGGCGATCAACCTGTCCTTCCGTCAGTTTCAGGACAGCCAATTGCTGCCGACCCTCAGCCGTCTGATTGCCGAGCGCGGTGTCGAGGCGCAGTGGCTGGAATTCGAGCTGACCGAGACAGCGGTGATGCGCCGCAGCGATCTGGTCAAACAGACCATGGACGCCCTCGGCCGTCTTGGCGTGCGCTTTTCGCTGGATGACTTCGGCACCGGATTCTCATCGTTCGTGCACCTCAACAGCCTGCCGATCACTCTGCTGAAGATCGACAAGAGCTTCGTCGGCGGCATGGAACAGCGCGAAGAAAACCGCAAACTGGTGCACGCGATGATCAATCTTGCGCACAACCTGCATCTGGAGGTGGTGGCGGAGGGGGTGGAAACGCCGGAGCAGCTCGAATTGCTGCGCGGGTTTGGCTGCGATCAGGTGCAAGGCTATCTGATCAGCAAGCCGCTGCCGTTGGCGGAGCTAGTGGCGTACCTGACCTTCGGATCGAGTCAGCACCCAGCACTGGAAGTCGTGAGCTAACTCCATAACTCAATTTGGAACAACATTGTGGCGAGGGGATTTATCCCCGATCGGCTGCGAAGCAGTCGCAAAACCTTAGCACTGGGAACATCTTATAAACCCCAGCTGCCGGTTTTGGGGCGGCTTCGCCACCCATCGGGGATAAATCCCCTCGCCACAAAGGCTCACTCCTACAAGGGATCTCAGTCAGGCTGCGCGACCGTGTAGTGACTTGAGGATGCAGGTTCACGCCGAATCATCCGCTTCATCTTCCACTCAAACGCCAGCGTCAAACTCACCGCCGCGCACGCCAACCCCAACGCTAATCCCCACCACACCCCCGTCGGCCCCCAGTTCAGGTGGAACGCCATCCACCACGCCGCCGGCGCACCGATCAGCCAATAGCAACCGAGCCCGACCAAGAACGTGGTCTTGGCATCCTTGAGCCCACGGATGCAGCCCATGGCAATCGTCTGCGTGCCGTCGAACAACTCGAACCACGCCGCCACCGCCAGCAGGCTCACCGCCAGGCGAATCACTTCGGCAAACGCCGGATCATTGTGATCAAGGAACAACCCGACCAATTGATTCGGCAACAGCCAGAACACCATGGCAAAACCCAGCATGACCACCGCGCCGAAGGCGATCCCGACCCGGCCGGACATCCGCGCAACGTTCAATTGTCCGGCACCGTAATGCTGGCCGATGCGCATGGTGATCGCGTACGACATGCCCGCTGGCACCATGAACGCCACCGAAACGATCTGCAGGGCAATCTGGTGCGCACCCATTTGCGTACTGCCCATGGTGCCCATGCACAGCGCCGCGAAGGCGAACAAACCGACTTCCACCGCGTAGGTGCCACCAATCGGCAGGCCGAGGCGCCACAACTCTTTCAAGTATTGGGGATTTGGCCGCGACAGGCCGGTACGCAATGGATAAGCGTCGTAGGCCGGATGCCGACGGATATGCCAGGCCAGCGCGAGCGCCATGCAGTTGGCGACAATCGCCGTGACCAGACCGATGCCCATCAGGCCCAGTTTCGGCAGGCCGAACATACCGGTGATCAATGCGTAATTGAGCAGGAAATTGGCCACCGTGCCGCCAAGGCTGATGACCATCACCGGGGTCGCCCGGCCAATCGCACTGGTGAAGCCACGCAGGGCCATGAAGCTCAGATAGCCCGGCAGGGCGAAGGGCAGGGCGATCAGGAATTGTCCGGCTGCGGTAACGTTAGTTTCGGTCTGGCCGAACAGCAGCAACAGCGGTTTCAGATTCCACAGCAGCAACCCGGCACCCAGCGCCATCAGCCACGCCAGCCACAATCCGGCCTGAGTCAGGCGTGCCGCGCCAATGATGTCGCCGGCGCCCTGACGGATCGCCACCAACGTGCCGACCGCCGCAATCACGCCGATACAGAAAATCGACACGAACGAATAGCTCGCCGCGCCCAGCCCGCCGCCGGCCAGGGCTTCGGGGCTGATGCGCGCCATCATCAGGGTGTCGGTCAGCACCATCAACATGTGCGCCAACTGTGAAGCGATCAACGGCCCCGATAGCCGCAGGATGGCCCAGAGTTCGGTACGCACAGGATGCTGCATGGTCATCACCACTCATCAATAGAGGGAACAAGGGACCGTCGATTCTCGGCGCTTGGAGGGGATTGCACAAAGGGATAAAAAGGATGGGTTGCATGATTAAAACTCATCCTGAGAAGATGCCGACAGATTGGCCGTATCCCGTAACAGGAGCTTTGTTCATGTCCCGTCGACTTCCTCCGTTGTATGCCCTGCGCGCATTTGAAGCGGCGGCGCGGCATAGCTCGTTCACACGCGCCGCCGAAGAGTTGTCGATCACTCAAAGTGCGGTCAGTCGGCATATTCGTACGCTTGAGGAACATTTCGCCTGCCGGCTGTTTCACCGCAGCGGGCGCAATCTGCAACTGACCGAATCGGCGCGGATGCTGTTGCCGGGCATCCGTGACGGGTTCACCGCTTTGGAGCGCGCTTGCAATACCTTGCGTGCCGAGGACGACATCCTGCGCATGAAAGCGCCGTCGACCCTGACCATGCGCTGGTTGCTGGCGCGGCTCAGTCGCTTCCGTCATTTGCAGCCGGGCAACGAAGTGCAATTGACCAGCGCGTGGATGGACGTGGATTCGGTGGACTTCAACAATGAGCCGTTCGATTGTGCGGTGCTTCTGAGCGACGGACATTTCCCGCCAGACTGGGAGGCCAGCCAGCTGTTTCCCGAGGAGCTGATTCCGGTCGGTGCGCCGAACCTGCTGAACGATCAGCCCTGGGACGTGGCGCGACTGGCCAGCGCCGAGTTGCTGCACCCGACACCGGATCGCCGCGACTGGCGCAGTTGGCTGGAGCACATGGGGCTGTCTGATCAGGTCTCGCTCAAGGGCGGGCAGGTGTTCGATACCCTGGAGTTGGGCATGATCGCGGCGGCTCGTGGGTACGGCGTGTCGATGGGCGATTTGCTGATGGTCGCCGAGGATGTGGCGCAGGGACGCTTGAGTCTGCCGTGGCCGACCGCCGTCGCCAGCGGCCTGAATTATTACCTCGTGTGGCCAAAAACCCGTCCGGGAGGTGAACGTTTGCGCCGCCTCAGCGACTTCCTGCAAGGCGAAGTCCGCGCCATGGCGCTGCCGGCTGTAACACGCTTGAGCTGAAACGTTAGAGCCGCCACAATGCCGGCCTTGTGCCATAACCCTACTGATCGCTCAAGTATTCGGTTCTACCGCCGAATACGTGCATGTGGAACCGTCGTGCCGGTCTCCACGATTCACCCCCATTAGAAAATTATCCGAGCTGCGATCAAGGAGGATCGGCAAGTTCGGCCAGGAGCTGTCCATGTCTCAACCTCGCGCTCGGATCGCCTCGCAGCTGGGCCTCGCGCTCGCCGTGATACTGGCGATTGTCATCAGCGGCAGTACGGTGTTCGCCCTGCGTTCGCTGGATACCGCCAACCTCGCCACCCGTGAAGAGCACTTGGCCAGTGAGGCGCGGCTGCTGGCCGACCAACTGAGCACCTTTCACGGCACGCTGCGTGAAAGCACCCAGCGTCTGAGCGGGTTGTTCGAGAAGCGCTTCAGCGCAGGTCTGAGCATTCACCCGAGTGAGCCGGTGACCGTTGCCGGCACCCAGACCCCGGGCCTGCACCTGGGCGGCGAAGTGCTGAACAACAACTTCAAGGAAGTTGACGAGTTCAAGCAGATGACGGCCGGCGTCGCCACGCTGTTCGTGCGCAGCGGCGAAGACTTCGTGCGGGTCAGCACCTCGCTGACCAAACAGGATGGCACTCGCGCTATCGGCACCTTGCTCGATCACGCGCACCCGGCTTACGCGAAGTTGATGGCGGGGCAGGGTTATGTCGGCCGCGCCTTGTTGTTCGATCGCTCCTACATGACTCAATACACCCCGGTGCGCGATGGCAGCGGCAAGGTGATTGCGGTGCTGTTCGTCGGTTTCGACTACACCGACGCGCAGAACATTCAGTTCGACAATCTCAAGCGTTTCCGCATCGGCCAGAGCGGGTCGCTGGCGTTGCTCGACGAGCAGAATAAATGGCTGGTGGCGCCGGCGGGTGTGCAGGCCCCGGAACAAGCCGTACCGGTGATCAAGGGCTTGGCTGCGAAACCGGGCAAGGGTGAGTTCTGGAGCGATACCTCGGAAGACTTCTACAGCATCGCCGTACCATTTGACGGCGGCCCGTGGTCGGTAGTGGCGAGCATGCCGAAAGCCGAGATTCGTGCGGTGACCTGGAGCGTCGGTACGCAATTGGCGATCGGCAGCCTGTTGGCGATGTTGCTGGCGGTGGGTTCGGTGGTGTGGCTGCTGCGCAGCAAACTCGCGCCGTTGAGCGATCTGGTACGGCAGGCCGAAGCTTTGGGTGCCGGTGATCTGAGCGTGCGTCTGAACGTGTCGAGCAATGATGAGATCGGTCAGCTGTCCCGCGCGTTCAACCAGATGAGCCAGGCGCTGTCGACCATGGTCGAGCACATTCGTCGCTCTTCGGAAGAGGTCAACAGCCGTGCGCAGGCACTGTCCGGTTTGTCCGGCGGCGCCTACGAAGGCATGGAGCAACAGTCCGGTGAAATCACCAGCATGGCCGGCGCGGTGGAAGAGTTCAGTGCTACCTCGCTGAACATTGCCGACAACATGGGCGCCACCCAGCGCCTGGCGCAGGAAAACGCTCAGCAGACGCAGATCGGTCGTACCTCGATGGACGAGGCGTCTTCCTCTCTGGAGCAAATCGCCGGCGCGCTGAACACCACCGCCACCGTGATCAACACATTGGGTCAGCGTTCCCAGGAAATCGGCGGCATCGTCAGCGTGATCACCTCGATCGCCGAACAAACCAATCTGCTCGCGCTCAACGCCGCGATCGAAGCGGCCCGTGCCGGTGAACAAGGTCGCGGCTTTGCGGTAGTGGCGGATGAAGTGCGTAATCTGGCATCGCGCACCCGTCAGGCGACCGATGAAATCTCCGGCATGATTCACAGTATCCAGCAGGAAACCGGCAACGCGATCAGCACCATGGAGCAGGGCAATCTGCTGATGCAGGAAGGCCTGTCGCGTAACGCCAATGTCGCGTCGGCGCTGGCGCGCATTGATGAACAGAGCCGTTCGGCGGGGCAGCAGTTTGCCGCAATCACCACGGCGACTCAGGAGCAGAGCAGTACCGCGACGTTGCTGAGCAGCAATTTGCAGAGCATTGCGCTGGCCAACAGTGAGCAGCGAGAAGTGGTTTCCAACCTGGCGGTCACCGCCAGGGAACTGGAGAAGCTGGCCGCCGATCTGCGCTCCGAGGTTGATCGTTTCCGCTGATACGGCGTGCCGGTTATTGGTACGCGGAGAGGTCTTCGCTGGAGTCGACCTCTCCCCACTCCCCTGAATAGGCAACGGCCTGGATCGCTACCCGACCGGCGTCGATGACGCGCTGCAGGGTATTGGTCATGTGCATCTTGTCGCACTGGCTTGAGGTTAACTCATCCCGTAGCCGCACGACTTCTGCCCAACCTGCGGGCGTGAAGCGCAGCAACCCCATGTACTGGCCTTCGACTTCCCCCACTGATTGCGGTTTGTTGCCGATTTCGGCCAGCGTGTTGTCGCTATTGAGCCGGAATGTTTCAGCATCCAGCAGTGGATCGCCAAAACGCTGGGTCCACAGTTCCAGCCAGTTGGGGTCGTAGGTGACGGCCAGCAACGCTTCGCTGGTCATCAACGACCTGACGGCGTCCGGGCTGTAAAAAATATCCGAATAACTGACGATGCACGGCTGGCCTTCAAGCCAGGCTTCGGCGCAGGCCAGTGATGACACCATGTTGGTGTCTGCCCAGCGAGGGTTATGAAATTCGGTCAGGCCGCGGTCGGCCAGTAATTCGCGTTTGTAGCCGGTGACCACCGCGATTTCACTGATACCCGCTGCACGCAACGACTCCAGTTGCCATTCGAGCAGCGGCTTGCCACGCAACTCCACCAGGCATTTTGGGCAATCATCCGTGAGGCTTTTCATGCGGCTGCCACGTCCGGCAGCCAGGATAATGGCTTTCACGACACATCGGTCCCTTGAGTTGTTTGAGTGGAATCGGTTTCGCCGAACAGCTGGCGAATGCGCTGAATATCGTGGGATGCAAAGTCCGTCTCGCGCTCCGGGTGCCACATCCAGCCTTCCCAAAGGCGAGACAGGTGCCGGATCGCTTCGATTTCGCCGTCCTCACTGCGCGCCAGAACTTCAAAGTCCTGCGGACAACTGGCCAGAGACTGGCTGTGATAGCTGTTGACCTCGGCGACGATCTCCCCGGACAGGCGATGCCGGGTGCGCACGTGCCCGCTGACCGCTTTCAGTTCGCTACCTGCCCAATGCCCCAGCATCTGCATGCCGCGGCAGATGCCCAGCACTGGCAGATTGCGCGAGCGTGCGTGATCGAGCAGGCGTGTCTCCGTGAGATCGCGGGCCAGGCACTGGCCGATGTCATTGCCACCGGACAACAGCAATGCCTGAGGCGATACAGCGGCCAGCCAGTGTTCGAGGCCGGCATCGAACAATCCGTTGGGCACCGGCAGGGGGATGAACCCCGCTGCCAGCAGAAAGTCGATCAGGCGTTGATCCAGGGCATCGCGGCTTTCGCCGCGCTCCGGATGCAGGTCCACTCTCTGACTGACAGCGACCCGCTTCATGTCATCATCTCCACCCTGCGGCCCGGGCAGTCCAGATGCAGGATATCTGCTGTCGACCAGCGCCGGTAAAGCACTTCTCCAGCGCCAATGACGGCCGGCAGGCCGAGTTCACCGGCGCGAATCGCCATGTGCGAATTGGCTCCGCCCCACGCGGTAATCAGCCCGGCAATCGGATAAGCGAACAACCAGTCGAAACCGGGGTCCGCGTTGGGAATGCAGACAATCGCCCCGGCCAGCTTTTCCCGGTCATCGCATTGCACCACGGGTGCCGTCACACGTTTTTGCGTGATGAAGTTGGGCGCCGTTTCCGGCCACTCGAAGCTCCAGACATCTTCCGGACAGGTGATGACGGGTGGCAGGGACACCTTCAGTGTTTCTGCGTAGCGCGCCTTGCCTTGTTCGATGCTGCGCAGCAGCACGTCTTTTGGGTCGGCAGCGGCAACGTGCAGTTCCTGGAAGGCGCTGATATCGCAATAAGCCAGTTCTTCGCGGTCGATGCCGTACTCGGCGCCGACTTGCGCGATCAGCGCGAGGGCATCCGACAGGTTGCGGGTGAAATGAAACTTGGCCAGTTCGCGCAGCTCGATGCCGTTTTGCAGGAAGTCCAGCAGCCCTACCGGATCCGGTTGCAGGCCATGGGCCTCGAGCAGTTTCACGATCTCGCGCATCTGTGGCAGCGTCAGCGAAAACGGTTGCAGTGGCTCGGGGGCTGCTGGTCGCTGGTCCCAGTCGAAGTAGAGTTCCGGTGCTTCATCGTAACGTGGCGACAGAATGTCGTAGGTGCCGGGGCGCAGGTGCCCGTAGCGTGCGAGGAAAGTTGTCTTGTCGAGTGTCGCCCGATCACGCGCCAACTGACCGCTGACGGTTGAGACTCCGGCCATGAACGCATCGTAGTCGGCTTGCGAGAAAACACCCACGCTGACCAGTGACCTGAGCATCTGCACCGCAACGAAACCCGCACGGGCCAGGCCGGCGAAGGGCAGGGTGCCGTAGCGTTTTGCGTCTTCCAGCAGCCAGTAGATGCGCTCCAGCGGATCGGCGTTGGAGGCCAGCAGCTCTTCGCGGCGGGCATTGAGCACATCGAGTTTGTTGGCGTCGCTGCGCCACAAACCATCCTTGGGATGCACGATGCGGTTAGTCAGTTTGCGCAGACTGGAACTGATGGCCTCCAGTTCGTGCGCGGAAAAGCCTGCACTGGCCAGGCGCTCCAGTTGTTGCGACAGGTCCAGGGTGTAGCAGGAGAAAACGATCTCGAACTCCACCTTGTCGTGCAGGGTCGGCTCTGCCAGCAACCGATCAATGTAGTAGTCGACCAGTCGCCCGGCCAGTCCCTCGTCGAGGTCTGCCGGAATGAACGAGTTGAACGACAGGCGCACATCGATATATGGCAAACCGAAAAAGTGCGGCATCAGCGGGAAGCTGCGCAAGTTGCGGTAGCCATAGTTGTGACGCTGGTAAGCCCAGATGGAGTCGGTCACCAGATCGCGATACAGCGACAGCGCCAGCGGTTTGGGGCGGATACCGATGATCTCTGCCGGGTTCCAGTCGGGCATCACGCCGTAGACCGTGCGCTGGCCGATCAGGAATGGATGCGGGCGCATGCCGCGAGCGATTTTCTGCTCGATACTTTGCAGGCGGGCAGCCTGCGCGGCTTCGGACTCTGCCCGGGCAGGCAGAATCAACGGCCGGGCCTGCAACAGCCACAAGGTCTCGCCTTCGGCTTCGCACGTCACCGCGAACTCGCAGTCGACGGGGCCACCGCCGAACAGCTCCAGCAGCTCCTCAAGCAAAGCAATGATCGGCGAGAGGGCTGCGGGCGGTGAAACGGGGCTGTGCGCCGCCTGCTGCCACAACCGTCCACCCATGCCGCCGGTGACCGATGCGGTGTCGTCACCTTCCGACCAGTTCACCACACGGTACGGCGCGCAGGTATTCGGGTCGTGGGAAAACGCCACGCCGGAACGGATCACGTTGCCGAGCATGGGTTGAATCAGCACCTCGTCGCTCAGATGCGTCTCGCCATAACTGGCGATGACCTGCTCAACCGCCGACTCAAGCCCTGCTTCTTCGACATTCGGCACCGAGAGAAAGGCGCCGGCGAAAGAAGCCTCGGCGCTGTCCTCGCGGCCACAGCTGGAGCGCACGATCCAGGAGGGGGCAGGCAGCCGCCCGCGGAGATCCTGAATGCAGGCGCGCCGATCCGCGTGCCACTGCTCCACGGTAAACGCGAGCAGCGGCGCAATGCGTGCCGACGCGAGCCGCCCTTGCAGGCGCGACAAGGTGCCGGCCTTGGTAGAGAAATGCAGGGCCATCAGGCGTTATCTCAGCTGAGCGACCCAGATATTCGTCGAGTACGGGATCTCGATCGACGGCGTCTGCAGGCTTTGCAGGTAATCGTCGATGGCGCTGATGACTTCGTGAAATTTCGCGCCCGCCTGACGTTCCAGCGTGGCGTGGGAGCGCCAGGCTTCCAGGCACTCTGCGATGGATTGCTCGTGGATGACCCGCGCATCCAGATGCACGACCGGGCCGAACAGCTCGCTGGCGTCGATCACGGCAGTCTGGTCTTCACGACGGGTGCCGTAGCCATAGCCGGCGACGCGCTCTTTGATGATGGCTTCGATTCGCGCCTGAATCGGATCTTCCAGATTGCGGTGGTTCCACATGCAGGCAAACCAGCCGCGCGGTTTGAGAATGCGCGCGGTTTCCTTGAGTGCCTGCTGACGGTCGCAGACATTGAAGGAGCTGCCGAACGTGACCATGTCGAATGCCTGCGCCGCTTGCCCGGTCACTTCACCGGTGCCTTCGTGCCATTTGACATTGGCCAGCGCGGCGGTGCGCTTGATGCCGTTGGCGCGCATTGCATCGTTGGGTTCTACCGCGGTGACATCCAGGCCACGGGCGGCCAGCATCAGCGTCAAGTGTGCAACACCCGCGCCGACGTCGCAGAACTTGTCGCCTTGCTCGGCGCCAGCGATCGAGAGCATGGCGTCAATGGCGGCATCGGCGTAGTCAGGGCGCTTCAAATAGGCATCGGCCAGAGTGGTGTAGTCCCATTCGGTTTTCATACTCAGTTCCTTCCATAAATTTTATTGATCAAATCTTCTGCCAGGGTTTGCCTGGAGCGCTGCGGGTCGAACTCTACAAGCCAGTCTGCCGCTTGCGGTTCATCAATGGTCAGATCAAGCCCGGCAACGTTGTGCAGTTCCCCGGCATCGTATCGACGGTAGATCCCCTTCGGGTCGCGGCGACGCAATTCCTCGACCGGGACCTTCAAATAAACTTCGAAATAGCCGGGCAGGTGGGCGCGGTTCCATGCATGGACTTCGCGAAACAGCGAAATCGTTGCAATCACCACGGTCTGGCCTTGCGCGGCAATCATTCGGCACAGGTGGGCATATTGCATCGCCAGCGCCAGTCGTCCGTCACGGCCATGGTTCTGTGAGTTGGCGGCGGCTGCGCCGAATACTTCGCGCAACTCATCGCCATCGAGCATGACCACCAATCGTCCTTCAGTACGCAGTCTGGCAACGAGTTCACGGGCCAGCGTTGACTTGCCCGCACCTGAAAGGCCCGTAATCCAGATTACCTGTCCATCAGCATCACATTTCATAGTGTTCTGACTCGTGTTCGATTCGAGTGTATCGGCAGGCTGTTTCCTCGCATGAGGGCTGGCGTGCTTTATTTTAATGTTTGTCCCGCTCGTTAATGTCGCCGAAAGAGTCAATCGAGAGTGGGCAATACTTCGACTCGTGCCGGTATTCAATCAGGTCGTGGAACACTTCCTGAGGCAGGGGCAAGTCGCTGTATTGTGCCTGGTAGAACTTGTTGTATATGTAATAACTGTCTTCTCGTGCCAGCAGGCTGAACCCTAGCGCCATGTCTCTGAGCTCATTGCTGCTTCTGGCAATTGGCAACAGGTTATCCATTTGCTTTAGCCAGGCGTCGACCGTGAGATTGTTTTCTTCGGTAAAGGGCACGTAATAAATCGGCAGCTTGCAGGTATTGAGCATGAACGAAACACCACCGGTAGATGCATCGGTGATGACCGTGTCGCATTGTGCGTAGAAAGCCGTGCTGCTGGTGCCGGCCTTGTCGATGGTTATCCAGTCATAGGCAGACAGTTCTTCGCACAGGGCCTTTACGGTCGGATGGGAAAGTTCGGCCATGTACGGACGCAGGATGAATTTTGCGTGGGGAATTTGCGATTTGACTGCATTGATGACGGTCTGCAGGTTTTCATACAGTGTCGCCCCGTTCGGGCAGATACCCAGTTGGGTCGGCAGAAGTCCTACGACATAGTCGTCGGAAGTTTTTTTCGAAGACGGTGATGATTCAAAAATGCCCGGAATCTTCACGGGCAGCGTAGCCACCGGGCTGGTTTTGCGCATGTCCGAACGCAACGCCAGTCCATCGATCAGCATTGTTTTCAGAGCCTTTCTGTCGCGACGGTATGCCTGCATTCCGGCCGTAATCAAATCAAAGCCCGACCGGGAAGAAGCGATGATCGCATCCCAGTAAGAAGTCAGCTCTGCGTAGTAATACTTGTCTTTGGTCGGCATGCCGACATTGCCGTGGCTGATGAAGATGCCAAAATTTGAATCGTCCAGCAGGCGCCCGGCATAGGCATCATTTGAAATGACAACCTGCGATTTCAGGCTTGCAATGAAGTCATTGCCAACCTGCTTTACCGGGAAATCGAGGACGGCTTCGACTTCCTCTCGGCTTAAGCCGGTACGATCAGTATTGAGTACGACACAGTTATACTTTTCTCGAAGCGAATTGAGCGCGGGGATCAGATACTCGAGATATGTTTTGCCACCATCCACCACGTTGCTGAGCAAGTAAACGTTTTTCATTATGAAGTTGCGCTTTTAAAGTTTGTTTAAATAAGGTCGATGTCAAGCCGGGTAATAATGCTGGGCAAGGACTTTGTAGTTGTCTGGATTTAAATTGACGACCAGGTAAACGCATGCAAGCCAAGTTTGGCTTGAGTAATGACTACACTGGTTGATTGACGGCTTTGCCCGATAAGCAATAGATATCTTCTCCATGATGTCCAGCCTCCATTTTCACGCTGAAAAATGCTCTATGTCTTGACGATGGACGGATAACTAATAAAAAGAGCGTCGCCGTTATATCACATCTCGGTCTATGGCCATCGACACGGATGTTTATTTTTTGCCCCGCCCATTTGCGAGTAGCGCTGTCATTCTCACTGTGTTGCCGGCCGATATTGCAACGCCTCTGCCAAGTGCTCGCGCCGGACGTTTTCTTCCTGCCCCAGATCGGCCAACGTCCTGGCGACCTTGAGAAGTCGGTGCGCCGAGCGCAGCGACAAGGTCAGTCGTTCACAGGCTGATTCCAGCCAGGTCTCGTCGGTTGTGGATAACTTGCAGTGGCGACGCAGCCCCGGCAGATCAAGAAACGCATTGGCACATCCCTGACGTTTCTGTTGTCGCTCGCGGGCCTGGGCTACCAGCGCGGCGGCACTGGCGCTGTCTTCCCCTGGCTGGACCGCAGGGTTCAGCGCCGTTGCCTCCCGCGCCACCGTCAGGTGTAAGTCGATCCGGTCCAAGAGGGGGCCCGACAGCTTGTTGCGATAACGCTGAACCATGTCCGGCGTGCACGAACACTTGCCACTTGGTTCACCGAGATATCCACAGGGACACGGGTTCATCGCTGCCACCAATTGAAAGCGCGCTGGAAAGCGCACGCGGTCCTTGGCTCGTGCAATCACGATGTGGCCGGACTCCAGCGGTTCGCGCAGCACCTCCAGCACCTTGCGATCAAACTCCGGCAGCTCATCGAGAAACAGCACGCCGTGGTGGGCCAGGGTGATTTCGCCGGGTTGCGGTTTCGAACTGCCGCCGACCAGTGCCGGGCCTGATGCCGAGTGGTGTGGCTGGCGAAAAGGACGTTGCGGCCAATGGGTCAACGGCACGCCGCTGGCGACGGATTGAATGGCGGCCACCTCCAGTGCTTCGCATTCGGACAATGGCGGGAGCAGTCCCGGCAATCGACTGGCCAACAATGTCTTGCCCGTTCCCGGCGGCCCGCTGAACAACAGGTTGTGCGCGCCCGCCGCCGCGATCAGCAGCGCACGTTTGGCTGCCATTTGCCCCTGCACTTCGTTGAGATCGGGATAGGGTCTGGCGGCATGAATCAAGCCGTCCGATACATAAGGCTCGACGGGCGTGTGCCCGTTGAAATGTGCCACCGCTTCCAGCAGATGATCCACCGCGTACACCTTCAAACCCGAGGCCAGACACGCTTCCTCGGCATTCGCCCGCGGCACCACCAGCGCACGACCCGCCTTGCGCGCCGCTAATGCCGCGGGCAACACGCCACGCACCGCTCGTACGGCGCCGGACAGCGCCAACTCACCCAGACATTCCACATCATCCAGCGTCAGACACGGCACCTGCACACTCGCCGACAGAATCCCCAAGGCAATCGCCAGATCAAACCGTCCGCCATCCTTGGGCAGATCCGCCGGCGCCAGATTCAAGGTGATCCGCCGCGCCGGAAACTGCAGCCCGGAATTGATGATCGCGCTGCGCACCCGATCCTTGCTCTCCTTCACCGCCGCCTCGGGCAGGCCGACCATGGTCAGCGACGGCAGACCGTTGGCCAGGTGAACTTCGACGGTGACGGCGGGGGCTTCCACGCCAATCTGGGCGCGACTGTGGACGATGGAGAGGGACATGGTCGTTCCTTGAGCTGAATCGGGGAGCCGCTTCCTGCGGGTTTTTTAAGGGTAGTTGGGAGAGCGAATCCAGGCGACACGGATCCGAGGGCAAACCTTCACTGGATGTTGCCAAGGTGCCCTTCCACGTTCAGTAGAGGCGCCACATTAGTTTTCTTCTTCGGGATTTCTTACTTGGCTTCCTCCCCCGGCCAACCAACCATCCGGTTCGAGTTCTTTACCGTACTTGGCTGCTACCTCAATAAAACGACGCTGATTGGCTGAAATACCTCCGGCTAACCGAAGTGCTTCAGCGTGATATCCAACAATCTCTTCTAGCTTTTTCCTTCTCTTTTTGTCTTTCATTGAGGCCTCGTTTTTCGGGTGACAAATGCTTCGCTGGTCACCGTAGTACAAGGAGGAAAGGTCGCGTAATCAGGCGCAGACGCTGATTTTTGTAGGGCCATGCCCTAATAGTTGTAGGACGTCGGCGAAAGGGTTTCGACGGTCTTGTATCGCGGAGTCGGATGCTCCAGTTTGGTCGTTCAATGCAGCCTCTGGAGGCGAAAAATGGACCGCAATGGTATGCGCCCGATTCATCCGGGCGAGGTTCTGAATAAGGAATTCATGGAGCCGTTGGGCATGACTGTCATGGATCTGGCCATGCCCACGAAATGGCCCGAAAGTGAGATCGAAAAGCTTGTGAAATGCCAGCTGAGGATCTGCGCTGACTTGGCAATCAGACTTGCCATTCATCTCAACACCACGCCTGAGTTCTGGATGAATCTTCAGTCGACTTACGATTTGCGCAGGGCTCAGCTCCGGCATGCGGTCTTATAGCGATTGCAGCATCCGCGAAGCCCTTTTCCACCATGGCCCCGTCATTGGGCGCTTCGACTCTTCCCGTTCCACCATCATCAACGGCACATCCTGCAACCGAATCCACGGCTGGTTATTCCAGTGCAACAAACTCAACGTCATGTCCGGCCAACTGAGCAGGCTCAGGTGTGGACGTTCGTTTGTGGTGGGGTGTTGGGCGTCGCGCAGGGTGGGGATGACCTGGTGGGTGAGCCATTCGCGTAGCGCTCGGTATTCGGGGCAGTAGTGGTAGACGAGGAGGGCGTAGATGCCGGATTCGCTGATCAGCAGGGTGTTTTCGATTTGATTGTGGATCAGGGTTTTGCGGGTCTGGTATTGGTCGGGATCGAGTTTTCGCAGCATGCGTTCGTTGAGGTAGATATGCAGCAGGCGGCTCAGGTCTCGGGCGCAGAACCAGGGTTGGTTCTGGATGAGGAGGGCGTGGAGGGGGAGTTTGTGGCGGGTGAAGATGTAAGGTTTTAGATAAGTCTCTTCTTGATTCATTGAGCAGTTCCTCTTGCTTAAGGGGCTGCCCTCAATCGTCGCCAAACGATTGGGTGGCAGTTGTACGCGGGTTGGCGAACCGGAGCAAAAGGAACCCGGCAGACCCGAAGGTCTCCCACGCACAACCGCCATGAAACGATGTGGCGGTAAATGTAGCCGCCATCATGGTTGTCGTGCGCCTTAAGCTGTCCAGGTCGCCAAACCCGGTGCTGAACATTCAGCATCGGATGAGCTTAGAAACCTGGGCTTTTCGGCGCAATCGGACGGCGGTGGTGCAGGTTGTAGGACGTTGCCGGGATGGTTGAAGGGCTGGAGATCAAAAGATCGCAGCCTTCGGCAGCTCCTACAGGGGGCGCGGATTATTCAGCGGGCGGTGTCAGCTTGGCTTCCATCTCGGCAACCTTGGCTTCTAGGCTTTCGAGGCGGGCTCGTGTGCGGGCCAGTACAACCATCTGACTATCGAACTCTTCACGGCTGACCAGATCGAGTTTGCTGAAGGCACTCTGCAGCAGCATCTTGAACTGGCTTTCGATTTCGGCTTTCGGCAGCGGGGTGTCGCCGCTGAACAGGCGGGAGGCGGTGCCGCTCAGGGCGTCGAGGAAGTCTTTGG
This sequence comes from Pseudomonas sp. FW305-7, assembly GCF_058786735.1. Classification (NCBI taxonomy): domain Bacteria; kingdom Pseudomonadati; phylum Pseudomonadota; class Gammaproteobacteria; order Pseudomonadales; family Pseudomonadaceae; genus Pseudomonas; species Pseudomonas sp. FW305-7. The sequence continues at coordinate 363,526 of NZ_JBYSZA010000002.1, forward strand.
GCGCGAGCATGGTGGATGTCCTGGAAACAATGGCCGGCAGTGTATCACGCAGTGTCTATAGTCAATCTCGTGGTCAGGGATGCACGCTTTTCGCGCAGGCGGACGGACGGCGACGCACCGTTGTTGTGCGTATCCGCTGGGCCTTTTGCGCGGGATGGCTTGCGGCAGCGGCCAAGGGATTGAAATCAGGGGATTTTGGCGAGATGGCAAGGTTTCTGCTTAGTCACCTTCGACCCATGCACTGATGCAGTCGCTGTGACGAATGCAGTGCGGCAGGCGAAGCGGGGAGTTTCGTCTGATGCGGTTAGCTGGCGTCAGCGATGCGTTACAAAGCCAGGCACTGCGCTTAGACTTGAGTCGGGTTTGTTTTCCTGGGGCAAGTCCACCAATTCGGGAGAGAGTTTCATGAAGCTAGTCACTGCCATCATCAAGCCGTTCAAGTTGGACGACGTGCGCGAGTCGCTGTCCGAAATCGGCGTGCAGGGCATTACCGTTACTGAAGTCAAAGGCTTCGGCCGGCAGAAGGGTCACACCGAGCTGTATCGCGGCGCGGAATATGTGGTCGATTTTCTGCCCAAGGTGAAAATCGACGTGGCCATCGACGACAAGGATCTGGATCGGGTGATCGAGGCGATCACCAAGGCGGCTAACACCGGCAAGATCGGTGACGGCAAGATCTTCGTGGTCAATCTGGAACAGGCGATTCGCATCCGTACCGGCGAAACCGATACCGACGCGATTTAAACGCCGCCACAAACCCCAACGCCCCAGGAGAAAACAATATGACTCTGCGTAAATTCGCAGGGCTAGGAGCCCTGTTGTCCATCGTAATGCCCAGCCTTGCCATGGCGGCAGACGAAGTGGCGGCCCCGGTCCTCAATTCCGGCGACACTGCCTGGATGCTCACCTCGACGGCCCTCGTGCTGTTCATGACCATCCCGGGCCTGGCGCTGTTCTACGGCGGCATGGTTCGCTCGAAAAACATTCTTTCCGTGATGATGCAATGCTTCGCCATTACCGGTCTGATCAGCGTCCTGTGGGTCATTTACGGCTACAGCATCGCGTTCGACACCACCGGCATGGAGCAGGGCGTCGTCAACTTCAACTCCTTTGTCGGCGGCTTCGGCAAGGCGTTCCTCGCGGGCATCACGCCAGCCAGCCTGACCGGGCCTGCGGCGTTGTTTCCTGAGGCAGTGTTCGTCACCTTCCAGATGACTTTCGCGATCATCACCCCGGCGTTGATCGTCGGTGCGTTCGCCGAGCGGATGAAGTTCTCCGCGATGCTGATCTTCATGGGCATCTGGTTCACCCTGGTTTACGCACCGATCGCGCACATGGTCTGGTCCGGTAACGGCGGCCTGATGTGGGACTGGGGCGTGCTCGACTTCGCGGGCGGCACCGTGGTGCACATCAACGCCGGTGTTGCCGGTCTGATCTGCTGCCTGGTTCTGGGCAAGCGCAAAGGTTTCCCGACCACCCCGATGGCTCCGCACAATCTGGGTTACACCCTGATGGGCGCGGCGATGCTGTGGGTTGGCTGGTTCGGCTTCAACGCCGGTTCTGCTGCTGCGGCCAACGGCACTGCCGGCATGGCGATGCTGGTCACCCAGATTGCTACCGCTGCTGCTGCACTGGGCTGGATGTTTGCCGAGTGGATCACTCACGGTAAGCCAAGCGCACTGGGCATCGCCTCGGGTGTGGTTGCCGGCCTCGTAGCGATTACTCCGGCTGCCGGCACCGTGGGCCCGATGGGCGCACTGGTGATCGGTCTGGCGGCGGGCGTGGTGTGCTTCTTCTGCGCCACCACCCTCAAACGCAAACTCGGTTATGACGACTCCCTGGACGCGTTCGGCGTGCACGGTATCGGCGGTATCCTCGGCGCGATCCTCACCGGTGTGTTCGCCGCACCGTCGCTGGGTGGCTTCGGCACCGTCACCGACATCGCCGCACAAGTGTGGATTCAGTGCAAAGGCGTCGGCTTCACGGTGATCTACACCGCGATCGTCACCTTCATCATCCTCAAGGTTCTGGATGCTGTGATGGGTCTGCGTGTGACCGAGGAAGAAGAGTCGGTGGGCCTCGATCTGGCACAACACAACGAACGCGGCTACAACTTGTAAGTACGCGCATTGAAAAAATTTGCCCGGCTCGCCGGGCATTTTTTTGTCTGGAATTTGTCGATCACGATACAGCTGAAAGGATTTTTCGTACGCCTTTGGTCGTGTTTACGACGGGTGTTTTTCTGCGGGCAATGGCTTACATGATTGCAGGAATATTAGGGCCTTTGTTTTTTCCCAGAGCGCGCTAGAATGCGCCCCGAACGTGCGGAGAACTGTATGTGGCAACAGACTCTGATAACCCTGCGGGCACGGCCCCGGGGCTTTCATCTGGTAACGGACGAGTTGATCAAAGGCCTGCCTGAACTCAGGGAGTGCCGGGTCGGTCTGTTGCATTTGTGGCTGCAGCATACCTCGGCGTCGTTGACCATCAACGAGAACGCCGATCCGGCGGTCCGTCGCGACTTCGAACGATTTTTCAATCGTCTGATCCCACAAGGAACAGACGGCTATGAGCATAACGACGAAGGCCTGGACGACCTCCCGGCGCACTTCAAGGCCAGCGTGCTTGGCTGTCAGATCAGTCTGCCGGTTTCGGCAGGCCGTTTGGCACTGGGCACCTGGCAAGGCGTTTATCTGGGCGAGCACCGTGATCATGGCGGTGCTCGAAAAGTCCTCGCCACCTTGCACGGTGAAGGGGCATAAACCGTTGGTCACCAATGGTTACTGATTTTTTAACGGCGACTTTCGACAGTTGCCAAAGCTGGTCTATAACTAATCTGCTTTTCGCAAGTCATGAGGTAGAACATGAGCGACGATGATCTGGAAAACGACGACCTCGAAGTAGGCGACGAAGACGAGGCCGAGGAAGGCCTGGAAGCAGCAGCGGAAGACGTTGCTGACGACGATGGCGGTGACGATACGCCGGCGCCGGCTGCCAAAGGCAAAGCCAAGGCTGCGGTGTCGGTAGACGAGTTGCCGAGCATTGAAGCCAAGAACAAGGAACGCGACGCCCTGGCCAAGGCCATGGAAGAGTTCCTGTCGCGCGGCGGAAAAGTGCAGGAAGTGGAGGCCAACGTGGTCGCCGATCCTCCGAAGAAGCCGGACAACAAGTACGGTAGCCGCCCTATCTGAGGCCTGCCGCTTGCTTGCTGAAAAAGCCCGCCGTCGCTGCGGGCTTTTTCATGTCTGGAATAAACATTTGAAGGTGATGCAGACCCTGTGGGAGCTGGCTTGCCAGCGATGGCGGCCTGTCAGACAACATTGATGTTGAATGTGCTGGCCTCATCGCTGGCAAGCCAGCTCCCACAGGGGATGAGGTGAATTCAGGGTCAGTGCTGGGCATTCCAGCGTGCGAGCACCGCTGGCAAATCGGTCAGGCTGCGGATCTCGGCATCCGGCAGACGCTCGGCTTCCCAGACTTTGCCCGCCGGGTTGAACCAGATCGCGCGCATGCCCGCCTGCTGTGCGCCGGCAATGTCATCGCCCGGGTGATCACCGATATGCACGGCGGTTTCGGCGGTGGCGCCACCGCGTTGCAACGCCTCATGAAACAGCCGCGCATCCGGTTTGGCGATGCCGATGTCTTCCGCACACAACGCAAACTTGAAGTAATCCGCCAGCCCCAACCGGCGCACATCGGCGTTGCCATTGGTGACCACGCCAAGCGAGTAATGATTGGCGAGAATCTCCAGCACCGGCTCAACTTCAGGAAATACTTCGATCTGATGTCGCGCATGCAGAAATACTTCAAAACTCTTGTCCGCCAGCTCCGACGCTTCGCCGTGGGCATAACCTGCCTCTTCCAGCGCATGGAACAACACCCGCCGACGCAACGCACTGATGCGGTGTTTGAGCGTTGGCTCATTAGCCAGCACCCGCTCGCGAATCGCCCACAGATGCTCCACCGGTACCGCGCCCAGGTTCGGTGCATGTTCGCTCAACCATTCGCGCAATACCGCTTCGGCGCTGACGATCACCGGGGCGGTGTCCCACAGGGTGTCGTCGAGGTCGAAGGTGATCAACTGGATGCTCATGAATCATCGCCTTTCATGCGTTTGGCCCGTGGGTGGGCACTGTCGTAGACCGCCGCCAGGTGCTGGAAGTCCAGGTGGGTGTAGATCTGCGTGGTCTTGATGTCCGAGTGGCCGAGCAGTTCCTGCACCGCGCGCAGGTCCTGCGAGGATTCCAGCAAGTGGCTGGCGAAGGAATGACGCAGCATGTGCGGGTGCAGGTTCTGCCCCAGTTCACGCTCGCCGGCCAGTTTGACCCGCACCTGAATTGCCCGTGGGCCGAGGCGTCGGCCTTGTTGGCTGACGAACACGGCGTCGTCCGCCGGGTTGGTCATGGCCCGCAAAGGCAGCCATTGTTCGAGGGCTTCACGGGCTTTTTTACCGACCGGCAACAGACGGGTTTTACTGCCCTTGCCGAGTACCTGAACCATGCCGTCGGCGAGGTCGAGTTGATCAAGATTGAGTCCGGTCAGTTCGGAAAGGCGCAGGCCGGAGGAATAGAACAACTCCAGAATCGCCTGATCGCGTCGCGCCAGAAAATCATCCTCGACCGCGCCCTCAAGCAGTTGCAGTGCACGGTCGGTGTCGAGTGTTTTTGGCAGGCGACGTTCGCCTTTCGGTGGCGCCAGACCGGTCGCCGGATCGTGGTCGCAGAGGCCTTCGCGATTCAGATAGTGATAGAGCCCGCGCACCGCCGAGAGCAGTCGCGCGAGGCTGCGCGAGGACTGGCCCTGCGCGTGCAGGCGGGCGATCAGACTGCGCAGGCGCTGAATATCCAGCGCGGCCCAGCTGCCGATGTTCTGCTTGATGCACCAGCCGAGGACTTTATCGAGGTCGCGGCGGTAGGCCGACAGCGTGTGCGGCGACACCTGCCGCTCACTGCGCAGGTGTTCGCAGTAAGCGTCCAGTTGTCGTTCCATGCTCAGCGTACCGAGCGCAGGGAGCTGTTGACCCGTGGCAGCACGCGGCCCATGACTTCGGCGATGTAGCTCAGGAACAGTGTGCCGACCGAGCTCTTGTAGTGCTGCGGATCACGGCTGGCAATCGCCAGAATCCCGTGGATGCCTTGATGACTGACCGCGACCACGGCGGTCGAACCGATCTGCTTGCGCTGTTCTTCGCCGAACAGGAAATCCAGTTCATGTTCGCGCAGGTTGCCGCTGACGCTTTTGCCTTCGGTGAGCAAACCGCCGATGGCCGTTTGTGCGTCGGCGTGGGTCACCCAGCGACCGACCGGCGCCGGGTTGTCGCCGAGCAGAATCAGGCTGACGAAGGGCACCTGAAAGTCCTGACGCAGGCTGTCTTCAACGCTGATGACCACGTCTTCCAGGCTGGCGGCGTCCATCAGCGAGAGGATCAGGCGGCGGGTCTTGTCGAACAGCCGATCGTTGTCACGGGCGACATCCATCAAATGCGAGAGGCGGTGACGCATCTCGACATTGCGGTCGCGCAGGATGGTCATTTGCCGTTCGACCAGCGATACGGTGTCGCCGCGCTGATGCGGAATACGCAAGGCCGGGAGCAATTCTTCATGTTCGACGAAGAAGTCCGGATGAGCCTCCAGGTACGCGGCAACCGCTGCCGCCTCCAGGCTCTCGGACGCTGATTCGTCGGACTGTCGGGCGGGTACCTGAGGCTTATCGGTCATGGCTTCTGCTCACTCAAAGACGCACTTGTCCTTCGTATACACGCACTGCCGGACCGGTCATCAGCACCGGTTGGCCAGGGCCTGCCCATTCAATGGACAGACGCCCGCCGGGCAAGTCGATCAACAGCGGCGAATCCATCCACCCCTGACTGATTGCTGCGACAGCCGCCGCACAGGCGCCGGTACCGCAGGCCTGGGTTTCCCCGGCGCCGCGCTCCCACACGCGCAATTGCGCGCGGTTGCGGTCGATGACCTGGAGGAAACCGACATTGACCCGTGCCGGGAAGCGCGGGTGGTGTTCGATCTTCGGCCCCAGCTCATGCACCGGAGCACTGTTGATGTCCTGCACGCGCAACACCGCGTGTGGATTGCCCATCGACACCGCCGCCAGTTCGACCGTGGTGCCGTCGACTTCCAACTGATAGCTTGCGGCCTGCGCCGGTGCTTCGAACGGAATGTCCGCCGGCACCAGGCGCGGGGCGCCCATGTTCACGCCGATCTGGCCGTCGTTACGCACGTCCAGCTCGATGATGCCGCCCTTGGTCTCGACGCGGATCTGGCGCTTGGCGGTCAGACGCTTGTCGAGCACGAAACGTGCGAAGCAGCGCGCACCGTTGCCGCACTGTTCCACTTCGGAACCGTCGGAGTTGAAGATCCGATAACGGAAATCCACGTCCGGGTTGCTCGGCGCCTCGACGATCAGCAACTGGTCGAAGCCGATACCGGTGTGCCGGTCGCCCCATTGCTTGGCGTGCTTTGGCTGAATATGCGCGTGCTGGCTGACCAGGTCGAGAACCATGAAGTCATTGCCCAGGCCGTGCATTTTGGTAAAACGCAGCAGCATGGGTTACTCCGGCAGCAGGCTTTCGCCGGCAAACAGCTCGGCCACGGTTTCGCGGCGGCGCACTTCAAATACCTGATCACCGTCTACCAACACTTCAGCGGCACGGCCACGGGTGTTGTAGTTGGAACTCATCACGAAGCCGTAGGCACCGGCCGAATGAACCGCCAGCAGGTCGCCTTCTTCCAGCGCCAGCTCGCGGTCCTTGGCGAGGAAGTCGCCGGTCTCGCAGATCGGGCCGACCACGTCGTACTTGCGCGCAGCAGTGTCACGCGGTTTGACCGCAGTGACATCCATCCAGGCCTGATACAGCGCCGGGCGGATCAGGTCGTTCATCGCCGCGTCGACGATGGCGAAGTCTTTGTGCTCGGTATGCTTGAGGTACTCGACCTGCGTCAGCAGTACGCCGGCATTGGCAACGATGAAACGGCCCGGCTCGAACACCAGCGCCAGATCACGACCGTGCAGACGCTCACGCACGGCTTTGATGTAGTCGGCAGCCAATGGTGGCTCTTCATCGCGATAACGCACACCCAAGCCGCCACCGAGATCGATGTGGCGCAGATGAATGCCGCAATCGCCGAGACGGTCGACCAGATCGAGCAAGCGATCAAGGGCATCGAGGAACGGCGGCAGGGTGGTCAGTTGCGAACCGATGTGGCAGTCGACACCGACCACTTCCAGGTTCGGCAGATGCGCGGCGCGCACGTACACATCTTCGGCGTCGGCAATGGCGATGCCGAACTTGTTCTCTTTGAGACCGGTGGAAATGTACGGGTGGGTGCCAGCATCGACATCCGGGTTCACACGCAGCGAAACCGGTGCGCGAACGCCCAGCTCGGCGGCGACGACTTGCAGGCGTTCGAGCTCGTCGGTGGATTCGACGTTGAAGCAATGTACGCCGACTTCCAGCGCCCGACGCATGTCGTCTCGGGTCTTGCCGACACCGGAAAACACGATCTTGTCAGGGCTGCCGCCAGCGGCGAGTACGCGCTCCAGCTCGCCACGGGAAACGATGTCGAAACCGGCGCCGAGACGGGCCAGGACATTCAGTACACCGAGGTTGGAGTTGGCTTTGACCGCATAGCACACCAGATGCGGCATGCCGGCCAGCGCATCGGCGTAGGCCAGATACTGGGCTTCGATGTGCGCGCGCGAGTAAACATAGGTGGGCGTGCCGAAACGGTCGGCGATGGCGGACAGCGCCACACCTTCCGCGAACAGCTCCCCGCCACGGTAGTTAAAAGCGTCCATGGCGATCCCTTAGTAAACGTCGTGCTTGTGTGCCTTGGAGGCAGGCTGCTTTTGCGAAGACTGGGCTTGCTCGGCCGGGTCCTGATCGTCATCGGGCAGGTACAGCGGGCCTTTTTGACCGCAGGCCGAAACGAGGCAGGCAACCGCGACGAGCGCAGCAAGGGAAGAGATCAGGCGCTTCATGGCGAAATCCTTGAAAATGCGTTAATTGCGCCGGAGTATACCGGCCACCCGGCGGCTTGCCTATGTGATGGCCCACCCGTCCGGCGGGGCTCGTCCGCCAGTACGTAGAACCCTGTGGGAGCGGGCTTGCCCGCGATTGCGGTGGTTCAGTCGACATTGATGTTGAATTTGCCGGCCTCATCGCGGGCAAGCCCGCTCCCGCAGGTACGGTGTTTACAGTGCCATAGAGGTGCTTGGTCGTTAATCTTTGCAATCGGCCAGCGGCGTCCGTATCTTTCGGCGCTTGAGCCTGATCAGACATTTTTTGAGGTTGCCGCAATGAGTTTGTCCGAAGCCCGTTTCCACGATCTGGTCGATGAAACCCAGGAAAAACTGGAAGACATCTTTGACGAAAGCGACCTGGATATCGACATGGAGAACTCGGCCGGTGTGCTCACCGTCAAGTTCGAAAACGGCTCGCAGCTGATCTTCAGCCGTCAGGAGCCACTGCGTCAGCTGTGGCTGGCGGCGGTGTCCGGTGGTTTCCACTTCGACTACGACGAAGAGAGCGAACGCTGGATGTGCGACAAGAGCGAAGAGCAGCTAGGCGAAATGCTTGAGCGCATCGTCAAGCAGCAGGCCGGCGCTGATTTCGATTTCGAAGGTCTGTGATTCCGTGACTGACACCGCTCCTGTTCGTCCGCCCAAGCCGCTTTACAGCAACGTCAGCCCGGCGGTGCCTTCGCCGTGCAGCGGCGTGTGCCGACTGGATGAACAGAAGGTTTGCCTCGGTTGTTTCCGGCATGTTGAGGACATTCGCGAATGGCGCTCGGCAGACGACGAGCGGCGGCGGATCATCTGTCAGCAGGCTGCCGCACGAAAATCCCTGACTTGACTTGACCCTGTGGTGAGGGGATTTATCCCCGACAGACTGCGCAGCAGTCTCAAAAGCTTGGGGCCGCTGCGCGACCCATCGGGGATAAATCCCCTCGTCACAGGGGGTTCTTGCCAGATCAAAAGTGGGTGGCTTGTATATTTTTTGAGCTGTGATAGTGTCCGAACACGCCTCAACCCACCGAGGCTCGGTGAAAACCCCGTCTTTTTTGGCGGGGTTTTGCTTTTTTTGTGCAGAAGAAAGGAGTCTGCCCGGATCATGACCGCACCTTCCATCACCCTTACCCGTCTGGACGTACAACGTCTGGAGCGCCTGATCGACAGCCTGGATGACTCGCTGCCGGGCGTGATTGCGCTGCAAACCGAACTGGACCGCGCCGATACAGTGGTCGGTCACGATGAAGTCCCCGCCGATGTCGTGACGATGAATTCCCGCGTGCATTGCCGCGAAGAAGGCAGTGGCAAGGATTACCACCTGACGCTGGTCTATCCCAAGGATGCCAACGCCGATGAAGGCAAGATCTCCATTCTGGCGCCGGTCGGCAGCGCGCTGCTGGGCCTGAAGGTCGGTCAACACATCGACTGGCCGGCTCCCGGTGGCAAGACCCTGAAGCTGACCTTGCTGGAAGTCGAATCGCAACCGGCCAACGGTGGTGATTTTCGCGAGTGACCCGCCTCAGACCTGTTCGAGCGCCTCGTTCAGGGCGCGCTCCAGGTCGGCCTTGTAGCGCAGATACAGATTGCTTGAACTTTGCCCGTCACCGAGCAGGCCCGAAAGGTCTAGATCGGTGATGTAGCACCGATAGCGCTCGGTCTCGCGGCGCTGCTCGACGATCTCCCGGGCGACCACGCTGAACAGCTGGTCGCCATGTTCCAGCTCGCTGAATTCCCGTTGATTGCAATACAAAGTGACCTGCACTTCCCCCGGTGCGGCTTTGCCGACGATCGCCTGCACGTCGTAGAACGGTTTGTTCACTGGCGTCTGCGGTGCCGGCCGCGCTTCGACCCGTCGCGCCCGTCCCGGCCCCGAAGGTAATAACTGGTAATACAAAGTCTCAAGGCTTGCCGAAGGCGCGGCGTCCATCGGCAGCGACGCTTCGCGTCGATACTGGATCGATTGCAGGAAACGCTGCATGGGCACCAGCAGACTTTGCTCATCGTGATACGGCAAATGCTGCTGCCACAGCGCGTTGAATTCATCCAGCACGTACAGCTCGGCTTGCTGTTCGGTGATTCTGTAGAACACCTGAATGCTTTCCGGCTGGCCCATTGGCAGGATCAGCGCGAGGTCGTGATCCTCCAGCGCCATCGGGTCCAGGTGCAGTGGGCTGTAGCGCGGCTGTTCTTCGCCGAGGTAATCGAGCAATGCCGGCAGTGTCGCGAGGGCGACGTGGTTGACTTGCCCCGGCACCAGTTCCAGAACGTGGTAGTGCTGCTGCACCTGAATCAGGTAGCGATGATTCAATTCGCTGAGCAGCAGGTTCTGCGCGGTATCGACAATTTCTTCCACGCGACGGGCGATGAACTGCGCGCGGTTATGGCAGAAGCAGCGCACCTTCAACGACGGTTGCAACGGCCCGCGCGGCAGATTGTTGAGGTAGTCACGCAGGCAGTCGAGCAGGGCGTGGGGGCCGTCGAAGCGGTTAACCAGCACTTCGTTCCAGCTGTTGAGCGTGACCTGATCGAGGGTCAGCACGAGGTTTTCGCGCACCCCGGCGTAACTCAGCGAATCGGTGCGCTCGGTGGTCATCAGAATATTGAGGTCGCGGTGATGCTTGAGCGGATCGACGCCGACGTTGACCAGCATCAGCACTTCGCTCGGCACGGCTGCGCGCAACAGCGGTTCTTCAGCCACGGTGGGCAAGGGCAGGGCGATGCACTGTTGCAGGCTGCCGAGCAGATTGAACAGTTCGAACTCGCTCAGGTCGCTGGTGCCGGGGTGCAGGGCCAAGCGGGTGCTGCTGTCGATCACGCCGTTGCGATGGCACCAGGTCAGCAGTTCGAGCAACTCGCGGCTGCGCTTGATCGGCGCAAAGTGTTCCCATTCCAGCGCCGTGAGGCTGCCGTTGTACAAGCCCCACTGGGTTTGCCCGGGTTCCTTCTTGTTGCGCGACTGCACCAGGGTCAGGGTGTCTTCAGCCAGATCGGGGGCGATGCCTGGGTTGATGAACTCGACCTTGTCGGCCTTGCGCTCGAACGCGGCATAAAGCCTGCGACCGAGCACATTGAGATCGCGCTTGTTGATCAGGCTGACAGTTTGTTCGGTGCGGGCGAACTGGGTCAGGAAGCGATAGCTGTAATTGAGTTCGTTCACCAGCGCACGACGTTCGGCGCTGACCTGACGGACTTTCCACTGGCTGCGACTGTCGAGCAGCGCCAGTTGTCGCTGATCCCAATGCCATTCGTTGGCCAACCGTTCCAGCAGCGAACGTTGCCAACCCTGGCTGCGACTGCTGCCGGTGAGCTTGCGATTGACCTTCAGGTACAGCGCACGGCGCACCAGCTCCAGACGTTCCGGCTCGTTGCGCGCGATGAGGTATTCCTCGATGCGCCGGTACACGACCATGTACGGGTCGAGTTCATCTAGATCGAGCTGATTGGCAAACACGGCTTTTTTGAAGCGCAGGCTCAGGCAGTGCACCTTTGGGTGTTCGCTGGCGTAAACCTCGGTCAGCAGTAGCTTGAGCACCGATTTGTAGGGCGACTCGATGCCCTTGAACAGCTGCCACAGTCCGGCACCGATGAATTCTCCCGGCGGAATCGTCGCCAGATGGCCGAGATCCAGGGTTTCGTCGGCGCGGATGAAGCGCTTCGACAGCAGCGTGTGGGTGTAAAGGTCGTAGGCGTTTTCTTCGTAGACCGGCACCAGCCACCAGATCGGTGTGCGCCCGGCCAGCCAGATCGCGGTGCGGTAGAACTCGTCCAGCAGTAGATAGTGCTGAGTGGTGCCGCAGTTTTCCGAGCTGAGTTGGGTGTCGCGTTCGCCTTTGACGAAGCGCACCGGGTCGATCAGAAAGAAATGCGCCTCGGCGCCCTGACTCGCGGCCCAGGTTTCCAGTAGCTGGCATTTCTTGCTCAGCTCGGCCAGTTCGCTTTCAGTCAGGTCCGGCGCATGACAGACCCACACGTCCATGTCGCTCTGATCGGCCTGGGCCAGGGTGCCGAGGCTGCCCATCAGGAACAGCCCGTGAATCGGTCGCGGCGGATTGCTGCCGTGGCGCGGCTTGTAGGAAAAGGAACGGGTCAGGCGCTGGGCTTCAGCGAGGGTGCTGGCATCCGGCTCGTAATTCGACAGGCCGGCCGGCGTGCTGCCCGAGACATAGCCTGGCAGCAGCGGATGATTGACGTGGAAGAACAGCGGCAGCAGCGTCAAAACGCCTTGCTGGCGTGTCGACAGCCCCTCCATTGCACGGCCCAGGCGACCTTCGTTGAGTTTGAGAAAACGTGCGCGCAACTGGCTGAGGACCTTGCGGTCGATTCCCTCGTCCAGATCGGGGCGGATTTCATGGGTGCGCGTCATGTCAGCTCAAACCGGCTCGCAGGCTCGGACGTAGAGGGTCTCGGAATGTGGGAGAGTTTAGCCTTTGCGCAATGGGACTTTTAAGCTGAATTTGTTTTTTGACGTCAGATTTTTATCGCGGGGTGACTTGGTGGGCCCGCGGAAATCCCGTGGCAGGAGTTCCCGTGGGCAAAGTCAGGGGGATCAGGCGGTTTCTTGCTCTCTCAGAATGGTCAGCACGGTTTGCACATTTTGCGCGGCGTCACGGCCCAGGCTGGTCAGATAACCGCCATCGGGCTGGTCGGTGAGTTCTTTTTCAAAGAGGCGTTGGGCAGCAGCGATGTGCTTCGGGGCAGCGGTCTGATGAATTTTCAAACCTTCCTGGGAACTGTCCAGGTTGAAGAGTGCGAGGACTTCCAGTTCGGCAACCAGCTCAGGGGTAAGCGACATAAGGACTCCAGACTTTCTAGGAATTGGACGACAGCGTCCCTAAGGTGAACCCGCTTTTGCGGCGTGTCCAGTGCTCAGATCAGGGATTTTGTCTTGAGGCGGATTCCAGTGTAGTCGGGGTCAGTGAGATGGCTGGCCGGATACGTAACAAACCTTGTGGGAGCGAGCCTGCTCGCGAATACGGTGTGTCATTGAGCGTGTTTTTGCTAATGCACCGCATTCGCGAGCAGGCTCGCTCCCACAGGGGATTGTGTTGTTACTGCTTTTCGGGTGGCAGCTCTGGCAGTGCGCGCAGTGCCGCTTCGTACCATTCGGTGTTGAATGGGCGGTCTTCATCAAGCATCGCGTCAATCTCGTAGGCCAGTACGTGAGCCATCAGATTGAGGATCTCTTCGCGCTCGACACCGACCAGGGTCAGCTTGTTTAGCGTGGCTTTGGCTGCCGGCGGGTTGTCGCTTTCGATCTGGTTCTCGATCGCTTCGATCAGCGTGCTCTCGGTGAACTCTTCTTCGTCGTTGTCGATGTCTGTCGGCTCGCTCATGGCAGGCTCCTCAAGGAAAGGCGCCAGTTTACCCGCATTCAGCGCCATGATGCTGCTGGCAGGAATCGCCCGGGCGATCTATAAACAGACACCGCCCACCCCGCACGGCCTTGGAGGCAATGTGATGCTCAAACTCTACGGATTCTCTGTCAGCAACTACTACAACATGGTCAAACTGGCGCTGCTGGAAAAGGGCCTGCCGTTCGAAGAAGTCACGTTCTACCCGACGCCGACCCCGGAATCCCTGGCCATCAGCCCGCGTGGCAAGGTGCCGGTACTGGGCGTGGACGCGGGGTTCATCAACGAAACCGCGATCATCCTCGAATACCTCGAACAGACCCAGAAAGGCACACCGCTGCTGCCGAGCGATCCGTTTGCGCGTGCGCAGGTGCTGGCGATTGCCAAGGAAATCGAGCTGTACATCGAACTGCCGGGCCGTGCCTGTTATGGCGAAGCGTTTTTCGGCACAACGCTGCCGGAGGCGATCAAGGAAAAGACCAAGGCCGAGCTGCTGCTGGGTTTTGCCGCACTGGGCCGTCACGGAAAATTCGCCCCGTATGTGGCGGGCGACAGTCTGAGTATTGCTGACTTGTACTTCCTCTACAGCGTGCCGTTGGCGTGCGCGGTCGGGAAGAAGTTGTTCGATGTGGATTTGCTGGCAGAGATGCCGAAGGCGAAAGCGCTGCTGGAGCAGCTTGAGCAGAATCCGCATGTGCAGAAAATCGCTGCGGATAAAGAGGCGGCGATGCCGACGTTTTTGGCGATGATCGCTGCCAAGAAGTGAGTTTTCCAGCGTTCTGAAGTCAGTCATCGCTGGCAAGCCAGCTCCCACAGGTCTTTGGGTCGAACGCAAAATTGTGTTCCAGCAAAGAACCCTGTGGGAGCTGGCTTGCCAGCGATGCTTTTAGCGGCTGGCGATCAGTGCCTGACCGCGCACTACCGCAGCCTTGACCTGCGCCGGCGCAGTGCCGCCGATATGGTCACGGGCATTCACCGAGCCTTCCAGGGTCAGCACGGCAAACACGTCCTGTTCGATCTGGTCGCTGAACTGACGCAATTCTTCCAGGCTCATCTCGGCCAGATCCTTGCCAGTGTCGACGCCGTACTTCACCGCGTGGCCAACGATTTCGTGACAGTCACGGAACGGCAGGCCGCGACGTACCAGGTAGTCCGCCAGGTCGGTCGCAGTAGAGAAACCGCGCAGTGCTGCTTCGCGCATGATTGCGTGTTTCGGCTTGATCGCCGGGATCATGTCAGCGAACGCACGCAGCGAATCGCGCAGGGTGTCGGCGGCGTCGAACAGCGGTTCCTTGTCTTCCTGGTTGTCCTTGTTGTAGGCCAGTGGCTGGCCTTTCATCAGGGTCAGCAGGCCCATCAGTGCACCGAACACACGGCCAGTCTTGCCGCGTACCAGCTCTGGCACGTCAGGGTTTTTCTTTTGCGGCATGATCGAGCTGCCGGTGCAGAAACGATCAGGCAGATCGATGAACTGGAACTGCGCGCTGGTCCACAGCACCAGCTCTTCGGAGAAGCGCGACAGGTGCATCATCGCGATGCTCGCAGCCGAGCAGAATTCGATGGCGAAGTCGCGATCGGACACGTTGTCCAGCGAGTTGCCGCCGACGGCGTCGAAGCCCAGCAGCTGTGCGGTGTATTCACGGTCGATCGGGTAGGTGGTGCCGGCCAGCGCGGCGCTGCCCAGCGGCATGCGGTTGGTGCGCTTGCGGCAGTCGACCAGACGCTCGTAGTCGCGGCTGAGCATTTCGAACCAGGCCAGCATGTGGTGCCCGAAGGTCACGGGTTGTGCGGTCTGCAAGTGGGTGAAGCCCGGCATGATGCTCGCGGCTTCGCGCTCGGCCTGCTCCAGCAGGCCTTTTTGCAGACGGGTGATTTCGGCGAGGATCAGATCGATTTCGTCACGCAGCCACAGGCGGATGTCGGTAGCGACCTGGTCGTTGCGGCTACGCCCGGTGTGGAGTTTCTTGCCGGTGACGCCGATGCGGTCGGTCAGGCGTGCTTCGATGTTCATGTGCACGTCTTCGAGGTCGATGCGCCAGTCGAACTGGCCAGCCTCGATTTCACCCTGAATGGTGTTCAGGCCGTCGATGATGCTGTCGCGCTCGGCATCGGTCAGCACGCCGACCTTGGCCAGCATGGTGGCGTGGGCGATCGAGCCCATGATGTCGTGGCGATACAGGCGCTGGTCGAAAGTGACGGAGGCGGTGAAGCGGGCGACGAAGGCGTCGACGGGTTCACTGAAGCGGCCGCCCCAGGACTGATTGGTCTTGTCAGTGCTCATGAATTCGCTCGTATCGGCTTGAAGAAAGAAGGCGTGAAACGCTGGCGCGGATAATAACAGGGTTGCCAATCCTGTCGCTGACACCGGTCGATACGTTTTTTTCTCATCGTGTCCTTCATAGTCAGCGTGTTCCCCGGGGGAATTTGCGTAAGGATATTTTTCGATTGAGCAATATCGGCCCGACGAACGTCTACAGTTGGACATAAGGGTCGGTGCAAGTCGGATCGCGCAAAGGTCTGGCTGCCGACTATAAGAAGAGGGGGGTGGGTGTATTGTCCTTGGGCAAACCCCGCGCAAAGCGCAGGAAACAGCGGGCTTCGAGCAGTACGACCCGGACACTGGCAAATATTGCTGGCCGACGTACGGCACTTTTTGGCGCTCGGGCTAGTCTTAGCGTGGATCGCGGTGACGGACGTCACTTCACCTGTCTACGCTATCCTTGTGCGAGACTCACGCAGGAATCCAGCGCAATATGAATGTCCTGATCGTTGATGACGAACCACTGGCTCGCGAGCGCCTTAGCCGAATGGTGAGCGAGCTCGAGGGTTACACAGTCCTGGAGCCCAGCGCCACGAATGGCGAAGAGGCGTTGGCGCTGATCGACAGCCACAAGCCGGATATCGTGCTGCTCGATATCCGCATGCCGGGCCTGGATGGCCTGCAGGTCGCTGCCCGTCTGTGCGAGCGTGAAACGCCGCCTGCCGTGGTGTTTTGCACCAGTCCCGATGAATTTGCCGTGGAAGCCCTGCAGGCCAGCGCCGTGGGCTATGTGGTGAAACCCGTGCGAACCGAACATCTGCATGACGCCTTGAGAAAGGCTGAACGTCCCAATCGGGCGCAACTCTCGGCCCTGACCCGTCCCGCCGCCGAAAGCGGCAATGGCCCGCGCAGTCACATCAGTGCGCGCACCCGCAAAGGCATTGAACTGATCCCGCTGGATCAGGTGGTCTATTTCATTGCCGACCACAAGTACGTGACCTTGCGCCATGAAGCCGGCGAAGTGCTGCTGGACGAGCCGCTCAAGGCCCTCGAAGACGAATTCGGCGAGCGCTTTGTGCGCATCCACCGCAATGCGCTGGTCGCCCGTGACCGCATCGAACGTCTGCAACGTACGCCGCTGGGGCATTTCCAGTTGTTCCTCAAAGGCCTTAATGGTGATGCGCTGATCGTCAGCCGTCGGCATGTGGCGGGTGTGCGCAAGATGATGCAGGGCCTGTAACCCGGTCTTCCCGGGCGACTCTTCAGTCTATTCACCAGGCATCGCAGGCCAGGGAGGCCGCGCCGTTTCTGATTCAAGTCAAAGTGGATTTGGCTGAGCTGTTATTATCCGCCGTATCTATTCAGTACGGATTGATCCATGTCCTCTCGCGAAATCCGCATCGCCACCCGTAAAAGTGCGCTGGCCCTCTGGCAGGCCGAATACGTCAAAGCCCGTCTGGAAGCGGCCCATCCGGGCTTGCTGGTGACGCTGGTGCCCATGGTTAGTCGCGGCGACAAGTTGCTCGATTCGCCACTGTCGAAAATCGGCGGCAAGGGACTGTTCGTCAAGGAACTGGAAACCGCGCTGCTGGAAAATGAAGCGGACATTGCCGTTCACTCGATGAAAGACGTGCCCATGGACTTTCCTGAAGGCCTCGGTCTGTTCTGCATCTGCGAGCGCGAAGACCCTCGTGATGCCTTCGTTTCAAATACCTATGCAAGCCTTGAAGCGTTGCCGGCCGGCAGCATCGTTGGCACCTCCAGCCTGCGTCGTCAGGCACAGTTGCTGACCCGTCGGCCGGACCTCGAAATCCGTTTCCTGCGCGGCAACGTCAATACCCGTCTGGCCAAGCTGGATGCCGGTGAGTACGACGCGATCATCCTCGCGGCGGCCGGCCTGATCCGTCTCGGATTCGAAGACCGCATCACCTCGGCCATCAGCGTCGATGACAGTCTGCCGGCCGGTGGCCAGGGCGCAGTCGGCATCGAATGCCGCAGTGCCGACACTGAAATTCACGCCTTGCTGGCGCCGCTGCATCACGCTGATACCTCTTCGCGGGTGACCGCTGAACGCGCGCTCAACAAGCATTTGAATGGTGGCTGCCAAGTGCCGATCGCCTGCTACGCGGTGCTCGAAGGCGAGCAATTGTGGTTGCGCGGTCTGGTCGGCGAGCCGAGTGGCGGTCGTTTGATCAGCGCCGAAGCCCGCGCGCCACGCGCCGATGCCGAAGCGCTGGGTGTGAAGGTTGCCGAAGACTTGCTCGGCCAGGGCGCCGAAGAAATTCTCAAGGCAGTCTATGGCGAGGCAGGTCACGAGTGATCGGTTGGCGCCTGCTGCTGACGCGCCCTGCGGATGACTGTGCGGCGCTTGCCGCGACGTTGGCCGCCGAGGGGATTTTCAGCAGTTGCCTGCCGCTTTTGGAAATCGCGCCGCTGCCGGTCTCTGACAAAATATGTCAGGCGATCGCGCGCTTGCCGAGTTGTAGCGCGGTGATTGTGGTCAGCAAGCCGGCGGCACGCATTGCGGTGGAACTGCTCGACGCCCAAGGGTTGCAGTCGCTGGCGATGCCGTGGTTCAGCGTCGGCGCGGCGACGGCGCAGATTCTTCAGGATCGTGGCCTCGACGCACATTTCCCGGACGGCGGTGATGACAGCGAGGCTTTGCTGCAATTACCGCGTCTGCGCGAGGCTGTCACTCAGCCCGGTTCGCAGGTGTTGATCCTGCGCGGGGTGGGCGGCCGCGAGTTGCTCGCCGAGCGTCTGCGCGAGCTTGGTGCTAGTGTCGAGTATCTGGAATTGTATCGACGTGACTTGCCAGCCTACGCGCCGCAAGCACTGCCACGACGGATCGAAGCGGAACGCTTGAACGGGCTGGTGGTCAGCAGTGGACAGGGTTTCGAGCACCTGCGTCAGATGGCCGGCGATGCCTGGCCGACAATAGCGCAGTTGCCGTTGTTTGTTCCAAGCCCAAGGGTTGCCGAGCTGGCACGTGCCGCCGGGGCTCAAACAGTTGTGGATTGCCGCGGCGCGAGTGCCGCGGCTTTGCTGACGGCGTTACGGGAGCATCCCGTGCCCGTTCTCTAATGCAAAGGATGGATACGTGAGCGAAACAGCCTTGCCAAAAGATGACGTCCAACCGGTGATTGATGCACAGGTTGAAACTCCACTGCCGGCCAAAGAGCCGCGCCGAGGCAATGGCCTGGCCATCGTCGCCCTGTTGCTCGGTGCTGCCGGTGTTGCGATCGGTGGCTGGGGAGTCTGGCAGGTGCGTCACCTGCAAACCAACACCCAACAGCAGTCGGGTCAGGTGCAGGCGTTGAACGATCAGGCGCAAAGCCTGAAGCTCAACGAGCAGCGTCTGACCGAGCGCCTCGCGCAGTTGCCGGGGGCTGACGAACTCGCCGAACGCCAGCGTCTGGTGACGCAGCTTCAAGGCGATCAACAGCGCCTCAATCAGCGTCTGGAAACTGTCCTCGGCGCCAGCCGCAAGGACTGGCGTCTGGCCGAAGCCGAACACTTGCTGCGTCTGGCCAGCCTGCGTCTTTCGGCGTTGCAGGACATCAGCAGCGCCCAGGCCTTGGTGCAGGGCGCCGACGAAATCCTGCGTGAACAGAACGATCCCGGTTCCTTCGCTGCCCGTGAGCAAGTGGCGAAAACCCTGGTCGCGCTGCGCAGCACCGAGCAGCCGGATCGCACCGGATTGTTCCTGCGTCTGGGCGCGCTGCGTGATCAGGTCATCGACCTGACCGAACTGGCGCCGGAATACAAGGATCGCGGCGAGTCGCTGCTCGGCCTTACCGCCGATGGTGATGGCGCGAGTCGCTGGGCGCAGTGGTGGGACAAGGTTTCTCGCTACATTCGCATCGATTTCAACGCCGACAAGAATGTGAAGCCGCTGTTGGCCGGGCAGAGCCTGAGCCAGGTGCGTCTGGCCCTGAGCCTGGCGCTGGAGCAGGCACAGTGGGCGGCGCTCAACGGTCAGGCGGCGGTCTACACCCAGGCGCTGACCGAGGCGCGTGACGTGCTCAAAGGCAACTTCAATCCGGACAATCCGCAAAGCAAAGTGATGCTTGAACAGGTGGGTGAGCTGAGCAAGGAACCGGTCACGGTCAAGACTCCGGATCTGACCGGCACTTTGAGTGCGGTGCAGGCCTACCTCGAGCGGCGTAACGTCAACGCCGAAGAGTCGGTGAAACCCTTCGCCAAACCTGCTGCCAACACTGCGCAGGAGGCCACGCCATGAAACGCCTCTATGTGATCGTGTTTCTGGTGATCGCGGCGACGGCGGCGCTGGGCCTGGCGATTGCCGAGCATTCCGGTTACGTGCTGGTCGCCTACAAGTCCTTCCGTTATGAGTCGAGCCTGTGGGCGACGTTGGCGCTGATCGCGGTGTTGTGGTTGCTGATCTGGGGCATCAAGGCCCTGGTCGAGCTGGTCATGGCGTCCACCGGGGTGGTCAATCCATGGTCGCGGCGCAACCGCAGCCGGCGCGTGCAAGTGGCGATCGAACACGGTCAACTGGATCTGGCCGAAGGTCGCTGGGCCAGTGCCCAGCGTCATTTGTACCGGGCCGCCGAAGCCGAACGCCAACCGTTGCTGTATTACCTCGGCGCCGCCCGCGCGGCGAACGAGCAAGGCAATTACGAAGAATCCGATCACCTGCTGGAGCGTGCGCTGGAGCGTCAGCCACAGGCGGAGCTGGCGATTGCCTTGAGCCACGCACAGTTGCAGACCGACCGGGGCGATACCGACGGCGCGCTGGTGACATTGCAGGCCATGCATGAACGCCATCCGCACAATGTGCAGACGCTGCGCCAGTTGCACCGTCTGTATCAGCAGCGCGGTGATTGGTCGGCGGTGATTCGTCTATTGCCGGAACTGCGCAAGGACAAGGTCCTGCCGGCCACTGAACTGGCTGAGCTTGAGCGCCGCGCCTGGGGTGAAAACCTGTCGCTGGCGGCGCAGCGTGAGGAGGATGGCTCGGTTGGCGTGCAGTCGCTTGATCGGGCTTGGCAACAACTCAATTCGGCGCAACGTCAGGAACCGCCGCTGGTGCTGGCCTATGCCGAACAGCTGCGTCAGTTGGGCGCGCAAGTGCAGGCGGAAGAAGTGCTGCGCACGGCACTCAAGCGCAGATACGACAGCCATCTGGCGCGTCTGTATGGCCTGGTGCGAGGCAGTGATCCGGCGCGTCAATTGCAGACCGCCGAAGGCTGGCTCAAGGATCATCCGAATGATCCGAGCCTGCTGCTGACCCTGGGGCGTCTGTGTCTGCAAACCAGTCTGTGGGGCAAGGCACGGGATTATCTGGAAAGCAGTCTGCGCGTGCAGCGTAATCCGGAAGCCTGTGCAGAGCTGGCACGTTTGCTCGCTCAATTGGGTGATACCGAGCGCAGCAATCAGTTGTTCCAGGAAGGTCTCGGCTTGCTGGATGAGCGCTTGCTGGCCGCACCGTTGCCAGTCCCGGCTCGCGTCTGAAGTCACGAGGGAGATTGCTCCCTCGTTCATCCTTGATGCACGAAAATTCACCTTCCTTGGGTGTCTGGGGCGAAGTCCTACAGCGTGCTACACCTTTTCCTCCTGAACCTGTCGGGTTTTCCCTACACCTCTGGTGAACTGTCGGCAGGGCCTTGCCTTGAAAGGCTGACACGCTTTCCTCTACCGTAACCGCCTGTCTCTAAAGTTACGGAAAAGCCATGTCGTTGGCCTGCTCACGCTCCTTGTTCTTCATGGTTTTCACTGCGGGTGCCTTTGCTCTGGGAGCTTCCTATTATCTTGAATACGTGGTCGGCCTGACGCCGTGCAGTTTGTGCCTGGTGCAGCGGCTGTTCCTGACGTTGCTGTGCGCATCCTGCGGTCTGGCGGCGGTGCACGGCCCCGGTCGTGGCGGCTTGTGGCTTTACTGGCTACTCGCGCTGGGCGCGAGTCTGGGTGGCACCACCGCAGCCTGGCGGCAAGTGTTGATCCAGAGTGATCCGGTGCTGCAATTGATCAGATGTACCCCGGATCCGCAGACGCTGTTTAGCGGGCTGCCCTGGATCTGTGCGTTGCAAAAGATGTTTGACGGTGGTGCCGATTGCGCCGAAATCTCCTGGACGCTGTTCGATCTGAGCATCCCGGAGTGGAGCCTGTTGTTCTTTGTCGCGGTGTCGATTCTTGCCGTGTATCAATTGTTGCGCCTGCTCTGGAACGCCTTGCAGCGACCGCTCAGCGGCGAAGCGTCGCACCGGGCGCCGCTGCGGGATTAAACACTTGTATGAACTTTATCTCCTGCGTACCTTGAAGCCATAAGCGTGCGGGCATAATCTGGCCCGCACGTGTCATTGGATTTATGTTGCTCGATGACGCTCTGCCCGATCGCCCCCAAGCCAAAAAGAGAGGGCGCGGGTGTAGAGCAGCATGACCCACAAGGGAAGAGAGATCGCCATGCTCGAAAGTTGTCAGAATGCTCAGGAACGTTGGGGTGGGGTTCATCTGCTGATCGACCGCTGGTTGCAAGAGCGTGAAGAGCTGATCGGCGCCTACGACAACCTCGGTGCACAACCTCAGGCGTTGTCCGAGAACCGCAAACCCTTGCAGGAGTTCTGCGGCGTGCTGGTCGATTACGTTTCGGCCGGGCACTTCGAAATTTACGAACAGCTGACTGGCGAAGCCAAGGCGTTCAACGACAAGCGTGGCCTGGAGCTCGCCGAGACGATCTATCCGCGTATCGACGTCATCACCGAGAAGCTGCTCGCCTTCAATGACCTTTGCGATGAAGGCAAATGCGTTGCCGAGAAATTCAAGGAGCTCGGTGGCCTGCTTCACGAACGCTTCGAACTGGAAGATTGCCTGATTGAAGTGCTGCACACAGCACACAAGGAAGAAGATCCGGTGCAGGCCTGATCCTTTTTTCTGATCAAAAAAACGGTGCGCCCAAAGCGCACCGTTTTTTATTGCCTGCTCAACTCGTCGCGCCACGCAACTCCACTTCAAATACCAGTGGTGTAAACGGTGCAATCAAGTCCCCGGCACCGTCGGCGCCATAGGCCTGATCCGATGGAATCACCAGCCGCCATTTCGCACCCACCGGCATGTTTTGCAGGGCTGTACGCCAGCCGGCAATCACGCTGTCGAGATTGAACCATTGCGGCTGAGTGTTCTGATCGAACACCGTGCCGTCGGGCAACCGACCGATGTACAACACCTGCACTTTTCCATCCGGCCCGGCTTTGGCGCCAGTGCCCGGTACCAGTTCGGTCAGAAGGATGCCGTCGGCCAGTTCCTTGACGCCCGGTTTGGCTTTTTCAGCGGTCAGAAAACGCTGTTCGTTTTCCATCGCGGCGTCGCTCGAAGGCTGTGCGGAGTGCTCGGCATTTTGCGCTTCATGATCGGCCAGAATCTGCTCGATACGTGCCTCGCTCAGCGCCAGTGGCTTGCCTTGATAGGCCTGTTGCAAACCATCAATCAGTGCCTGGATCTGTAACTGCGGAACCTCTTGGCGCAGCCGTTCACCCAGACTTGCTCCAAGGCTGTAAGCCAGATCATGTGCATCGTTCGCGGTGGTTTTTTCGTCAGCGTGGGCGGCCGAAAAGATCATGCAGAGGGATAAAAAAAGGTAGCGCGACATGGGCACTCTCCGTCCTGAGATGCGGGGGATTATGCCAGCGCGAACGTCTGCAACGGTGAACTGCTTTTGACTTCGTGCAGAACATTTTCACTTCGTTGCAACGCAACCGTTTCGATACTGTCAAGATGACCTAGCGGCGGTAACTGCAGAGGTCTAGTATGAGCCGCACTCACGTCAGCCAGGAGGTAAACCATGTCGGCCACCAAGAAGCCTGTAAATACTCCGTTGCACTTACTCCAACAACTCTCGGGCAGCTTGCTCGAGCATCTGGAAAACGCTTGCTCCCAAGCCTTGGCTGATGCTGAAAAACTGCTCGCCAAACTGGAAAAGCAACGCGGCAAGGCGCAAGAAAAACTGCACAAATCCCGCACCAAATTGCAGGACGCAGCGGCCGCCGGTAAAGCCAAGGCGCAGACCAAGGCCAAAGGCGCAGTGAAAGAACTGGAAGACCTGCTTGATGCGTTGAAGGATCGTCAGTCCGACACTCGCAGCTACATTCTGCAACTCAAGCGCGACGCCCAGGAAAGCCTGAAACTGGCCCAGGGTGTTGGTCGCGTTCAAGAAGCCGTGGGTAAGGTATTGTCCACTCGCGCAGCCAAACCGGCAGCGGCACCAGCGAAGAAAGCAGCTGCAAAACCTGCTGCGGCCAAAGCCCCGGCGAAAACCGCAGCGGCCAAACCGGCTGCTAAAACTGCAGCCAAACCTGCGGCCAAACCTGCGGCCAAAGCACCGGTGAAAGCGGCGGCCAAACCTGCTGCCAAAACCGCTGCAAAACCTGCAGCGAAAAAACCGGCTGCCGCGAGTGCTGCAAAACCGGCGGCTAAAACCACCGCTGCAAAACCAGCTCCAGCGAAAACCGCAGCCGCCAAACCTGCCGCTAAACCCGCTGCCAAAGCATCGGCAAAACCAGCAGCAAAACCTGCTGCTAAAACCGCCGCTGCCAAACCAGCCGCCAAGACTGCCGCCAAACCGGTTGCAGCCAAACCAGCTGCAAAAGCGCCTGCCAAGCCGGCTGCCAAACCAGCCGTGAAAGCCGCCGCCAAACCGGCAACCAAGCCTGCCGCGAAACCGGCCGCCGCTGCCAAGCCAGCGACTGCTGCCGCCAAGCCTGCTGCTGCAAAACCAGCTGCCAAGCCAGCCGCAAAACCAGCCGTGAAAAAGCCAGCCGCTGCCAAACCAGCCGCCGTCAAACCGGCAACCGCGCCAACGGCCAAGCCTGCCACGCCAGCAACTCCGGCTGCACCGGCACCTGCCGCTTCTACCTCGACCCCTTCGACTGCGCCAACGCCAGCCGCCGTGTCGAGCGTCACCAGCAACCCGACCAGCGCTTCCTAAGTGCCGGTTGCCGCGACGCGCAGCACTTGCAGCGCGTCGCGGTTCGGACTGGCCGTCGCACCGGCCAAGCCTTCCAGCCAGGTGTTTGAACCTGCGCCGTTTCGCGTCCACTCCTGCGCCAGACCCTCAAGCCGTGACAGCAACGCTCGCTCAGCCTCAAGCTCGAGTGATTTGATCTGCTCGCGCATGCCTTTCAGCACCGCATCATCAATTGCCCGCGCTTTCCATTGCATGCGCATTGCTCGCAGCGGCTGCACCACCTCGACATCCCAAGGCTCGGTCAACGCCTGAAGCAGCCGTACGCGTTGTTCATCGCACGTCACCCCGCGTTGCTCCAGCCATAAACCGCACAACAGCAGACACACATTGGCCCCCGCCGTTTGCAGTTGCAGGCAGGCGTCTTCCACGCCCGGGCGGGCGTAAGTGGCAAGGGAAAAGCTCCACAGGTCAGAGGACATCGTGCTACTCGCGCCAGTTGTGAGCGAAGCTGGTAGACTCCGCCGCCATTATGATCCGACTTCAGAACCTGACTTTACAGCGTGGCCCGCAACGTCTGCTAGAAGACGCCGAGCTGACCCTGCACGCCGGCCACAAAGCCGGCCTCATCGGTGCCAACGGCGCCGGCAAATCCAGCCTGTTCGCCTTGATTCGGGGTGAGCTGCACCCTGATTCGGGTGACTGCTATTTGCCGGCCGACTGGCGCATCGCTCACATGCGCCAGGAGATCGAGACGCTTGAGCGTCTTGCCGTCGACTATGTGCTCGACGGCGACCTGCGTCTACGCGAGGTGCAACGTGACCTCGCGGCCGCCGAAGCAGCGCATGACGGTGCCGCTCAGGCCCGTCTGCACGCCGAGCTCGACAGCGCCGACGGTTACACCGCCGATGCGCGAGCGCGCAAGTTGCTCGCCGGTCTGGGTTTCACCAACGAGCAGATGGATCGTCAGGTCGGCGATTTCTCCGGTGGCTGGCGGATGCGCCTGAATCTGGCGCAGGCCTTGATGTGCCCATCGGACCTGTTGTTGCTCGACGAACCGACCAACCACCTGGACCTCGACGCGATCATCTGGCTCGAAGAGTGGCTGAAAAGCTACCCGGGCACCTTGCTGCTGATTTCCCACGACCGTGATTTCCTCGACGAAGTCGTCGATCACGTCGCCCATGTCGATCAGCGCAAAATCACTTTGTATCGCGGCGGCTACACCGCGTTCGAACGCGCCCGTGCCGAGCGTCTGGCCCAGCAACAACAGGCCTACGAGAAGCAGCAGGCGCAACGTGCGCACATGGAAAGCTACATCGCCCGCTTCAAGGCCCAGGCCACCAAGGCCCGTCAGGCGCAGAGCCGGATCAAGGCGCTGGAGCGTATGGAAGAGCTGTCGGCGGCCCACGTCGATTCGCCGTTCGACTTTGTGTTCCGTGAGTCGACCAAGATCTCCAGCCCGCTGATCGACTTGTCCGATGCACGTCTCGGCTACGGCGATAAAACCATCCTGGAGAAGGTCAAGCTGCAACTGACCCCAGGTGCGCGGATCGGCCTGCTTGGTCCGAATGGCGCGGGTAAGTCGACGCTGATCAAGAACCTCGCCGGCGAGCTGTCACCGATCGCCGGGCGCCTGACCCGTGGCGAGAACACCGTGGTCGGCTACTTCGCCCAGCATCAGTTGGACTCGCTGGACGCCAAGGCTAGTCCGCTGCTGCACTTGCAGCGCTTGGCGCCAACCGAACGTGAGCAGACCCTGCGCGACTTCCTCGGCGGTTTCGACTTCCGTGGCGCGCGCATTGATGAGCCGGTGCTGAATTTCTCCGGTGGTGAAAAGGCGCGTCTGGCCCTGGCATTGATCGCCTGGGAACGGCCGAACCTGTTGCTGCTCGACGAACCGACCAACCACCTCGACCTGGAAATGCGCCTGGCGCTGACCATGGCGCTGCAGGAATTCAGCGGTGCGGTACTGGTGGTGTCTCACGATCGGCACTTGCTCAAGAGCACCACCGATAACTTCTACCTGGTCGCTGACGGCAAGGTGGAAGAGTTCGATGGCGACCTCGAAGACTACGCGCGCTGGCTGGTCGAATACCGTCAGCGCAACGCGCCGGTCAGCAACACCCCGGTCAACCCGGACAAGACCGACAAGAAGGCGCAGCGTCAGGCTGCCGCTGCGTTGCGTCAGCAATTGGCGCCGCACAAGCGCGAAGCCGACAAGCTGGAAGCCGAACTGGGCAAGCTCCACGAAAAACTCGCCAAGGTTGATGCCAGCCTTGGCGACAGCGATATCTACGAGCCGGCGCGCAAGAACGAATTGCGTGATCTGCTGGCCGAGCAGGCCAAGCTGAAGGTTCGCGAAGGCGAACTGGAAGAGGCGTGGATGCAAGCCCTGGAAACGCTGGAAAGCATGCAGGCGGAGCTGGAGGCGCTGTCCTGATGGAAGCGTTCAAGCTGCCGCTGCCGGCCATGTGGGTCGAGCCGCTCTGGCTCGGCGTACAGATTCTGCTGATTCTGTTGGCCGGTTACATTGCCCAGCGCTTTGTCGCCAAATGCCTGACCCGTCTGGGTGAGCGTTATCCGTTCCCGCCGCAGTTGCTGATGCCACTGCGAGGCGTGCTGCGCTGGCTGATCATGGGCAGTGCGGTGATTTTTGTGCTTGAGCGCCTCGGTGTTTCGGCCACGGTGTTGTGGACGGCGTTGTCCGGTTTTGTTGCCGTGGCGGCGGTGGCGTTCTTCGCGATGTGGAGTGTGCTGTCGAACCTGCTCTGCGCGATTCTGATCTTCACTGTCGGGCCGTTTCGCCTGGGGGATATCGTCGAGTTGGTCGACACCACGGACAAGCCCGGTGTGAAGGGGCGAGTGGTGGCGATCAATCTGCTCTACACCACGCTGATCGAGGCTGAGGAACTGGGCACCGGTAGCGCGATGGTGCAGGTGCCGAACAGTTTGTTCTTCCAGCGCTCGGTGCGGCGTTGGCGCGGGACGGATGTGTTTCCGTCGAGCGGCTTCGAGAAGTAGATTTCGGGGCGTCTGTTCTGACGCTTTCGCGAGCAGGCTCGCTCCCACATTTGAAATGCGTTTCCCTGTGGGAGCGAGCCTGCTCGCGAAAAGGTCCTCCAGCCGTGATTGCTGCACCATCCTGCAAAAAATTAATGGTCAACCATTCCAAACCGCATTAGCTTGGACGTCTGTGACGATTCAGAGTCGAGGTGTGCGATGGAGCTTCAAACATGGCTGGCGTTTTTCGCCGCCTGCTGGGTGATCAGTCTTTCTCCGGGCGCCGGCGCTATTGCGTCGATGTCCAGCGGTCTGCAATACGGCTTCTGGCGTGGCTACTGGAATGCCCTGGGCCTGCAAATCGGCCTCGCGGTGCAGATTGCGATTGTTGGTGCCGGTGTCGGCGCGATTCTCACTGCTTCGGCCACCGCGTTCCATGCGATCAAATGGTTCGGCGTGGCCTATCTGGTGTATCTGGCGATCAAGCAATGGCGCGCACTGCCCATGGACATGAGCGATGACGCGGCAGTACGGCCAATCGGCAAGCCGCTGGCGCTGGTGTTCCGTGGCTTTTTGGTGAACATCAGCAACCCCAAGGCACTGGTGTTCATGCTGGCGGTGCTGCCGCAGTTCATTAATCCGCATGCACCGCTGTTGATCCAGTACGTGGTGATCGGCGTGACCATGATCGCCGTTGACCTGGTCGTCATGGCCGGCTACACCGGACTGGCGTCGAAAGTGCTGCGCCTGCTGCGCACGCCAACGCAGCAGAAACGCATGAACCGCACCTTTGCCGGTTTGTTCATTGGCGCGGCGGCGTTTATGGCGACGTTGCGTAAAGCGGCGGTCTAAAAGCCCCGGCCAGAAAAAAGGCGACCTCGTGAGGTCGCCTTTTTTATTGCCCTTTCTGGAGTGAGCATTTGTGGCGAGGGGATTTATCCCCGTTGGCTCGCGCAGCGGGCCCTTTTGATCTTAAAAGAAAGGGCCGCTTCGCAGCCCAACGGGGATAAATCCCCTCGCCACAGGAAAGCATTTCTCCAAATCAATCAGCGCAAGATCACCGGCGCAGTATCACGCGGCAGATTGTTGCGCTGCGGCGCTTCACGCGGCTGCTCGTAGCCGCCACCACCGAGCTGTTGGCTCAGTTGCCTGGCGACGTCTTCGCCCAGCGCCTTCGACACCTCACGCACCACCCGTGGGC
Organism: Pseudomonas sp. FW305-7; assembly: GCF_058786735.1. NCBI lineage: Bacteria > Pseudomonadati > Pseudomonadota > Gammaproteobacteria > Pseudomonadales > Pseudomonadaceae > Pseudomonas > Pseudomonas sp. FW305-7. Next base: position 392,286 of record NZ_JBYSZA010000002.1, read on the forward strand.
GGTTCAGCGAGATCTTGATGTCGCGGCCGTTCACCAGTTTGGTGTCCTGCGCTTCACCCATCGCCGTGAAGGCCGAAGTGATTTCGAAGGTCTTGGTGTTGATCAGGCTGAAATCCGCCACCAGCGTCAGGCCCAGTACCGCCGAATAGCTGTCGGTGTGCGCCAGCTCGTTCATGTCCTGGGTGAAGTCGATGTCCGACACCGTGCCAAACAGTACGTAGTCGGCGCCTTTGAAGTTGCCGGCCTTGATGCGTTTGATCACGTCATAGACATCGCCCTTGGACGACGCGGTGTACGGCGTGCCCTGCACCAGCTGGAACATGCCGGTACGCAGAATTTCACCCTTGATGTCGCCGGTGAATTTGCGCAGCTCGCCCTGCTCGATGTAGCTGGTGGTCGCTTCGATCTCGTTGTAGCTCGAAGAACCGCTGGCGCTGTAGTAACTCTCGCGATGATTGCTCTGGGCCGAAACGATGTGGATGTATTGCTCCACACGCTCCTGATACGCCAGATCCGTCACCGCGACTTTCGGGGCCGCTTGCGCGCCAAACGCGCAAGCCAGGGCCATCATGCCAATCCATGCGCGCATCGATTAACGCTCCGTGGTTTTGCGGATCTCTTTTTCGTCCATCCACTCGGCCAGACCGCTTTCCACGTCAATCAATTGCAGGCTGAATTTGTAGAAGACGTCTTTGTAATCGCTGCTGCGCTTGACGATCGAGCTGATCGAGCCTTCGATGCGGTACTTGGCAGCCACCATGTTGCCGGTCTTGGCCACGGTGCTCTTCTTGTACAGACCGCTCTGGTTTTGCAGCTTCAGCTGGTCAACCTGGCTCTGCATCGCATTGTTGTCGCTGGCAAAACGCGCAACGCCGGTTTTCATCAGCTGGGTCTTGATGCTGGTGGTGATTTCGCGGGTATCGATGTACTCGCTGGTCTTGTTTTTCACGTCGTAGACCTGAACCACAGGACGGTTCTGCAGAATGCCGGACTGAGCCAGCGAGCGGGTCATCGACTCGGCGATCATTTGCAGATCGGTCGAACCGAATTCGTTGGTCACGGTTTCAACCGCTTTGGTGTCGCCGTAGCTGATGTTCTTGCTGCCCAGGGTCGGCGAGGTGTTGGCGCAGCCGGAGGCCAGCAGGGCGATAACGGCGATGCAGGAAAAGCGTACAAACATGGCAGTGTTCTCTAAATCAGAAATAGGGTGGCGGGCTTACGGCGTCTTGAGTTCCAGACGGAAGTCCACGGCTTTCGGGGTCGGGGCGATGCCCTGGATGAAGCTGGTCTGGGCGCCATACATCATCTGGCTCTTCCAGACTTCTTCCTCGGCAATCGGGAAACCTTCCGGGCCGAGCCAGGCGAAGCGGTAGTAGAACGTCTTGTTGCTGTTGAGGGTGTTGCTCAACTGCACGTTGACGGTCATGAAACCGTTTTCGCGGGCGACGCGCATGGCGCCGACGACGATGTGTTTCTGCGGCCCCATGGCCACGACTTTGCTCGCGGCGCTGCCCGGCTCAGGTGGCGGCGGGGTGGCGCAGCCGCTCGCCAGCAAGGCGAGGGCGGCGACGGCGATGAGTTTGAAGCGCATGCAAAGACTCCGTTCTTAAGGTTGTTTGAGGCTGGCAACGTTGGTCGCGCCGGCGCTCGGGATGACATGGGCGGCGAGACCGCCAGCGAACACCTGATTGCCGACGGCGCGCAGGCTGATCACTTGATAGCGCTGGTCAACGGTGACCTTGACCACCGAACCGCCCACGGCGCTCGGCAGGGTAACCTGATGCTCACCCTTTTTCAGGCGCAGACGCACTACCTGGGTGTTGTCCGGCAGGGTGCGCCACGTACGGGTATCGGCACCTTCGAGCACGGCTGAAGAAATACCGACCGCGAGACCTGCCAGCGGGTTGGTTTCGTTGATTTTCTTCTGCGCTACGCCTTTGGTGATCGCGCGCACGGTGGTGCGCACGATGATCCCCGGCATGTCATCGCGCAAGGCGCGGCGGGACATGGCGGTGGTGCTGTTGAGGGCGGTCAGATTGACCTGCTGGCCGTCGACACCGATCTGCGCGAATGGCGCGGTGGAGGTGTCAGCCTTGATGATCGGGAACGACAGCGGGGTGATCACCACGTTGTTGGAGATCGGCAACGGCAGCGGCACCCGAATCGAATCGCGAGACGGCGCCAGGCCGCTTTGCACGACGATCAGGATGTCGCTGTCGTCGCTTTTGCTCGGCTTGTCGAGGTTGACCAGCGCCTGTTCCAGCAGCGGCGTGTTCGGGCGCAGTTCGGCTGCCTTGCGGTAGCCCGGCGCAGCCAGATCTTTTTCACCGAGGGCTTCATAGACGAAGCCGGCCAGGTAATGGCTGAACGCACTCTGGTAGCTGTTTTTCAGGCTGACCACTTCCGGCGCGTCGAGGCTGGCGACCGGATAGCCTTGCAGGTCCTTGTATTGAGTCTTGATGCCTTCTTTCTCGGCCTCTTCCTCGCTCTTGAGGTATTCCTTGTCACGCAGGTCGGCGATCACCGCTTCGCGTTCGTGAGTCTTCTTGATCGCGGTGCGTGCGCCGTCGAAGTCATTCACCGCCAGCAGGTTCAGGGCCATCTGCGTGGTCAGCATGACTTTTTCGTAGTCGTAACCTTCGTAGCGGCGAACCTTGTCGTTGACGACGAAGCTGCCGAACTGAGCGAGGTATTTGCCGGTGTCGAGCTTGACCGAATCTTCCCACTGACCGACCACTACATCGGCGCTGGTCCAGGCGTTCTGGCTGCCGGACAGGTCGCCCTTGGCGCGCAGCAGTTCACCTTTCTCGAAGTAATAGAGCAGGTCTTTGTCAGGGCCGGTGTTGTTCTTTTCCAGCAAGGTCAGCGCGGCGTCGACGTTGCCGGAGGCCAGTTGCTGGTTGGTCTGTGCCAGTTCGGAGTCGTAGTTGCGAAACGCCGAACAGCCGGACAGCAGAGTGACGGCGCTGAGCGCGATCAGAGTGGGAGCGCGGAATGCCATGGGGGTACTTCTTCCCTGGAGTAACTACAGCCGCGGATGCTGGTCGGGCTGGTGTGACCCATCGACAGTGGCGTTGGCCTCCTGCCAATTCCTCATAACCAGAGGAGCTTTAATGCCGTTTCGCAATAGCGAGGGCGCGGCATTATAGGCGGGCGGTGCTGGCTATGTAATAGCTTTTTAATTGCATTTGTTAGTTTCGTGCCATTAGTTATTTCAGGCCCGATACGCGGTTGTCCGCAGATGCTCCGGGCTGAAAAGCGCTGCCATTCGCGAAGATACGGTCTCCCAGCACGCGCAGACCAATCATCTGACGGTTCTGATCGATACGGATTTTCAGCGGCGCAGTGGCATTCGGCAGGCTGATGAGGTGATCGCCCTTTTTCAGGCGCAAACGCACGACTTGTGTGAGGTTGGGCAGGGTACGCCAAGTGCGTGTGTCGGCCTGCTCGAAACCATCCCAGTGAGTCACGTATGAGGCCTTGCTCGGATCGCGGCGATTGTCGGTGCCCTGAACGTCTGCTGCGAGGAATGCCCGGTAGGTGGTGCGCTGAATAATCCCCGGCATATCGTCACGCAACGTCCGCAAGGACATGTCAGTGATGTTGTTGACCGAGATCAGCTTTTTCTGGCGCCCGTCGATGCTGACCTGGCTGATTGGCTGGGTGGAGGTGTCGGGCACCATCACCGGGAAGGAGATATTGGCAACGATGACTTGCCCGTCCGCCAGCTTCACCGGGTAGGGCACACGCACCGAACTGCGCGCGGGCGCCAGGCCACTTTGCACGATGATCAGCACGTCGCTTTCGTCGGCTTTGAGTCCGGGGCTGTCGAGGTCGCGCAATGCTTGCTGGAAAAACGCCATGTCCGGGCGCAGCTCAATGGCCTGACGATAACCCGGTGCCGCGAGATCCTTTTCACCCAGCGCTTCGTAGGTGAACCCGGCGAGATAGTGGCTGAACGCACTCTGATAACCGTTTTTCAACGCAATGACGGCGGGCGAATCGAGCATGACTACCGGGTAACCTTGCAGATCCTTGTAGTGCACGCGCGCGCCCTGAGCCTTGGCCGCTGCTTCGACGCGTTCGTATTCCAGTTCTCGCTGACGGGCGATCAGCGTTTCCCGCTCGTGGGTTTTCTTGATGTCGGCACGGGCGCCGTCGAAGTCATTCGCGGACAACTGGTTGAGGGCCATTTGCGTGGTCAGCATGACCTTTTCGTAGTCGTAGCCATCGTAACGGCGAATCTTGTCGTTGATGATGCCGCCCCAGTGATCGCCCATCGCGGCGAGCAATTTATCGCCGGTGGTTTCGATAGTGTCCTGACGCTGAATGATCATCTGTTCGGCACTGCGCCACGCCACCTGGCTCTGCGGCAACTCACCGCCGGCACTGAGAACTGCACCTTTCTCCAGGTAATAGAGCAAATCCTTTTCGGCATCGGGGTTGTGCGCTTCGATCAGTGCGAGTGAGCCGTCGACGTTGCCGGACTTGAGTTGGTCGGTGGTCTGTTGCAGTTCCAGGTCGTAATTGCGGTAAGCGCCGCATCCCGCCAGTTGCACAAGGGTCGCGATCATCAGGGGCAGCAACAGGCATTGGCGCATTGGAAGGGGTCATCCTTGAGCAGAAAAACGACAAGTTGACGCAGTATAGAGGTGAGTAGTGGCCATATGCTGCTCTGTTTTGCGCCGACACTTCGTGCCCTGCAACGGTTACAGGTGGGATGGCCGAGTGGATTGAGCTAGCCTTGGCCATCTGTCTTTCACTGAGTCCGGGACTTCAATGAATCAACTGCTGGCCATGCGTGCGTTTCGTTGCATCGTCGAATGTCGCGGCTTCAGCGCCGCCGCCGAGCGACTCGACACCACGCACTCGACGGTCTCCCGGCAGTTGCAGCAGTTGGAAACCGAGCTCGGCACGCGGTTGATCAACCGCAACACCCGACGCTTCAGCCTGACCACTGCGGGGCAGCAGTATTACGCGGCGTGCGTGGACATTCTCGATCGACTGGATCAAGCCGCCATCGCAGTCGGTCAGGCCCATGAAAGCCCCAGCGGCGTTCTGCGTATCAGCGCACCGATGGTGATCGGCACGCTGGAGCTGGCGAACTGGCTCCCGGCGTTTCAGCAGCGTTACCCCGATATTGAGGTCGATCTGTCCTGCGATGATCGCTTCGTCGATCTGATTGCCGAAGGTTTCGATGTTGCGCTGCGCATTTGCGGGCCACTGGCGGACTCGTCATTGGTGGCGCGATTGCTCACGGTCTCGGACATGTTGCTGGTGGCATCGCCGGCTTATGTGGCGCGCCATGGTCTGGTGCGTCAGGCCCGGGAGTTGACCGGGCATCAATTGTTGGCGTTTGCCGGTGGCAGCGACTGGTTGTTGTCCGATGCGCGCGGAGCAATCACGCCGCTCAGGGCACAAGGTCACTTCAAGGCGAACTCGATCAGCTCACTGCATGCTGCCGCGCTGGCCGGTGTCGGCATCGCCTCATTCACCCGGGCCACGGTGCAGGACGACTTGTTGAGCGGGCGGCTGGTGCAGATCCTGCCCAACTGCACCCTCGGCCAGCGGCATTATTACGCGCTGTATCCGCATGCCCGACATGTCGCACTGAAGGTCAAAGTGTTCGTTGATTTCATGACCGAGCATTACCGGAACCTGAGCACACCCACGCGTTAAAAACGCCGAAACGCCGACAAAGCTTGAGGGAAACGTGTTCGAAGTGAACAATATGTAACTTCGCATTTCCACTTGAGACCTCTTCATGACTGCCTCGTCCCGATTTCTGGCCTGGCTGGTGTTTCCGTTGTGCGCCCTGAGCAGCTTCAACCTGCTGGCCGATACCGTGGAAGGCGCACCGCAAGCGCTGCACCTGCTTGATTACATCAGCGCCGACTACCCGCAGACGGTCGCGGCGGGCAAAGTCGTCGACGACTCCGAATATCGCGAGCAGCTCGAGTTCACTCAGGCGCTGCAAGGCTTGATCGCCGACATGCCGGCCAAACCCGAGAAAGCGGCGCTGGAGCAGGGTATCGAAGCGCTGCACGCGGCGATCAGGGCGAAGCAGGACGGCGCCGACGTTGCCCGTCAGGCCCGGCAACTGGGCGCACAACTGGCCGTGGCGTATGAAGTCAGCCAGGCGCCGATCATCACCCCGGATCCGACCCGTGGCGCGCCGCTGTATGCGCAAAACTGCTCGGTGTGCCACGGCGACAGCGGCGCCGGTGACGGTCCGGCAGGTCTGGGCATGACGCCAGCGCCGGCCAATCTGCGTGACGCGGCGCGTCTGGATCACCTGAGTCTGTACGCGATCTACAACACCCTCGGCCAAGGCGTCGAAGGCACCGACATGCCGGCGTTTGCCGATCAACTGGATGATCGTCAGCGTTGGGATCTGGCCACCTACATCGCCGGCTTCAGCGCCGACGCCGCGGCGGCGACCTCCGAGAAAACCTACAACATCGCCGATCTGGCTCGCCAGACGCCGGCCGAAGTGCAGGCCGCCGAAGGTCCGCAAGCCGCTGCGACGTTCCGTGCCCAACGTGCACAGCCGCCGCAGGTCAAACGCGGCCCGGCGCAGTTGCTCGACTACACCGCAGCAACCCTGGACAAGAGCCTCGCGGCTTACCGCGCCGGAGAACACGATCAGGCCTACGACCTGTCGGTAGCGGCGTATCTGGAAGGTTTCGAACTGGTTGAAAGTTCGCTGGATAACGTCGACGCCAACGTGCGCAAGGACACCGAGAAGTCGTTGATGGCTTACCGGCAGTCGTTGCAGGACGGCCTGCCGGTGGCGCAGGCCGAACAACGTCTGGACGCGGCGAAAGCCAAACTCAAAGAGTCCGCCGGGTTGCTCGGCAGCGATGGTCTGAGCTGGTCGCTGAGCTACATTTCCGGCCTGCTGATTCTGCTGCGTGAAGGTCTGGAAGCGATTCTGGTGCTGGCGGCGATCCTCGCGTTCTTGCGCAACACCGGTCAGCAATCGGCGGTGCGCAGTGTCAATGTCGGTTGGGGCCTGGCGTTGCTGGCCGGTCTCGGCACTTGGGCGCTGGCGGCGTATGTGATTGATGTCAGCGGTTCGCAACGTGAGCTTCTGGAAGGTGCGACGGCGCTGTTCGCCAGTGTGATGGTGTTGTGGCTCGGCGTGTGGATGCACGACCGTCGTCACGCCGCGGCCTGGCAGGATTACATCAAGAGCAGCCTGGTGGGCGGCGGCGGGCGTTTCGGCTTCGCGATCCTGGCGTTCTTCTCGGTCTATCGCGAACTCTTCGAAGTGATCCTGTTCTACGAAACCCTGTGGCTGCAGGCCGGTCCTGCCGGGCATGACGCGGTGCTCGCTGGTGGGGCGACGGCGCTGGTGCTGCTGGTCGGTCTGGCGTGGGTGATCCTGCGCGGTTCGGCGAAACTGCCGCTGACACTGTTCTTCAGCATCAACGCCGCGCTGCTGTGCGCGCTGTCGGTGGTGTTTGCCGGGCATGGCGTGAAGGCGTTGCAGGAAGCCGGAATCTTCGGCACGCGGCCGGTGGCGTTCTTCGAGTTCGATTGGCTGGGGATTCACGCCGATGCCTATTCGCTGACGGCACAGGCTGTGGCGATTCTGGCGATTGTTGTGTTGTATGGGCGTAGTTGGGTGGCCGAGAAGAAGCGGGTCACCGCTTAACCGCATTCGCTGCGCTCACATTCGCGGGCAAGCCCGCTCCCACAGGATTTGCGCGTAACCTGTGGGAGCGGGCTTGCCCGCGATGCTTTTTGGGAAGAGGAAAAGATGATGCGTGTATGGATCGATGCCGACGCCAGCCCGCGGCAGGCGAAGGATCTGGTGGTGAAGTTTGCCCTCAAGCGCCAGTTCGAGGTGGTGCTGGTGGCCGGGCAGCCGCAGACCAAACCGGGGCTGGCCATCGTCAAGCTGATCGTGGTGCCGAGTGGCCCGGATGCGGCGGACGATTATCTGGTCGAGCACGCGGTGCCTGGTGAACTGGTGATTTGCAGCGATATCCCGCTGGCCGATCGGCTGGTGAAGAAGGGCGTGGCGGCGCTGGATCCGCGCGGCAAGGAGTTCGATGCGCAGAACATGGGCGAGCGCCTGGCCGTACGCAACCTGTTCACCGATCTGCGTGAGCAGGGTCAGATGAGTGGCGGCCCCGCACCGTTCGGCGATCGCGAGAAGCAGGCGTTCGCCAATGCGCTGGACCGGATCATCACGCGTCTGACCCGCAACCCCTGAGCCTTACGAACGCTCGTTCCCATGCTCCGCGTGGGAACGCATCTTGGGACGCTCCGCGTTCCGGCCTCACCGCAAATGTACCGCCGAAGTGAGCAGGCGCGGAGCGCCTATGGCGGCATTCCCACGCAGAGCGTGGGAACGATCGTGCGGGAGAATCAGGCATCGTTCTCGTGGGTCAGTTCAAGTACGCGGTCGACGAGTTTGTTGATCCCCGACGCCGCTTCGCTGATGTTCTGCGCCAGCATGTACGCCGGGGTGGTCACCAGTTTGCGCGCCTTGTCTTCGACGATGTCGGTCACCGCGCAGTCTTCGTGGGTTGCGCCCATCTTGTTCATCGCCGTGGCGGTGTCGGCGTCATTGCCGATGGTGCAGGTCACGCCCGGGCCGTAGATCTTTGCCGCGAGTGCCGGCGAGATGCACATCAGACCGACCGGTTTGCCCGCTTCGGCGAACGCTTCGGCCAACGCCAGAACCTCAGGCTGCACGGTGCAACCAGCACCCTCGACGGCGAAGTTCGAGAGGTTTTTCGCCGCGCCAAAACCGCCCGGCACGATCAGCGCATCGAAGTCGTCGACATCGGCCTCGCGGATGTCCTTGATGTTGCCGCGAGCGATGCGTGCCGATTCCACCAGCACATTGCGCGACTCGGGCATTTCTTCACCGGTCAGGTGATTGATCACATGCAATTGCGCGATGTTCGGCGCGAAGCACTGCACCTGCGCGCCGCGTTGATCGAGGCGCAGCAGGGTGATGACGCTCTCGTGGATTTCGGCGCCGTCGTATACGCCACTGCCGGACAGGATCACTGCAACTTTTTTGCTCATGGGTTTCTCTCCAGATTCATGGCGCTAAATGTCCACTAATTTGTCGCGTGTTGCCATAGGGTTAAGGGGCGGCTACACCTAGGATCTGTCCTTGGTATTCCAGTCAGGACGCGTCATGGACTTCATTCTGTATGCGGTGCCGTTTTTCCTGGTGTTGATCGCGGTGGAACTGATCGCCGACCGTTGGCGCGGGGTGAGCAACTATCGCCTGGCCGACGCGGTGAACAGCATCAGCACCGGCGTGCTGTCGACTACCACGGGCTTGCTGACCAAGGGCGTGGGCCTGGTGACCTATGCCTTTGCCCTTGATCATCTGGCGCTGTTCAGATTGCCGGTGGATAGCCCCTGGGTCTGGGTGTTTGCCTTCGTCCTCTATGACTTCTGCTACTACTGGCTGCACCGCATGGGGCATGAGCGCAACATCCTCTGGGCGGCGCACTCGGTGCATCACCAGAGCGAGGAGTACAACCTCTCTACTGCGCTGCGCCAGACCAGTACCGGGTTTCTGCTCGGCTGGATTTTTTACCTGCCGATGGCCGTGCTGGGTGTGCCGCTGCTGGTGTTCGTCAGCGTCGCGGCGTTGAACCTGCTTTATCAATTCTGGGTGCACACCAAGCACATTCCCAAACTCGGCTGGTTCGAGTGGTGCTTTGTCACGCCATCCAATCATCGGGCTCACCATGCACAGAACGCTCTCTACATGGATCGCAACTACGGCGGGGTGTTCATTCTTTGGGACCGGCTGTTCGGCACGTTTCAGGAAGAGGACGACAACGAGCCGGTGATTTTCGGCGTGACCACGCCGCTGGCGAGCTGGAATCCGCTGTGGGCCAATCTGCAGTTTTATACGCAGTTGTGGGATGACGCGCGGCGGGCCGAGAGTCGGTGGGACAAGCTGCGGATCTGGTTCATGCGCACGGGTTGGCGGCCGGCGGACGTCGCGGCGAATTACCCGATAAGCAAACCGGATTTCACCCGGTTCCGTAAATTCGAAGTGCCGCTTGAGCGCCGCCAGCAGTGGTACGTGGCGCTGCAGTTCTGCGCATATATCGCGTTAGGCAGCTATCTGATGAACCTGGAGCGCAGTTTGCCGCCTGCCGCGTTGTTGCTCGGCTGGGGCGCGGTGGCGTTCGGTGTGTTTGGGTTGGGCGTAACCCTGGAGAATCGCCCGTGGGCGCTGAAGGTAGAACTGCTGCGGCTGGCGTTGAACCTGCCATTGGTGTGGCTGGCGCCGCTGGTCGGGCTATGGCCGGCCAGCCCGTTGGTGTGGGCCGGCCTGTTCGGTTACAGCCTGCTCAGCGGCATCGGGCTGTACGGCTGTCGCCAGCGAATTACTCGGCTGGCGTCTTAGGTTCGGCGGCTTTGGCCTGTTCAGCCTGGTGCAGCTGTGCGGCTTTCGCGGCTTGCTCGTCGGCGTAGACCTGTTTCGCCAGGCGGGCATTCTTGAAGCGACGACGCAGCCACAGGCCAACGCCCAGTACCAGCAACGCCCCGAGTACCCACAGCTCGTATTTCTTGATACTGCCGAGCATGCCTTCCAGTACCGCGCCGAAGTGGTAAGCGGCGGCGGCCAGCGCAGTGGCCCAGATCGCCGCGCCAATCCCGTTGAGCAGCAGATAACGTCCCGGCGGATAACCCGACAGGCCGATCGCCACTGGCATCACCGTGCGCAAGCCATAAACGAAGCGGAAGCTCAGAACCCAGATGTCCGGATGCTTGCGGATGTGCTCCAGCGCGCGGTCGCCCATCAGCTGCCAGCGCGGTTTGCGCGCGAGCAATTTGCGCCCGTGCTTGCGGCCCAGGAAGTACCACAGCTGATCGCCGGCATAGCTGCCGAAGAACGCCACGACCACCACCAGGTTGATGTCCATGTAGCCACGGAACGCAAGGAAGCCCGCGAGCACCAGGATGGTTTCGCCTTCGAAGAACGTGCCGAGGAACAAGGCAAAGTAGCCAAAGTCATGCAGAAATTGTTGGAGCATTGTCTGGGTGCTGGCGAAATGAACGCGCAGCCTAACCCTTCGGACACATTCATGAAAGTGTCGAAATGTGTCTCGACGTGAACAATTCCTACACTGAGAATGGAATGCGGCTACATGTCACGGGTCTCACACAACTGTCATCTGTTAGTCATAATGGCCGTCTATAACTGTCACGCTCGCCCGTTTGCGCGGGCTCAGGAGTCTGCCGTGAGCTTTACCCCTGCCAACCGTTTATTCCCAGCCACGCGCCTGCGCCGCAATCGCCGTGATGATTTTTCGCGTCGGCTGGTGCGGGAAAATGTGCTGACGGTCGATGACCTGATCCTGCCGGTGTTCGTGCTCGACGGTGAAAACCGTCGCGAAGCCGTGGCGTCGATGCCGGGTGTAGAGCGTTTGACCATCGACCTGCTGCTTGAAGAAGCGGCGAAATGGGTCGAGCTGGGGATTCCGGCGCTGGCGCTGTTCCCGGTGACGCCACCTGAACTGAAATCCCTCGACGCTGCCGAAGCCTGGAATCCTGAAGGCATCGCCCAGCGTGCGACCCGCGCGTTGCGTGATCGCTTTCCGGAACTGGGGGTGATCACCGACGTCGCCCTCGATCCGTTCACCACCCACGGTCAGGACGGCATTCTCGACGAAGACGGCTACGTGCAGAACGACATCACCGTCGACGCACTGGTCCGCCAGGCCTTGTCCCATGCCGAGGCTGGCGCTCAAGTGGTTGCGCCGTCGGACATGATGGACGGCCGTATCCAGGCGATCCGCGAAGCACTGGAGATTGCCGGCCACGTCAATGTGCGGATCATGGCCTATTCGGCCAAGTACGCTAGCGCCTATTACGGCCCGTTCCGCGATGCCGTGGGTTCGGCTTCGAACCTGGGCAAGGCGAACAAGGCTTCCTATCAGATGGACCCGGCCAACAGCGACGAAGCGCTGCACGAAGTCGGCGCGGACTTGTCTGAAGGCGCGGACATGGTCATGGTCAAACCGGGCATGCCGTATCTGGACATTCTTTTCCGGGTAAAAGATGCCTTCAAAGTGCCGACCTTCGTCTATCAGGTTAGCGGCGAATACGCCATGCACATGGCGGCGATCCAGAATGGCTGGTTGAGCGAGGCGGTGATTCTTGAATCACTGACCGCCTTTAAACGTGCCGGCGCTGATGGCATCCTGACTTACTTTGCTGTCCGCGCCGCTCAATTGTTACGAGAGCAGAAATAGCCCTCCCAGGAACATTCGATGAATACCGAAGGACTCACAGAAGTTGCAGTAAAAGAAGCTCAGCCGGTGGTGGAGCAAATCACCGAAACCCCGCCGGAACTGGAGCCTGCGCCACCCGCGCCGGTCACCGAACCTGCTGCGGCGGCACCGGTGATAGCGATTCCCGGCCTGGATGACAGCAGCCTGTATATCCATCGCGAGCTTTCGCAACTGCAATTCAACATCCGCGTGCTGGAGCAGGCGCTGGACGAGTCCTATCCGTTGCTGGAGCGGCTGAAGTTCCTGCTGATCTTCTCCAGTAACCTCGACGAATTCTTCGAAATCCGCGTTGCCGGCCTTAAAAAGCAGATCACCTTCGCCCGTGAACAGGCCGGCGCCGATGGCCTGCAACCGCATCAAGCGCTGGCGCGGATCAGTGAGCTGGTCCACGGTCATGTTGACCGTCAGTACGCGATCCTCAACGATATCCTGCTGCCGGAGCTGGAAAAGCATCAGGTGCGCTTCATCCGTCGCCGCCACTGGACGACCAAGATCAAAACCTGGGTGCGCCGCTATTTCCGCGACGAGATCGCACCGATCATCACCCCGATCGGCCTCGACCCGACGCACCCGTTCCCGTTGCTGGTGAACAAGAGCCTGAACTTCATCGTCGAGCTCGAAGGCATCGACGCCTTCGGTCGCGATTCCGGTCTGGCAATCATCCCGGCACCGCGCCTGTTGCCACGGATCATCAAAGTGCCGGAAGAAGTCGGCGGTGCCGGCGACAACTATGTGTTCCTCTCGTCGATGATCCACGCCCACGCCGATGACCTGTTCCAGGGCATGAAGGTAAAAGGCTGCTACCAGTTCCGTCTGACCCGGAACGCCGACCTGGCGCTGGATTCCGAAGACGTTGAAGACTTGGCCCGTGCCCTGCGTGGCGAGTTGTTCTCGCGTCGTTACGGTGACGCGGTGCGTCTGGAAGTCGCCGACACGTGCCCGAAACATCTGTCTGACTACCTGCTCAAGCAGTTCAACCTGAGCGAGACCGAGCTGTATCAGGTCAACGGTCCGGTCAACCTGACGCGTCTGTTCAGCATCACCGGTCTGGACAGTCATCCGGAGCTGCAATACACGCCGTTCACCCCGCAGATCCCGAAACTGCTGCAAAACAGCGAGAACATTTTCAGCGTGGTCAGCAAGCAGGACATTTTGCTGCTGCACCCGTTCGAGTCGTTCACCCCTGTGGTCGACCTGCTGCGCCAGGCGGCGAAAGACCCGCACGTTCTGGCCGTGCGCCAGACGCTGTACCGCTCCGGCGCCAACTCGGAAATCGTCGATGCGCTGGTAGACGCCGCGCGTAACGGCAAGGAAGTCACGGCGGTCATCGAGCTGCGGGCGCGTTTTGACGAAGAATCCAACCTGCAACTGGCCAGCCGTCTGCAAGCAGCGGGCGCGGTGGTGATCTACGGCGTGGTCGGCTTCAAGACCCACGCCAAGATGATGCTGATCCTGCGTCGCGAGGCCGGCGAGATTGTGCGTTACGCGCACCTCGGCACCGGTAACTATCACGCCGGCAACGCCAAGCTCTACACCGACTACAGCTTGCTGACCTCCGACGATGCCTTGTGCGAAGACGTCGGCAAACTGTTCAGCCAGTTGATCGGCATGGGTAAAACGCTGCGCATGAAGAAGCTGTTGCATGCGCCGTTTACCCTGAAGAAGGGCATGCTCGACATGATTGCCCGCGAAACCCAGTTCGCCGTCGAAGGCAAACCGGCGCACATCATTGCCAAGTTCAACTCGCTGACCGATCCGAAGATCATTCGCGCGCTGTACAAGGCCAGCCAGTCCGGCGTGCGCATCGATCTGGTGGTGCGTGGCATGTGCTGCCTGCGGCCGGGCATTGCCGGGGTTTCGCACAACATTCATGTGCGCTCGATCATCGGCCGCTTCCTTGAGCACACCCGGGTGTTCTACTTCCTTAATGGCGGCGAGGAGCAGATGTTCCTCTCCAGTGCCGACTGGATGGAACGTAACCTCGACAAGCGCGTCGAGACTTGCTTCCCGGTGGAAGGCAAAAAGCTGCTGACCCGCGTGAAGAAAGAGCTGGAGCTCTACCTGACCGACAACACCCACAGCTGGAGCTTGCAGTCGGATGGTCGTTACATCCGCAACACGCCGACCGGCAACCAGAACCCGCGCAGTGCGCAGGCGACGTTGCTGGAGCGGTTGGGCAGCCCGATTTTGCCGGTGAGCAGCTGACCTTCAGCCCATAAAAAAGGCGATCCCACGGGATCGCCTTTTTTGTGCCTGCCGTTCACTCACCTGTGGCGAGGGGATTTATCCCCGATGGGGCGCGAAGCGGCCCCGGTCTTTTTCCCCAAAAAAAGCTGGGACTGCTCCGCAGTCCATCGGGGATAAATCCCCTCGCCACAAGGGTTATCAGTGGACGGTGAGGACGATGCCAACCCGCGTCAACCAATCCGCCTCAAGCCCGAAATCCGCCTGAGTCAGCTGATTCTCATCCAGCCAGTTTTCCGGGAATTCCACATCCAGAGTGTTGCCCTTCGCATGCAAAACCACCTGCGGCATCGCCTGCGTGCCGCGAATGTGGTGGAACAGAATGGCAAAGCGCAGCAACACGCAGAGGCGGATCAGCTTGTCGCCGTCGTCACCGAAATCGGCAAACTTGTCCTTGGGAATGTTGCGGCGATGGCCGCGCACCAGCAGGGCGAGCATTTGCTGATCTTCGCGGGAGAACCCGGCCAGATCCGAGTGCTCGATCAGGTAGGCGCCGTGCTTGTGGTAGTGATAGTGGGCGATGTCGAGGCCGACTTCGTGCACTTTCGCAGCCCAGCCCAGCAGTTCGCGCCAGATACCGTCATCCAGTTCCCAGTCCGCAGCCACCTGATCGAAGGCGTGCAGGGCTTTGCGTTCAACCCGCGCGGCCTGTTCCAGGTCGACGTGATAGCGCTCCATCAGCGAGGTCAGGGTGCGTTCGCGCACGTCTTCGTGGTGATGGCGACCTAGCAGATCGTAGAGCACGCCTTCCCGCAGTGCACCGTCGCAGTGATCCATGCGTTGCAGTTCAAGGGCGTCGAAGATCGCTTCGAGAATCGCCAGACCTGCCGGGAAAATTGCCCGGCGATCAGGCTTGATGCCTTCGAAATCGATCTTGTCGACATCGCCGAGTTTGAACAGCCGGCGCTTGAGCCACGCCAGACCTTCGGCATTCACTTCACCAGTGCCGTGCCCGCCGGCCTTCAGCGCCAGGCCGATGGCGCGGATGGTGCCCGAGGAGCCGATGGCTTCATCCCAGGTCAGGCGATGCAGGGCGTGTTCGATGCTCATGATCTCCAGTCGCGCCGCCGTGTAGGCCTGGGCATAGCGGGCCGGGGTGATCTTGCCGTCCTTGAAATAGCGTTGAGTGAAGCTGACGCAGCCCATCTGCAGGCTTTCGCGCAGCAGCGGTTCGAAGCGCTGGCCAATGATGAATTCGGTACTGCCACCGCCGATGTCGGCGACCAGGCGTTTGCCCGGGGTGTCGGCGAGGGTGTGCGACACGCCCAGATAGATCAGGCGCGCCTCTTCACGGCCGGAGATGACTTCCACCGGGTGGCCGAGGATTTCTTCGGCGCGGTGAATGAATTCGAGGCGGTTGCGCGCTTCGCGCAGGGCGTTGGTGCCGACGATGCGCACGGCGCCCAGCGGCATACCGTTGATCAGTTGGGCAAAACGCTTGAGGCAATCGAGGCCACGTTGCATCGATTCTTCGTTGAGCTGGCGCTGATCGTCGATGCCGGCGGCCAGCTGAACCTTCTCGCCCAGGCGCTCGAGAATGCGGATTTCGCCGTTCTGGGCCTTGGCCACGACCATGTGAAAGCTGTTGGAGCCCAGGTCGATTGCGGCGATCAGGGACAGATTCTTGGCTTGGGATTGCGGCATGGTCTGGGGGTCTCGGTCGATAACCCCGACATCGTGCCACGATCAAACGCTGGCGCCAACGCGCATGGTTCAAACCGTTGATTCAGCGCAGAAAAGCTTGAGACCGCGGCGCGGTCAATCGCGGGCAAGCCCGCTCCCACAGGTTTTTGTGTCGAACAGACAATCATGTTCCGCCGCAGAACCCTGTGGGAGCGGGCTTGCCCGCGAACGGGCCGCTAAAGTCCCTGAATAACCTTCAGGCTGTCGCTTCAACCGTACCAATGAAGTTGGCCAATTCCACCGTCTGCGGATTGGCAAACAACACCTTCGGATCCCCCACCTCATGCACCTTGCCGTGGTGCATGAACACCAGTTTGTCACCCACCTCACGGGCAAAGCGCATTTCGTGGGTGACCATGATCAGCGTCATGCCCTCCTTGGCCAGTTGGCGCACCACGGCGAGCACTTCATTGACCAGTTCCGGGTCGAGCGCCGAGGTGATCTCGTCACACAGCAGCACCTTGGGCGACATCGCCAGCGCCCGGGCAATCGCCACCCGTTGCTGTTGCCCGCCGGACAACCGATCCGGGAAGGCATCAAATTTCTCCCCCAGGCCGACCCGTTCGAGCATCTTGCGCGCCAGATCCGCAGCCTTGGCCTTGGGCACCTTCTGCACCACTTGCGGCGCGAGCATCACGTTTTCACCCACGGTCAGGTGCGGGAACAGGTTGAACTGCTGAAACACCATGCCGACCTTCTGCCGCAGGCTGCGCAGGTCGGCGCGGGCGGCGTCGAGGTACTCGCCGTCGACTTCGATCACGCCGTCGTTGATCGATTCCAGGCCATTGAGCGTGCGCAGCAGGGTCGATTTGCCCGAGCCGCTGCGGCCGATGATTGCCACCACCTGGCCTTCCTCGACACTGAGGTCGATACCTTTGAGCACGTGGTGATCGCCGTAGTATTTATGCAGGGCGGAAATTCTAAGCAGAGGCATGCAGTCTCCTTTCCAGGTAGCGCGCACTGAGGGACAAGGGGTAGCAGAGCAGGAAGTAGCCGAGGGCGACGAGGCCGTAGACCATGAACGGTTCGAACGTGGCGTTGGCGAGCATGCCGCCGGTCTTGGTCAGTTCGGTGAAACCGATGATCGAGGTCACGGCGGTGCCTTTGACCACTTGCACCGAAAAGCCCACGGTCGGCGCCACGGCAATGCGCAGGGCCTGCGGCAGAATCACGTAGCGCAATTGCTCCAGCGGATTGAGCGCCAGGCTCGACGAGGCTTCCCACTGACCATTGGGAATCGCTTCGACGCAGCCACGCCAGATCTCCGCCAGATAGGCGCTGGTGAACAAGGTCAGAGCAATCGCCGCCGCCATCCACGGCGAGATTTCGAGCCCCGCCAGTGCGACGCCGAAGAACACCAGAAACAGCTGCATCAACAGCGGCGTGCCCTGAAACAGTTCGATCCAGGTCCGGGCGATGTTGCTCGACACAGGGTTTTTCGAGATGCGCATGATCAGGATCAGCAGCCCGACGAGGCCACCGCCGATAAACGCCACCAGCGACAACGCCAGCGTCCATTGCAGACCGGTGAGCAGGTTGCGCAGGATGTCCCAGAAGGTGAAGTCGCTCATTGGCTGCTCCTCGCGATGTAGCGGCGGCCGACCCAGTTCAGCAGTTGGCGGATCAGCAGCGCCATGCACAGGTAGATCAGCGTGGTCAGCGCGTAGGTTTCAAAAGCGCGGAAGTTGCGCGACTGAATGAAGTTGGCGGCGAAGCTCAGCTCCTCGGTGGCGATCTGCGAACACACCGCCGAGCCGAGCATGACGATGATGATCTGGCTGCTCAGGGCCGGCCAGACCTTGCCCAGTGCCGGCAGCAGCACCACGTGGCGGAACGCCTCGAAGCGACTCATCGCCAGCGCGGCAGCGGCCTCCAGTTGGCCTTTTGGAATCGCCTGAATGCCGGCGCGGATGATCTCGGTCGAATACGCGCCGAGGTTGATCACCATCGCCAGCACCGCCGCTTGCCACTCGGAAATCTGCACGCCCAGCGACGGCAGGCCGAAGAAGATGAAGAACAGTTGCACCAGAAACGGCGTGTTGCGGATCAACTCGACGTAGACGCCGAAGATCGCCGAGAACGGGCGAATATTCCACGCCCGCACCAACGCCCCGACAATGCCCACGCCCACCCCGAGCACCGCGCCGATGGCCGTCAGCTCAAGGGTGAACAGCGCCCCGCGCAACAGCAGGTCGGTGTTCTGCACCACCGGCATGAAATCGAACTGATAAGCCATGAAGGTCTCCCGCGCAGTCGATCAGAGATCGGCCGGCAGCGGCTCTTTCAGCCAGGTCTGCGAGTTCTTTTCCAGAGCGCCGTCAGCCTTGGCGGTGGTCAGGATGTCGTTGACCTTGGCCAGCAGCGCCGCTTCGTTCTTGTTCACGCCAACGTAGACCGGCGAATCCTTGAGCTTCACTTTCAGCGCCGGCACACGTTTTGGGTTCTTTTCGCTGATCGCGACCATCACCACGTTGCCGCTGGCGATCAGGTCGACTTGGCCGGCGAGGTAAGCGGCGATGGTCGAGTTGTTGTCTTCGAAGCGCTTGATGGTCACGCCTTCGGGGGCAACCTTGGTCAGCTCGATGTCTTCGATGGCGCCACGGGTGACGCTGATGGTTTTGCCTTTGAGGTCGTCAAGGTTGGCGATCGCAGCGTCTGGCGGGCCGAACACGGCGAGGTAGAACGGCGCGTAGGCGCGAGAAAAATCGATGACTTTCTCGCGCTCGGGGTTTTTGCCGAGGCTGGAAATCACCAGGTCGACCTTGCCGGTGGTCAGGAACGGGATGCGGTTAGTGCTGTTGACCGGCGTCAGTTCGAGTTTGACCTTGAGTTGATCGGCCAGCAGTTTCGCCGTATCGATGTCCAGGCCACGAGGCTTCATGTCCGGGCCGACCGAGCCGAAAGGCGGGAAGTCCTGGGGCACCGCAACTTTCAATGTGCCGCGTTTGACCACATCGTCGAGACCGTCGGCGTGAGCAGGGGCCTGGCTTAGCAGCAGAGAGGAGAACAGGGCGGCGAGGAGGGCGCTGTAACGCTTGGTCATGGACAATCTCCGGATCGGCGAGAAGTTAAATCTGCGATCGGACAGAGCATGTGCCGTGCCAATACGCGGATTTCGTCCCGGCAGGCCGCAGTTTCAGCGGGTTTATTCGGTCTTACTGGTCTGAACAGTCAGGTTGTTTTTCGCACTGCCATGGCGCATCGGCCCGCCGCACCGAACCCCGCTGGGGCACGACTTGCCGGACTCGTCGAATAGCTTTACAACTAGCCGCACATTGGCCTGGCGCGTCCGAAAAACCATGAATTCGATCTCCCGTGCGGTACCCGAAGTGGCGCTGCAAGCGATCCGCAAACTGATCACCGAACAGGGCTTTGGCGCGGGCGACGCCTTGCCGTCACAGCGCGATCTGGCGTTGCAGTTGGGTGTCAGCCGCGCTTCGTTGCGTGAGGCGTTGTCGTCGCTGAGTGCCCTCGGGGTGGTCAGCATTCAGCCGGGCAAGGGGGTTTTCGTACAGTCACCGGTCGAGTTGTCGCGCGGTGAGAATGCTCCAGGCTGGTCGTTCGCGGCGCAGGCCTCGCCGCTGGATATCTTTCAACTTCGCTATGCACTGGAAGGCTTTGCCGCCGGGCTGGCGGCGGTGACGCTGAGCACGTTCGATCTGGATGCGCTGGAAGACAACGTGGCGGCGATGCGCGAGCAATTGAAGGCTGGCGACTTCGAAGCGGCGGCGAAACTGGATTTTGAATTCCACCGGCGAATCCTGCTGGCCAGCGGTAATCAGGCGATGCTGAGCATCCTCACCGCCAGCGCCGAGATCTTTCTGGAGAGCCAGAAACTACCGTTCATCCGCGCCGAACGGGCCATGGAAACCTGGCAGGAGCACCGCAAGATCCTTCGTGCACTGGCTCGCCGCGCTTCGGGCGCCGCGCAAAAAGCCATGCAGGAGCACGTGCGCAACGCGGCACTGCGCACCGGAATCGCCTTCATCGCCCCCGCCACGGCGTGACTTGAGCTATACCCAAACTCATGGGGCACCATAGCAAGACTCAATCATCTGCGGCTTCCTGAACCGGGGAAGGGCGGATATGATGGGCCACGTTTTTTTGCTTACAACCTGGAGAATTCCATGAGCAGCGATCTTATCAAACACGTTAGCGACGCTAGCTTCGAAGCCGACGTACTCAAGGCCGAAGGCGCTGTACTGGTCGACTACTGGGCTGAATGGTGTGGCCCTTGCAAAATGATCGCTCCGGTTCTGGACGAGATTGCCGAGACTTACAAAGGCAAGCTGACCGTTGCCAAACTGAACATCGACGAGAACCAGGAAACCCCGGCCAAGCACGGCGTGCGTGGTATCCCGACACTGATGCTGTTCAAGAACGGCAACGTTGAAGCGACCAAAGTCGGCGCCCTGTCGAAGTCGCAACTGGCTGCTTTCCTCGACGCCAACATCTAAGCGTCGCTGTAAAGTGCCTGAAAAAAAGCCCCGCAATTAGCGGGGCTTTTTGCGTATTCAGGGCTAGACGCTCCGAAACTCAGGTGGTACATTCGGCCCCGCACTGGTTTCTCCACTGCCCCCTGCTAGCCGTCGCCGACGCACTCCTTTTCGAATAAGTTCGCGATCCTGTCGCCTTCTCCGCGGCGCGGCCTCATTAAGCCAAAAGCTTAATTTCCCCCCCTCCATAAATGATTACGTCATTCCTATATGAATCTGACTGAACTCAAGCAAAAGCCGATTACCGAACTGCTCGAATTGGCCGAACAGATGGGCATAGAAAATATGGCCCGTTCGCGCAAGCAGGACGTGATTTTCTCCCTGCTGAAAAAGCACGCCAAAAGCGGCGAGGAAATCTCCGGTGATGGCGTGCTGGAGATTCTCCAGGACGGCTTCGGCTTCCTGCGCTCCGCTGACGCCTCCTACCTGGCCGGCCCGGACGATATCTACGTCTCGCCGAGCCAGATCCGCCGTTTCAACTTGCGCACCGGTGACACCATCGTTGGCAAGATTCGCCCTCCGAAGGAAGGCGAGCGGTATTTCGCCCTGCTCAAGGTCGACACGATCAACTTCGATCGTCCGGAGAACGCGAAAAACAAGATTCTCTTCGAGAACCTGACCCCGCTGTTCCCGACCGTGCGCATGAAGATGGAAGCCGGTAACGGTTCCACCGAAGACTTGACCGGTCGTGTGATCGACCTGTGCGCCCCGATCGGCAAAGGCCAGCGTGGTCTGATCGTCGCTCCGCCGAAAGCCGGTAAAACGATCATGCTGCAAAACATCGCAGCGAACATCGCCCGTAACAACCCTGAAGTTCATCTGATCGTGCTGCTGATCGACGAACGTCCGGAAGAAGTGACCGAAATGCAGCGCACCGTGCGCGGCGAAGTGGTTGCCTCGACCTTCGACGAACCGCCGACCCGTCACGTACAGGTTGCCGAAATGGTGATCGAGAAGGCCAAGCGCCTTGTTGAACACAAGAAGGACGTGGTGATCCTGCTCGACTCCATCACCCGTCTGGCCCGCGCCTACAACACCGTGATCCCGAGCTCCGGCAAGGTGCTGACCGGTGGTGTTGACGCCCACGCCCTAGAGAAACCAAAACGTTTCTTCGGCGCTGCGCGAAACATCGAAGAAGGCGGCTCGCTGACCATTATCGCCACCGCGCTGGTTGAAACCGGCTCGAAGATGGACGAAGTGATCTACGAAGAGTTCAAGGGTACCGGCAACATGGAACTGCCGCTGGACCGCAAGATTGCGGAAAAGCGCGTCTTCCCGGCCATCAACATCAACCGTTCCGGCACCCGCCGCGAAGAGTTGCTGACCGCCGACGACGAACTGCAGCGCATGTGGATCCTGCGCAAGCTGCTGCACCCGATGGACGAAGTTGCCGCCATCGAGTTCCTGGTCGACAAGCTGAAAACGACCAAGACCAACGACGAGTTCTTCTTGTCGATGAAGCGCAAGTAATACGCAGCTGTTTAAAAGAACGCCCCGAAAGGGGCGTTTTTTTTTGCGCTAGCGGTGCATAACTTTCGCCAGCCGCTAGTGTCCTTGTTTGATCGCATGTATCTACAAGGACAAGAAGAGTTATGCATACGTTTGGCAATCGCCGTGATATCGACGGATTACGGGCACTGGCGGTCATTCCGGTCCTGCTGTTTCATTTCGGCTTCAATACATTCAGTGGCGGCTTTGTCGGCGTTGACGTCTTTTTCGTCATTTCCGGCTTCCTGATCACCACCATCCTGTTCCGTGAAATCAGTGCGCAGCGTTTCAGCTTCCTTGATTTTTGGGGGCGCCGCGCCCGTCGCATCCTGCCCGCCTTGACCGTGGTGGTCGTGGTAACACTGGCGCTGGGTTGGCTGTTGCTGACGGCCAAAGACCTTTCCGAACTGGGGCGCACGATTCGTTACCAGTCGTTGTTCATCTCCAACATCCTGTTCATGCGTGAAGATGGCTACTTTGCGCCGGCGTCGGAGCTCAAACCGCTGCTGCATACCTGGTCGCTGGCGGTGGAAGAGCAGTACTACATCTTCTTCCCGCTGATGATGGTGTTGCTGATGCGCTATGTCCGGCATTGGCGCTGGATGCTGTTCGCCGTGCTGCTGGTGTCGTTCGGCCTGAACATCGTCTATATCGAGCGCAGGCCCGAATTCGCGTTTTTCTCGCTGCCGACTCGCGCCTGGGAGTTGCTGTGCGGCGCCATGCTGGCGGTGCTGCCTGCGCCGAAGCAGGCCCCAAGCGCATGGCTTCGGCAGTCTGTCGGCCTGGCCGGATTGGCTGCGGTGCTGGTGGCGATCTTCACTTTTGACCGATCCACGGTGTTTCCGGGCTGGGCAGCATTACTGCCGGTATTGGGTACGACGGCGCTGATCTGGTCGGGCGCGCAGGGCGCGACATGGACTAGCCGGCTGTTGAGTATGCAAGTCCTGGTGTGGATCGGCCTGCTGTCCTATTCGCTTTATCTCTGGCATTGGCCGGTCTATGTGTATGCCAATGCGATCTCGATCGACGGCATCCAGCCTCTTGAGGCGCTGGGCTGGATGGCCCTGGCGCTGGGCCTGGCATGGCTGAGCCTGCGTTATATCGAACTGCCGTTTCGGGAAAAGCGAGTATTCCCCAGCCGTAACTCGGTGTTGGTCGGCGGTCTGGTATCGATCACCGTGCTGGCGATCACCGGTTCGGCGATTCGCTCGGCAGACGGTGTTCCACAGCGTCTGAGCGGCAAGGCGCTGGAGTACGCTCAGTCCCGGGAGTGGAACGCCGGGCAGTCGAAATGCATGCACTTGAGCACAGACAAGGCGCTGACCAAGTCATGTCTGGTGGGCGGCGATCCGGAGAGTGGGGCGACAAAGTTGTTCTGGGGCGACAGCCACGCCGCCGCATTGTTGCCGGCCATCGAAGGCAACACCGGTCGTAATGTCCAGCCTGCGTGGCTGTACAGCTTGACGGGTTGCCCGCCGATTATCGAAGACAGGCTGCGCCAGCAGTGCAAAGACTTCAATAAGCGCAACATGGAACGCGTCACCAGCCTGGGAATCAAGGACGTGGTGCTGGCAGCGAACTGGAGCCTGTACGTTTATGGTCGCGAAGATGGCGACGGCGATCTGCAGTTCCTGCTTGATCGCAAAGACAATCCACGCCAGGCAGAGCAGCGCATGGCCGCCGCCATCAAGGCGCAAGTGGCCGAGCTGCGTGAAGCCGGTGTGCAAGTCTGGCTGTTCAAGGAGGTGCCGCTGCAACACAAGAGCTTCATCGACCGCCTGACCAGCCTGGCGCGTATCGGCCGTTCCGCAGAAGGCCTCGGTCGCCCGCTCAACGAGCACCTGGCTCGCCAGCAGTTTTTCACTTCGCTGTTTGGCTCGATGAGCGCCGCCGATTCCGGCATTCATGTCATCGATCCGACGCCGCTGATGTGCAAGGACGGCTTGTGCCCCATCGATGTCGACGGCCACTCGCAGTACAAGGATGCCGATCATCTTTCCGACGTTGGCAGCGCCAGACTGAGCCCGTTGTTTGCGCCGTTGATGCTGGGCACCAGCAACAATTGATTGCTGCCAGGCTCTGACGGGCTGCTGTTTGCCCGTCAGAGCAGGTAGGATGTACGCCTATTTTGAGGGTGCCATCGTCAATGAAATTCAAGGATCTTCGGGATTTCGTGCAGCAGCTTGAGCAGCGCGGAGAGTTGAAACGCATCCAGATTCCCGTCTCGCCGGTGCTGGAAATGACCGAGGTGTGCGATCGCACGCTGCGGGCCAAAGGCCCGGCGCTGCTGTTCGAAAAACCGACCGGCTACGACATTCCGGTGCTCGGCAACCTGTTCGGCACGCCCGAGCGGGTGGCGATGGGCATGGGCGCCGAATCGGTCAGCGAGCTGCGCGAAATCGGCAAGCTGCTGGCGTT
Source organism: Pseudomonas sp. FW305-7 (assembly GCF_058786735.1). Lineage (NCBI taxonomy): Bacteria > Pseudomonadati > Pseudomonadota > Gammaproteobacteria > Pseudomonadales > Pseudomonadaceae > Pseudomonas > Pseudomonas sp. FW305-7. Next base: position 416,905 of record NZ_JBYSZA010000002.1, read on the forward strand.
CCTCAAGGAGCCGGAGCCGCCGAAGGGCTTGAAAGACGCGTGGTCGAAACTGCCGATCTTCCGCAAGATCATCTCGATGGCGCCGAAAGTCGTCAAAGACGCGGTGTGCCAGGAAGTTGTCATCGAAGGCGACGACGTCGACCTGGCGATGCTGCCGGTACAGACCTGCTGGCCCGGCGACGTCGGTCCGCTGATCACCTGGGGCCTGACCGTCACCAAAGGCCCGAACAAGGACCGCCAGAATCTCGGTATCTACCGTCAGCAAGTGATCGGCCGCAACAAAGTCATCATGCGCTGGCTCAGCCACCGTGGCGGCGCGCTGGACTATCGCGAATGGTGCGAGAAACATCCGGGCCAGCCGTTCCCGGTGTCTGTGGCCCTTGGCGCCGATCCGGCAACCATCCTTGGCGCCGTGACCCCGGTGCCGGACAGCCTGTCCGAATACGCTTTCGCCGGCCTGCTGCGCGGTAACCGCACCGAACTGGTCAAGTGCCGGGGCAACGACCTGCAAGTGCCGGCCACCGCCGAGATCATCCTCGAAGGCGTGATCCACCCGGGCGAAATGGCCGACGAAGGACCGTACGGCGACCACACCGGTTACTACAACGAAGTCGACAGCTTCCCGGTGTTCACCGTCGAGCGCATCACCCACCGCATCAAGCCGATCTACCACAGCACTTACACTGGCCGTCCGCCGGATGAGCCAGCGATCCTCGGTGTAGCGCTCAACGAAGTGTTCGTGCCGATCCTGCAGAAGCAGTTCCCGGAAATCACCGACTTCTACCTGCCGCCGGAAGGCTGCTCGTACCGCATGGCCATCGTGACCATGAAGAAGTCGTATCCGGGGCATGCCAAGCGCGTGATGCTCGGTGTCTGGTCGTTTTTGCGACAGTTCATGTACACCAAGTTCGTTATCGTCTGTGACGACGATATCAACGCCCGGGACTGGAACGACGTGATCTGGGCCATCACCACGCGCATGGACCCCAAGCGCGACACGGTGATGATCGACAACACGCCGATCGACTATCTCGACTTCGCCTCGCCGGTCTCCGGCCTGGGTTCGAAAATGGGCCTGGATGCCACCCACAAGTGGCCGGGCGAAACCACTCGCGAGTGGGGCCGTGTGATCGTCAAGGACGACGCCGTCACCCAACGGATCGATGCCATCTGGAATCAGTTAGGAATAGATTGATGCGTGTAACCCTGCAGCCCTCCGGAGCGGTGCTTGAGATACGGCCCGGCGAGCGGATTCTCGATGGTGCGCGGCGCCTGGGCTACGACTGCCCGCAAAGCTGCCGCAACGGCAATTGTCACGTGTGTGCGGCGCTGCTGGTCGAAGGCCGTGTCGAGCAGGCCGGCAAGGTGCATGACCACGGCGAGTTCTACACTTGCATAGCCGAGCCGCTGGAAGACTGCATCCTGCTGTGGGATGGCGTGCTCGCGCTGGGAGAACTGCCGGTGCGCAGCCTGTCGTGTCAGGTCATTGAATGCCGGGACGTCGGCGGCGACACCTGGCGCGTGCGTCTGCGTGCACCGGCCGGCAAGCCACCACGTTATCACGCCGGGCAGTATCTGATGATCGAACGCGAGAACGGCGAGAAGTCGGCGTTCTCCATGGCCTCGGCACCCCACGGCGGGCGCGATCTGGAAATCCACGTGCTGGCGCGCGAAGCGAGTGCGTTGAGTCTGATCGAGCAACTGCAACGCAACGCGATGGTGCGCGTCGAACTGCCGTTCGGCGACACCCATCTTGCCGAATTGCCCGACGGGCCGCTGGTGCTGATCGCCGCAGGTACTGGCATGGGCCAGATCCACAGCCTGATCGAGCATTGCCGCGCCAACGGCTTCAAACACCCGGTGCATCTGTACTGGGGCGTGCGTCGTCCGGAGGACTTCTATCAGATCGAACATTGGGATGAATGGCTGAAGCTGCCCAATCTGTTCCTGCACAAAGTTGTCAGCGACCAGTGCGGCTGGGAAGGGCGCTGCGGGATGTTGCACGAAGCGGTGTGCGAAGACTTCCCGGATCTGAAACCGTTGCACGTCTACGCCAGCGGCTCACCGGCCATGGTCTACGGCACGCTGGATGCACTTGTTGAAGCAGGCATGGACGCTCATCAAATGCGTGCCGATGTGTTCGCTTACGCTCCGCGCTCCTGAGTCTTTATAACCCTCTATATAGCTGATCGGTATTTATCTAATTGGGTAAATACCGCTAGGTTATATATCAATAGGGCAATTAATTAAGAACTGTGCCATGGCACTTAAATTGCCTTAAAACATATGTGCCTTATTGTTACAGCGGTGCGTTCTATTAAGTAATTCTTCACCCGCGGGGAGCTGAACGCTATTCGCCATGAGCGCCATTGAAAACGGATTCTTGAATCTCGCTTACCCTCCACGGCTCGATCTTGGGCCGCAGCTGACGCACGAACAACTTCTCGCTTCCATGCAATCGACCATGGCACGCCACAAGGGCGGGCCGGTGTGGCTGTTCGCCTATGGTTCGCTGATCTGGCGGCCGGAATGTTCGGCAGTCGAACGGGTGCGCGGTCGCGTGCATGGCTACCATCGCGGCTTGTACCTGTGGTCGCACGAGCATCGCGGCACGCCGGAAATGCCCGGCCTGGTGTTTGGTCTGGATCGCGGCGGTTCGTGTAGCGGCTTCGCCTATCGGCTACCGGAAGACAACCTCGACGCTGCGCTGTATGCGCTGTGGAAACGCGAGATGCCGGTGCCGTCCTATCGGCCACACTGGCTCAATTGCCGACTCGAAGATGGCACTCAGGTACAGGCGTTGGGATTTGTGTTGGAGCGACACCTGCCCAGCTATGCCGGCAACCTGCCAGATCATGTGCTGAGCCAGGTGTTCGAAAGCGCCTGCGGGCGTTACGGCACCACTCGCGATTATGTCGAGCAGACCGCACACGCCCTGCGCAGCCACGCCATGCCAGATCGGAATCTGGAGGCGCGGCTCAAGCGCTGTAAGTCAAAAGCCGATCAGGCGATGGCTTCGCGGCTCTGACTGGCGACTTGCTTGTGCCACAGGGTCGGGGCCAGGAAGGCCATCGACAGCAGGCAAGCGCCGACCAGCAAGACGAAACCACCGTCCCAGCCGAAGTGGTCCACGGTGTAGCCCATCGCCGCACTGGCCGCGACCGAACCGCCCAGATAACCGAACAGACCGGTGAAACCGGCAGCAGTGCCGGCGGCTTTCTTCGGTGCCAGTTCCAGCGCCTGCAGGCCGATCAGCATTACCGGGCCGTAGATCAGGAAGCCGATCGAGAACAGCGCGATCATGTCGACGGTCGGGTTGCCGGCCGGGTTCAGCCAGTAAACCAGGGTCGCCACGGTCACCAGTGCCATGAACACCATGCCGGTCAGGCCACGGTTGCCACGGAAGATCTTGTCCGACATCCAGCCGCACAGCAGCGTGCCCGGAATGCCCGCCCACTCGTAGAAGAAATAGGCCCACGAGGTTTTATCCACGGTGAAACCCTTGGCTTCCTTGAGGTAGGTCGGCGCCCAGTCCAGAACGCCGTAGCGCAGCAAGTAGACGAAGACGTTGGCCATGGCGATGTACCAGAGCATTTTGTTGCGCAGCACGTACTTGACGAAGATTTCCTTGGCGCTGAATTCGTCTTCGTGGCTGGCGTCGTAACCTTCCGGGTAGTCGTTCTTGTACTTCTCGATCGGCGGTAGGCCCACCGATTGCGGGGTGTCGCGCATGGTGATGAAGGCAAACACCGCCACGCCCAGCGCCACCGCTGCCGGTACGTAGAACGCTGCGTGCCAGTCGTTGAACAGGCCCATGCCGATCAGGAACAGCGGGCCGATCAGGCCACCGCCGACGTTATGCGCCACGTTCCACACCGACACTACGCCGCCACGTTCCTTCTGCGACCACCAGTGCACCATGGTCCGGCCACTTGGCGGCCAACCCATGCCCTGGGCCCAGCCGTTGATGAACAACAGAATGAACATCATGGTCACGCTGGACGTTGCCCATGGTGCGAAACCGAAAATGAACATCACCCCGGCCGACACCAGCAGGCCGAACGGCAGGAAGTAACGCGGGTTGGAACGGTCGGACACCAGGCCCATGAGGAATTTCGACAAGCCGTAAGCGATCGCGATCGCCGACATCGCCAGACCCAGATCACCGCGGCTGTAGCCTTCGTCGATCAGGTACGGCATGGCCAGTGAGAAGTTTTTGCGCAGCAGGTAATAACCCGCGTAGCCAAAGAAGATGCCGGCGAAGATCTGCCAACGCAGGCGTCGATAAGTGCTGTCTATTTTTTCTTCAGGCAATGGAGCCTGATGTGCGGCAGGACGAAAGAAAGCAAACATTCAAGAGCTCCAAATTTCTTGTTTTGACTGCGGATGCGAATGTTACAGTTTCGTTACCGAAAATAGCACCGGTTCGCATCGACCAAACAGCGGAAATAGTCGAATTCGCGTGTTCCTTTACGAACCTGTCGCTCAGCTGTAAGAACAGGGCGTTTTTGTAGCGGTCGACGATGGCTGTCATAGACTCCTGATCAGTCACTCCGACCGATGCAACCGAGATAAATGTTGGCTCTGAAGGTTCGTATGTTGCTGCCCGGATTGCTGGCGGCGGCCGTAATCACTGTGTCCGTTCTGGCACTGAGTTACGCCCAGGATTCTGCGGCACCGGGTTTGCGCAATGTCACGGTGCTGATCGTGCGTCATGCGGAAAAACCTGAGGTCGGCAGGCAGCTCAATGCCCGAGGAGAGCAACGGGCTGTGGCCTATGCCGACTATTTCAGTGCGCTGATGCTGGACGGCCAGACGCTGATACCTCAGCGCCTGATCGCTACCGCCGACAGCGCGGAAAGTATGCGCCCGCGTCAGACGCTGATCCCGCTGTCCCAGCGCCTGCAACTGCCCATCGAACAGCCTTATGCCAATAACGATGTCGACAAACTGGTCAGTTTGCTGCGCAAGAGTAATCAGGCGAAAACCGTGCTGATTGCCTGGCACCACGGACATATCAACAAGTTGATCTCGGCTTTTGGTGGCGACGGCCCGGCATTGATCGGCCAACCGAAATGGCCGGTGGATGTCTACGACTGGCTCATCGTTTTGCGCTTCGACGACAAGGGGCAACTTGTCGAATCGCGTAGCCAGAAGATTCAGGAACATTTGCTGCCGGGCGATATTGCTGATCCCGGTCGCGGCTAACAGTCCGTCAGAAAAGTTACCGGTGACCCTTTTGCGCGGTTATTTACCTTTTTTAGGGACGGGGTTTAGGAAATGTCCTGCGTCCAAAGGAGAAGCTGCGCCATTCAGTTCAAAGCCATTGCTCCGTAACCTTTGTGCTGTTGCCGGGAAAGGCGAATCACTAAGGAAGGGGTGGGATCATGCGCTGGTTTTTTGCTTGGCTTTTGTTGGTGTTCGGAGGTTCCGCGCTGGCCTCAGAGAAGTTTTTGATCCCGGAAAACAATCCCAAACCGGTCTATCCTCGAATGCTGCAGCGGGCGGGCATCACCGGGGAGGTGAAGGTCAGTTTCATCGCCAGGGCGGATGGCTCGGTCAGCGACATCAGGATTCGGGAAAGCACTCACCCGGACTTGGCCGAAGCAGTTCGAGCCGCGATAGCGCAGTGGCGGTTCAAACCCTGGGTGGTTGAAGGGGACAAACCTGAAGAGCAGGAAATCGTCGCGCCAATGATTTTCCACCTCGAAGACCACCCGCTTCATATCAACCAATGGCTGAAAACAGTTAAATGCCGGGCCGTTAACGAAAACCTTGGAAATATGAGCGAGTTCGATTGGGTTGACTCAAGCGTATTTGCGTATACGCGGGCCTATCTTTCAAATTCAATCACCAGGCATCAATTGTCGGATGAGGAGCGTCTGGCGATGATTGCGAAGATGAATCAGCGAGTACCGACAATTGTCAGGGGCTGTCGGGACAATCCGACACGCAAATTCATGAGTCTTTTGCCCGTGGAGATTCGCGAGTTGCTTTGATTTGAGCCACTAAGGAAAAGCCAGAACCGCCGCACAGACAGTTCTGGCCTCCATCAGAAACTCAGCGCACCTGCACCACCACCTTGCCCACCGCCTTGCGCTGGCCAAGATCATTGATCGCCTGCGCCGCATTGCTCAGTGGATACACCTGCGACACCAGCGGCTTCAACTTGCCCTCGGCAAACCAGCCGAACAACTGCTGGAAGTTTGCAGCGTTGTCCTGTGGCTGACGCTGGGCGAACGAGCCCCAGAACACGCCGAGCACCGCCGCGCCTTTGAGCAGGGCAAGGTTGACCGGCAGCTCGGGAATGCGCCCGCTGGCGAAACCGACCACCAGCAAGCGGCCGTTCCAGGCGATGGCGCGGATGGCTTGATCGAACAGGTCGCCACCGACCGGGTCGTAAATCACGTCGGCGCCTTGGCCATCGGTGAGGCGTTTGATCTCGTCCTTGAGGCTGGTTTCGCTGTAGTTGATCAGCTCGTCGGCGCCGGCCGCCTTGGCCACGGCGAGTTTTTCCGCGCTGCTGGCGGCGGCGATCACGCGGGCGCCCATGGCTTTGCCAATCTCCACGGCAGCGAGACCGACACCGCCGGACGCACCGAGCACCAGCAGGGTTTCGCCCGGTTGCAGATTGGCGCGTTGCTTGAGTGCGTGCATCGAGGTGCCGTAGGTCATGCTGAAGGCGGCGGCGGTGTTGAAGTCCATTGATGGCGGAATCGGCAGCACGTTATAGCCCGGCACCGCGACCTGCTCGGCGAAACTGCCCCAGCCGGTCAGGGCCATGACCCGGTCGCCGATTTTCAGATGACTGATCTTTTCACCCACAACGCTGACCACGCCGGCCGCTTCACCACCCGGCGAGAACGGGAAGGGCGGCTTGAACTGGTATTTGCCCTCGATGATCAGCGTGTCCGGGAAGTTGACCCCGGCGGCGTGCACGTCCAGCAGGATTTCGTTCTTCTTCGCGACAGGGCTGGCGACGTCTTCCAGCACCAGCGATTCGGCAGGGCCGAAGGCTTTGCACAGCACGGCTTTCATCAGGGCTATTCCTTTGGGAGTGATGGCCGATAAGTGTAGGTGTGTCAGTAAACGGGTCAACGAGCATGCCCGGCCCTGATAGTCAGCCATAAGCTTGTGCTTGCGCGGCGGGTCGTTATGCTAGGCCGCAAACCGGATAAGGAGCGAATTGTGAAAGCGTGGATCATGTTGTTGCTGGCCCTGTCTCTGCCTGTGGCAGCGCTGGCCGAAGAAGCCAAAGAAGGCGAGGCGCCGAAGGTCAATTACATCACCCTGAGCCCGCCGTTCGTGGGCAACTACGGGCTGGACGGCACGCCGAAGCTCAAGGTTTACAAGGCCGATGTGGCATTGCGTGTGACGGGCGAAGAGGCGACCAAACTGGTCAAGGCCAACGAGCCGCTGATCCGCAATCAACTGGTGGCGCTGTTCACCCAGCAGACTACTGAGGCGATGGGCAGCATCGAAGGCAAGGAAAAGCTGCGTCAGGAAGCCCTGAAGCAAACCCAGCAAGTGATGAATGACGAGACCGGCAAGCCGGTGGTTGAAGATCTGTTGTTCAACAACCTGATCATTCAGTAAGCACACCGGCCGCTGTTCAGGACGCCAGGCTTTTGCGAAAGCGTGCCAGTGCGATGAGGAAGAACAGTAGGCCGATGGCCGTCAGCGCCAGCAAGTCCGGCCAGACCACGCTCAGCCCGGCGTCGCGAAACAGTATCGCGGCGCTAAGGCTGACAAAGTGCGTGGACGGTGAGCCCTGCATGACCCACTGCAGCCACTGCGGCATGCTGTCCAATGGCGTGCTGCCACCAGACAGCAGCAACATCGGGATGATCACCGGAATCGCCAGCAGGCCGAACTGCGGTGTCGAGCGCGCCAGCGTCGCGAGGAAGATTCCCAACGCGGTACTGGCAAACAGATAAACCGCGGTCACCAGCAAAAACAGGCTCATCGAGCCGGCCAACGGTACGCCGAGCGCGCCTTTGACCACCACCTCCAGCGACAGCCAGGTGCACAGCACCACCACCAGCAGATTGCTCCAGATTTTCGCCAGCATGATTTCCAGCGCCGTCAGCGGCAGCACCAGCAAATGGTCGAGCGTGCCGTGTTCGCGTTCGCGCAGCAGCGCCGTACCCGTGAGGATGATCGCCAGAATGGTGATGTTGTTGACGATCTGAATCACCGCCAGAAACCAGCCGCCCTCCAGGTTGGTATTGAACAGCGCGCGGGTGGTCAGTTGAATCGGCGTCTTGCTCGCGGCATCGCCCTGGCCGCCATAGTCCTGCAGTTCACGCTGGAAGATCCGGCCGATGTAACCGGCGCCCATGAACGCCTGACTCATGGCGGTGGCGTCCACATTGACCTGAATGGCCGGGTGCCGCGCCGCCAGCAGGTCGGTTTGAAAACCTGCCGGAATGTTGATGACGAAGGTGTACTGGCCGCTGTCCATGACCTGGTCCAGTTGCGGGTAAGGCAACAGCACCGGCGGCTGGAACTCCGGCGGTTGCAGGGCCTGGGCCAACTGGCGCGAGAGCGCGCTGTGGTCTTCGTCGACGATCGCCACGCTGGCGTTGTGCACGCCGATCACTGAGCCGGCGGCGGGCATGTAGATCGCCACGGTGAAGGCGTAGAACAGGAACAGCAGCAAAACGCTGTCGTGGCGCAGGCTGGTCAGTTCCTTGAGTCCCAGGCGCAGGATGTGCACGAACTTGTGCATTCAGGCCTCCTGCTTTTTCAGCATGACCAGGCTCAGCCCGGTGAACCCGATAAAGAACCCGAACAGCGCCAGGCACTGCGGCCATAGCTGCCGCAGGTCCAGCGCTTTGGTGAACGTGCCCACCGCGATGTCGAGAAAGTGCCCCGCCGGAAACAGCATGCCCATCACCGCAGCCGCACCTTCCAGCGAAGAGCGCGGCACGATCAGCCCGGAAAACTGGATGGTCGGCAGGCTGGTGATGATCATGGTGCCGAGGATCGCGGCGATTTGCGTGCGGGTGAACGCTGAAATCAGCAGGCCCATGCTGGTGGTCGCCAGCACGTAGAGCAGGCCGCCGAAGGCCAGCGTCAGCAGGCTGCCCTTGAACGGCACGCCGAACAGCCAGCGGTTCATCGCCACCAGCAGCGCAAGATTGACCAGGCTGACCAGCAGGTACGGCGCCTGTTTGCCGAGCAGAAACTCCAGGCGGGTCAGGGGCGTGGCGTAGAAATTGGTGATCGAGCCCAGCTCTTTTTCGCGGACGATGCCCAGCGCCGTCAACATCGCCGGAATGAACGCCAGAATCAGCGCCATAACCCCGGGGCCGATGGCGTTGACGCTGACCACATCCTGGTTGTAGCGAAAGCGGGTTTCCAGGCTGGCGCCCGCCTGATGTTGCATCGCGGGGCTACTTTGCTCGGCCAACTCTTGCAGGTTGGCCAAGTGCACGGCTTCGACATAATTGCGGCTGGTCTCGGCGCGAAACGGCATGCCGCCATCCAGCCACGCCGCCACCGCAGGCTGGCGCCCGGCGTACAGGTCGCGGCCAAATCCGGGCGGGATTTCCAACGCCAGTTTGATCTCCGAACGTTGCAGGCGTCGGTGCAGCTCTTGAGCGTCGTGGATGGCCGGCCGCTCATCGAAGTAGCGCGAGCCGCGAAAGGCTTCCAGATAGGTTCGGCTCTGCGGTGTCTGGTCCTGGTCGTACACGGCGAACGCGAGGTTTTCCACGTCCAGGGAAATCCCGTAGCCGAAAATCACCATCATGAAAATCGCCCCCGCCAGCGCGAACGCCATGCGCACCTTGTCACGCAGCAGCTCCTTGCCTTCGCGACTGGCCACCGCCAGCAGGCGACCGAGGCTGAAGCCGCGCTGTTTGAGCGGCGGTGCATTGGCCGTTGGCGCCGTCGTCGATTCATTCGCGGGCGGCGATTCGGCGGTGCCCTGAGCCTGTTCCAGACACGTCACGAAAGCGGCTTCCAGCGTCTCTCCAGCAAACTGACATTGCAGCGCCGCCGGGGTATCGCACGCCAGGACTTTGCCGGCGTGCATCAGCGAGATGCGGTCGCAGCGCTGGGCTTCGTTCATGAAGTGGGTGGAGAGAAAAATCGTCACGCCTTGTTCGCGGGACAGTTCGATCAACAGTCGCCAGAAGTCATCGCGAGCGGCCGGGTCGACGCCGGACGTCGGCTCATCGAGGATCAGCACTTCCGGGCGATGCAACACCGCGACCGCCAGCGACAGGCGTTGACGCAGCCCAAGGGGCAGAGCGCCTGACGGCTGATCAGCAACGCCGCGCAGATTGAAGCGCTCGATCAACGCTTCGATGCGTGGCGCGCTTTCGGCTTTGGGCAAGTCGAACAGCCGGGCATGCAGCTCAAGGTTCTGTCGCACACTGAGTTCGCCATACAGCGAAAAGCTCTGGGACATGAAGCCGACCCGTTTGCGCGTGGCCAGATCCTTGGCATCCACCGGATTGCCCAGCAGTGTCGCGCGGCCTTCGCTGGCCGGCATCAGCCCGGTCAGGACTTTCATGGTGGTGGTTTTGCCGCAGCCGTTGGAGCCGAGGAAGCCGAAAATCTCGCCGCGACCGATGGCGAAGCTGACGTGATCCACGGCGGTGAAGTCGCCGAAGCGCAGCGTCAGATCGTAGGCCTCAATCGCGATATCGGTGGTGCCGCCGCTACGTGGCGGAATCACCAGCGGCTTGGCGTCATGCTGGCTGTCACCCTGGAAATGGGTGAAGGCCTCGTCGAGTTTGCCACTCGGGGTGACGGCCGCCAGTTCACGGCTCAGGCCGGTGGCAATCAATTGGCCGTTGTCGAGCATCAGACAATGCTCGAACTGTTCGGCTTCCTCCATATAAGCGGTGGCGACCAGCAGAGTCAGTTGCGGGCGCTGGCGCCGCACGTCGTCGACCAACTCCCAGAAACGCCGGCGTGAGAGCGGGTCGACACCGGTGGTCGGTTCATCGAGGATCAACAGGTCCGGCTCATGGATTAGCGCGCAGCACAGCCCCAGTTTCTGTTTCATGCCACCGGACAACTTGCCGGCGGGGCGCTCGGCGAACTTCAGCAGGTCGGTGGCGAGCAGCAGGTTGTGCATGCGTTGTTCGCTGTCGGCCTTTGACAGGCCGAACAGCGTGGCGAAGAACTGTATGTTTTCGCGGATCGACAGCTCGGGATACAGGTTGCCGCCCAATCCCTGGGGCATGAAGGCGATGCGCGCATACAGCGTGTCGCGGTGGCGGCGCTGCTGGATCGGCCCGCCGAGGACGTCCAGTTGCCCTTGCTGCAAGGCCTTCACTCCGGCGATCAGCCCCAGCAGGCTGGATTTGCCCGCGCCATCGGGGCCGATCAGCCCGCAGCGGGTGCCGGCAGGCAGGCTGAAGGTGATATCGCTCAGTGCTTGCTGTTTGCCGTAGCGGTGCGCGATAGCATTCGCCTGAACCGCGAGGCTGCTCATTGCAGATTGGCCGGCCAGGTGATCGGCGCGGTGCGCACATACCCGGCGCCGGGCATGCCGGGCTTGGCTTGCGGCACGGCGCTGGGTTGGGTCAGGCGCAGCTTGACGCGGAACACCAGTTTTTGCCGCTCGTCGCGGGTTTCGACTTCCTTGGGGGTGAACTGCGATTTGCCGGCGACGAAACTGATTTTTGCCGGCAAGGGCTTGTCGGGCAGGGCATCGAGCAGCACCCGCGCTTCATCGCCCACCGCCAGACGCCCGGCCACCGAGGCGGACAGATAGAGGTTCATGTACTGATCGTTGGGATCAATCAACAGCAGGACGCGGCCACCGGCGCCTAGCACTTCCCCGGGTTCGGCCATGCGTAACTGGATCACGCCATCAAGCGGCGCGCGCAGGCTGCTGTCGTCGATTTCGCTGGTCAGTTGAGCGACCTGCGCCTGCGCTGCGCCGATCGCTGCAGCAACCGCCGACACCTGGGCGCGGGCCGCCGTCACGGCAGCGTTGCCGGTGCCGATGCGCGACTGCAATTGATCGATGACCTGGGCGCTGACAAAACCGTGCTTGAACAGCGACTGAGAGCGCCCGAGTTCCTGCTGGGCCAGCAGTAGCTCACTCTGACGCAACTGCACATTGGCCTGGGCGGCGTTGAGGTTTTCCCGGGCGCGCAAGACCTCGGCTTCGGCCTGGTTGCGCTGGGCTTCAAGGGTGCGGGTGTCCATGCGCGCCAGCAATTGGCCTTGAGTGACCTTGTCGCCTTCATCGACCAGCACCTCGGCGAGGCGACCGGGTGTCTTGCTGGCGATCTGCACTTCGGTGGCCTCAAGTCGTCCGTTGCCGGCCGACAGCCCCTCGGGCAGGCGACTGCTGATCGACTTCCAGTAACCGAAGCCGCCGGCGGCCAATAATAAGGCTATGAGCGATCCGGCAAATAACAGTGAGGAACGGCGGTGCGTCGACATGGGGGGCATCCTGCGGCTGTGGCGTCCAGTCTGACGGTTCAAGCGCTGGGGGCGCTTGATGTCAATCAAATGAGCGGCAAGCCTAGACCCTTTTGTCTGCCAACAGTGCGTGACCGGGCGGTTCTCAGCGCAGGCCGAGCACAGCGGCCCATTGTTCGGCGGTGACGGGCATCACTGAAAGCCGCGAGCCTTTCTGCACCAGTGGCATTTGCGCCAGCGCGGTCTGCTGTTTCAGGTAATCGAGCTTCAAGACCCGCGCAAACGTCTCGACATGCGCCACATCGATCGCACTCCAGGCGTTTTTCTCCGGCGTGGCTTTGGGGTCGAAGTAATGGCTTTCCGGTTCCAGTGCGGTGGGATCCGGGTACGCCGCCTCGATTATTTTCCCGATACCGGCAATCCCTGGCTCAGGACAGCTGGAATGGTAGAAAAAGAACTCATCACCTACCGCCATCGCCCGCAGGAAGTTGCGTGCCTGATAGTTGCGAACCCCGTCCCAGCGCGCTTTGCCGAGTTTTTCAAGACCTTTGATCGAGAGTTCGTCCGGCTCGGATTTCATCAGCCAATAGGCCATGGTTTTTGCTCCTGAAGCGTTCATTGGGCAAGTTGTCGGGCAATTTTATGACAAACCGACGGTCGGTTGACGTCAGCGTTTGCGCGCAGGTTCACGTTGTCGCAAAATGCCGGCCTTTAAAGCTTGACGCTGCTGCACGGCCTACGAATGGAAACCGCTGCTGTCATCGTGATGATGTGCCTTGAGGGGGGCAATCGATGAAACGCAAACCGGATTTGCTGTGGACTTTGGTGATTTTGTTCGGCCTCGGTGTCGTGACCACCGGTTATGCACAGAGTCTGTGGGCCAACAAGGCCGATGCACCGATTGAAGTGGCGCAACAGGTTCAACAGTCGACCGCCTTCAAGCGCTGAAGCTGCCTTCCCGACGCCGCTGATCTGCGCGGCGTCCTATCCCGCGAAATACCATGCCTTGTCGGTGACCGTGCCTTGTAACGGCACATCCCAACTCGCCTGCGCCAGTCGTTCGACTTTCTGACACTCATGAGCCAGCCCGAGCAGTGTCGGCTTGCGCCAGTTCTGGCGCCGCGCCAGGTACGCCAGGCTGCGATCATAGAAGCCGCCGCCCATTCCCAGTCGCCCACCGACATCGTCAAACCCCACCAGCGGTAACAACACCAGGTCCAGCGTCCAGATTTTCCGCTGGCGCGCCAACTGCGCGCGCGGTTCGAGAATGCGGAAGCGATTGGGCTTGAGTTTCTCGCCGGGGCGGATGCGCTGGAAGACCATTTTGGTTCGCGGCCAGGCGCTGAGTACCGGCAAATACGTGGCCTTGCCCCGGCGTTGTGCTTCGCGCAGCAGCAGTCGCGGGTCGATTTCACCGTCAGTGGGCAGGTACAGGGAGATATGTTTTGCCCGGCGAAAATGCGGGTCTTGGGCCAGTTGCCGGAACAGGCCCTTGGCGGCCTGCCGTTGTTCACCGGGAGTCAGTGAGCGGCGCGCCTTGCGCAGCAGGCGGCGGAGTTGCGGGCGTGGCAGCAGCGCGGGTTCGGTCATGGTTCGGCTTCGGCAGGTTGGACGAAAACGTACGCATAAAAAATCCGATGTCGGTTTTCACCGACATCGGATTCGAATCAGGCTCCCCGGATGAACCGCTGTCAACTTAGCCCTTGAACCCGAAAGTTCAAGGTGGAAGATGCAGTAGACTTTAAGGCTTTCCGTCTGGCGGACATGCACACCAGCCCAACGTGCAACTTCCAGGGTAGTGCGAATCGGCTCAGGGACATCGTCAACTGGCAAGCACCCCAGGGAGTGCCGCGAGTATACCTCAAGCGGCCTGGCGAATCAGCCCTTGCTGATGTCCGGATCGTCGGCCAGGACCAGATCGACACGATCGAGCAAGTCGCGCACCTGTTCACGGGTCGAGCCGCTGGCCTGGATGTCCGGGCGCTCTTCTTTGTGCAAGAGGTCGTGGGTGATGTTCAGCGCGGCCATCACGGCAATGCGGTCGGCGCCGATGACTTTGCCGCTGCTGCGGATCTCGCGCATCTTGCCGTCGAGGTAGCGTGCGGCACTGACCAGATTGCTGCGTTCTTCCTGCGGGCAGATGATCGAATACTCTTTGTCGAGGATCTGCACGGTAACGCTATTGCTTGAACTCATGAGTCTTGCTCCAGGGCCTTGAGGCGCGAAATCATCGATTCGACCTTACGCCGGGCGATTTCGTTTTTTTCAATGAGGTGCGCGCGTTCCTCGCGCCAGGTCTTTTCCTGAGCTAGTAAGAGTCCGTTTTGGCTCTTTAGTTGCTCGACTCGGCCAATCAGCAGTTCGAGTCTGGCCATCAGCGCTTGCAGGTCGTTGTCTTCCATTGGATTCACTGTCTGATGGGTTAGCTGGCGGACAGCCTTTAATAGTCTTGGCGAGTCTGTCGATGTAGGATACAAGGCCTTCATTCTAGACATAGCGCCGTCTGGCGCCTAGCTGCCCATGACCATTGCGAATTCCCCGTACCAAGCCTTTGCCACCCTGCTGACTTCCAGCGGCCACAACGTCTCGCCTGCCGAACTGCATGGCGTGCTGCTCGGACGCAGCTGCGCCGGTGCCGGCTTCGATAACGAAGGCTGGCTGATCGACGCCGCCGAACTGCTCGAAGGCGACATCCAGGACAACGTCCGCAACGCCCTGATCGGCCTGCAAGAGATGGTCAAGGGCGAGCTGACCGGCGACGACGTCACCGTCGTTCTGCTGCTGCCGACCGATGACGCCCCGCTGGCTGAGCGCGCCGCTGCACTGGGCGAGTGGTGCCAAGGCTTTCTCAGCGGTTTCGGCCTGAACTGCCGCGACAGCAGCATGCTCAGCACCGAAGCTACCGAAGTGCTGCAGGATCTGGCCGCCATTTCCCAGGTGCAAGACGCCCTGGAAGAATCCGAAGACGGCGAAACCGACTACATGGAAGTCATGGAGTACCTGCGCGTCGCGCCGCTGCTGCTGTTCTCGGAAACCAAGAAAACCGACGTGCCGCCAGCCGCCAAGCCGTCGCTGCATTAATCGCGTGCCAGGGAAAGCCATCTGCCCATGATCCATATCCCGAAAGCGGAATACAGCCGTCGCCGCAAGGCCCTGATGGCGCAGATGGAACCCAACAGCATCGCGATTCTGCCTGCCGCCGCGGTAGCGATCCGCAACCGCGACGTCGAGCATGTCTACCGTCAGGACAGCGACTTCCAATACCTCAGCGGTTTCCCCGAGCCGCAAGCCGTCATCGTCTTGATGCCCGGCCGCGAGCACGGCGAATACGTGCTGTTCTGCCGTGAACGCAATGCCGAACGCGAATTGTGGGACGGCTTGCGCGCAGGCCAGGAAGGCGCGATCCGCGACTTTGGCGCTGACGACGCGTTCCCGATTACCGATATCGACGACATTCTGCCGGGCCTGATCGAAGGCCGTGACCGGGTGTATTCGGCGATGGGCAGCAACCCCGAGTTCGATCGGCACCTGATGGACTGGATCAACGTGATCCGCTCTAAAGCGCACCTCGGCGCCCAGCCGCCGAACGAATTCGTTGCCCTGGATCATCTGCTGCACGACATGCGCCTGTATAAATCGGCGGCAGAAGTGAAGGTGATGCGCGAAGCCGCACGGATCTCGGCCCAGGCCCACATCCGGGCTATGCAGGCCAGCCGTGCCGGGCTTTATGAGTACAGCCTCGAAGCCGAACTCGACTACGAATTCCGCAAGGGCGGGGCGAAGATGCCGGCCTACGGCTCGATCGTCGCGGCCGGGCGCAACAGCTGCATCCTGCATTACCAGCAGAATGACGCACTGCTCAAGGACGGTGATCTGGTGCTGATCGACGCCGGTTGCGAGATCGACTGCTACGCCAGCGATATCACCCGCACCTGGCCGGTCAACGGCAAGTTTTCGCCCGAGCAGAAAGCGATCTACGAGTTGGTGCTGGCCTCGCAGGAAGCCGCGTTCGCCGAAATCGCCCCGAACAAGCATTGGAATCAGGCGCATGAAGCCACGGTTCGAGTGATTACCACCGGGCTGGTGAAACTTGGATTGCTGCAAGGCGAGGTCGACGAGTTGATCGCGACTGAAGCCTATAAAGCTTTCTACATGCACCGCGCCGGCCACTGGCTGGGCATGGATGTGCACGACGTCGGCGAGTACAAGGTCGGCGGCGAATGGCGCGTGCTGGAGGTCGGCATGGCGCTGACCGTCGAGCCGGGTATCTACATTGCCCCGGACAATCAGAACGTCGCGAAGAAATGGCGCGGCATTGGCGTACGCATCGAGGACGACGTGGTGGTGACCAAAACCGGTTGTGAAATCCTCACCAGCGGCGTGCCGAAAACCGTCGCCGAAATCGAAGCGCTGATGGCGCAAGCACGGACACACGCAGCATGAGTCGAGTCAATCTGGCAATCATCGGTGGCGGCCTGGTCGGCGCCAGTCTGGCGTTGGCCTTGCAGGCCGGGGCCAAGGCCCGTGGCTGGAAAATTGTCCTGATCGAGCCGTTCGCCCCCGGCGACAGTTGGCAGCCGAGCTACGACGCGCGTTCGTCGGCGTTGTCCTTCGGCTCGCGGCAGATTTATCAACGGCTGGGCGTGTGGCAGGAAATCTCCCGCCGCGCCGAGCCGATCAAACAGATTCACGTCTCCGACCGTGGTCGCTTCTCCACCGCACGTTTGTCGGCGATGGAAGAGGGCGTACCGGCGCTCGGTTACGTGGTGGAAAACGCCTGGCTCGGCCAGTGTCTGTGGCAGCACATCGACAAAGACGTGATCAGCTGGCGCTGCCCGGCGGAAGTCACGCGCATGGAGCCGCTGCCGGATGGCTATCGCCTGACGCTCAATGATGAAACCACCCTTGAATGCGACCTCGCGGTGCTCGCCGATGGCGGGCGCTCGGGGCTGCGCGAGCAATTGGGCATCAACGTGCGCAAGCGTCCGTATAACCAGAGCGCGCTGATCGCCAACATCACCCCGAGCGAAGCGCACAACGGCATGGCCTTCGAACGCTTCACCGACGAAGGCCCGATGGCCTTGCTGCCGCTGCCGGAAAACCGCTGTGCTTTGGTCTGGACCCGTTTGGGCATGGACGCGCAGCGTCTGGCGGACTTGAGTGAGCGCGATTTCCTCAGCGAATTGCAGGGCGTGTTCGGCTATCGCCTCGGTACGCTGAAACAGGTCGGCGCGCGGCACTTGTATCCGCTGTCGCTGGTTGAAGCTGAGGAACAGGTGCGTTCGCATCTGGCCGTGCTCGGCAACGCGGCGCACAGCCTGCATCCGATTGCCGGTCAGGGTTTCAACCTGTCTCTGCGCGATGCCGATGCCTTGGCCGCCGCTTTGTTGAGCAGCGACAAACCGCTCGGCGACTTCGCCACCTTGCAGGCGTATCGCGAGCGGCAGCGTCTTGATCAGGACCTTACAGTCGGCTTCTCCGATCAGGTCACGCGCTTGTTCGGCAGCACGCAACCGCTGGTTTCGCTGGGCCGTAATATCGGTCTGCTCGGCCTCGATCTGTTGCCGCCAGCCAAGCGCTGGTTTGCCCGTCAGGCGATGGGGTTGGGAACCCGACCGGATGCTTAAGTGGTTGACCGCCAGATTTGGCAAAGCGCGCTTGATGCGCTGGGTGATGACGTTCTATCCGCCATACCTGGGCGCCGGAGTGCGGGTGCGGCACATCAGCGATGACTTCCGCGACATTCAAGTGTCGATGGGCCTGGGCTGGTATAACCGCAACTACGTCGGTACCCAGTTCGGCGGCAGTCTGTATTCGATGGTTGATCCGTTTTTCATGCTGATGCTGATGGAAAACCTCGGATCGCGGTACATCGTCTGGGACAAGGCGGCCGATATCGATTTCATTGCGCCGGGCAAAGGCCCGGTATTCGCCCGCTTCAGCATCGACGAGACCTTGCTCGACGAGATCCGCCGGCAGACCGCCAGTGGCGAGAAATACCTGCCGCAGTTGCAGGTCGACATTCATGACGGCGCCGGCAACCTTGTGGCGCGGGTCGGTAAAACCCTTTACGTGCGGCTCAAGCCGCAAGCGAGACAGGCTTAAAGCATGGAAATGCGCGCAGATCTGCTGATTGTCGGAGCCGGAATGGTCGGCAGCGCCCTCGCGCTGGCGTTGCAGGACAGCGGGCTGGAAGTATTGCTGCTCGACGGCAGCCCGTTGAGCGTGAAACCGTTCGATGCCGACGCGGCGTTTGAACCGCGTGTCAGTGCGCTGTCGGCGGCCAGCCAGCGAATCCTCGAACGCCTCGGCGTGTGGGATGGCATCGCCAAGCGGCGCAGCAGCCCGTACACCGACATGCACGTGTGGGACGGCAGTGGCACCGGGCAGATTCACTTTTCTGCGAGCAGCGTACATGCCGAGGTACTCGGCCATATCGTCGAGAACCGCGTGGTCCAGGATGCTTTGCTCGACCGTTTGCACGATTGCGATCTGGGCATGCTGGCCAATGCGCGACTGGAACAGATGCGTCGCTCGGGCGATGACTGGCTGCTGACGCTGGCCGATGGTCGGCAATTGCGTGCGCCACTGGTGATCGCAGCGGATGGCGCCAATTCGGCCGTACGCCGCCTGACCGGCGTGGCCACCCGCGAATGGGATTACCTGCATTACGCCATTGTCACCAGCGTGCGTAGCAGCAAACCGCATCAGATGACCGCGTGGCAACGCTTCACCGATCACGGCCCGCTGGCGTTTCTGCCGCTGGAGCGCGACGGTCAGCAGGATTGGTGCTCGATCGTCTGGTCGACCACGCCGAGCGAGGCCGAGCGCTTGATGAAGCTGGATGAGGCGGACTTCTGCCGTGAGCTGGAGCGTGCGTTTGAAGGTTGTCTGGGCGAAGTCGTCAGTGCCGACCCACGTCTGTGCGTGCCGCTGCGTCAGCGGCATGCCAAGCGTTACGTGGCTGAAGGGCTGGCGCTGATTGGCGACGCTGCGCACACCATTCACCCGTTGGCGGGGCAGGGTGTGAACCTGGGCTTCCTCGACGCGGCGGTGTTGGCCGAAGTGCTGCTGCAAGCGAACGAGCGCGGTGAGCGACTGGCGGACGTGAAGGTCCTGAGCCGCTACGAGCGTCGACGCATGCCGCACAATCTGGCGCTGATGGCGGCGATGGAAGGGTTTGAGCGATTGTTCCAGGCAGATCCGCTGCCGTTGCGCTGGTTGCGTAACACGGGTTTGAAACTGGTCGAGCAGATGCCCGAAGCGAAAGCGTTATTTGTGCGTGAAGCCCTCGGCTTGACCGGTGATCTTCCCGCGCTCGCTAAAGCCTGACATTTTCATTGAGGCTGATGGCCTCTTCGCGGGCAAGCCCGCTCCCACAGTGGTCGGTGTGAAACATCAATGTTGTGTACACCCGAAGACCCTGTGGGAGCGGGCTTGCCCGCGATGGCGTCGGTGAAGCCACTACAAAAACACGCTGTGCAACATCTGGTAACTCCTTCGAACAGTGTTCGATTGAGATGGTAAATGTGAGTCCTTATCATTTGGCCCACATTTTCCGACCGAGAGACCACTCCCATGTTGGCACCCAAGCGTCTTCTGACCGCACTGGCCTTGACCCTGATTGGCAGTACCACTGCCCAGGCCGCCGACGAGGTGGTGGTTTACTCCTCGCGCATCGATGAGCTGATCAAGCCAGTGTTCGATGCATACACCGCCAAGACCGGGGTGAAGATCAAGTTCATCACCGACAAGGAAGCGCCGCTGATGCAGCGCATCAAGGCCGAAGGCGAGAACGCCACCGCCGACCTGCTGCTGACTGTCGATGCCGGCAACCTCTGGCAGGCCGAGCAGATGGGCATCCTCCAGCCGTTTACGTCGAAAACCATCGACGCCAACATTCCCGCTCAATATCGCTCGTCCACTCACGCCTGGACTGGCCTGAGCCTGCGTGCGCGGACCATCGCCTATTCCACTGAGCGGGTGAAACCGGGTGAATTGACCACCTACGAAGCGCTGGCCGACAAGAACTGGGAAGGGCGCCTGTGCCTGCGCACGGCGAAGAAGGTCTACAACCAGTCGCTAACGGCGACCATGATCGAAGTCCACGGCGCCGAGAAAACCGAGAAAATCCTCAAGGGCTGGGTCAACAACCTGTCCACCGACGTGTTCTCCGATGACGTCGCGGTGCTTGAGGCGATCAACGCCGGCCAGTGCGACGTCGGCATCGTCAACACTTACTACTACGGTCGACTGCACAAGCAGAAACCGGATCTGCCAGTGAAACTGTTCTGGCCGAATCAGGCGGATCGCGGCGTGCACGTCAACCTGTCGGGGATCGGCCTGACCAAGCATGCACCGCACCCGGAAGCCGCCAAGGCCCTGGTCGAGTGGATGACCACGCCTGAGGCGCAGAAGATTTTTGCCGACGTAAACCAGGAGTTCCCGGCCAACCCGGCGGTGAAACCATCGGAAGAAGTGGCTGCGTGGGGCCAGTTTGTCGCTGATACCTTGCCGGTGGAAGTGGCGGGCAAGCGTCAGGCCGAGGCGATCCGGATGATGGATCGGGCGGGTTGGAACTGAGGCTTTTTCGATATATTTGTCTGCTTCAAGATCCAGCCCCTCACCCAGCCCTCTCCCCAAGGGAGAGGGGGAAAAGGGAGCCGATCTGAGTTGGATTCAAATCCTGAGTTCGACTCGATGTTTCAGGTCGATGTAGCTTGCATGAGCACCTCGGTCAGTCCCCTCTCCCCCCGGGAGAGGGTTAGGGTGAGGGCAGCAATCTCAACCTGAAACCCTAATCCCAAGAACACCCCAATCCCTCCAGAGATTCAAAAGTGGCCCACCCCGCCCAACGCCGCTGGTATCCCATTGTCTTCGCCATTGCCTCGCTGGTGCTGTTGCCCCTGAGCGTCCTGCTGCTTTCATGGCAGACCATCGATCAACAAATCTGGTCGCACCTGTGGGAAACCCAGATGCCGCGCCTGTTGGGTAACACCCTGACCCTGGTGCTCGGCGTCGGTGTCGGTGTGACGCTGCTCGGTGTCAGTCTCGCCTGGCTCACCAGCCTCTGCGAATTCCCAGGGCGGCGCTGGCTCGACTGGGCGCTGATGCTGCCGTTCGCCATCCCGGCCTACGTACTGGCCTTCGTTTTCGTCGGCCTGCTGGATTTCGCCGGCCCCGTGCAAACGCTGCTGCGTGAATGGTTCGGCACGGGCCTGCGGTTGCCACGGGTACGCTCCACCGGCGGGGTAATTGTGGTGCTGGTGCTGGTCTTCTATCCCTACGTTTACCTGCTGGCGCGCAGCGCGTTTCTTGCTCAGGGCAAAGGCCTGATGGAAGCCGCACGGGTGCTCGGGCAATCGCCGTGGCAAGCGTTCTGGCGCGTTGCGTTGCCGATGGCGCGGCCGGCGATCGGCGCCGGTGTAGCGCTGGCGCTGATGGAGACTCTGGCGGATTTCGGCGCAGTCTCGGTGTTCAACTTCGACACCTTCACCACGGCCATCTACAAAACCTGGTACGGCTTCTTCAGCCTGCCGAGCTCGGCGCAACTGGCCAGCCTGTTGTTGCTGGTGGTGATGCTGGTGCTGTACGGCGAACGCCGCGCACGCGGGGCCAATCGGGCGGGCAACGAGCGGCCACGGGTCAAGGCGCTGTACCACCTGCGTGGGTTCAAGGCGCTCGCGGCGATGAGCTGGTGCGGATTGGTCTTCGCCTGCGCTTTCGTCATTCCGATGCTGCAGCTGTTCGTCTGGTTCTGGCAGCGCGGCCGTTTCGATCTCGATGAGCGTTACGCC
The DNA here is from genome assembly GCF_058786735.1 of Pseudomonas sp. FW305-7. Taxonomy (NCBI): domain Bacteria; kingdom Pseudomonadati; phylum Pseudomonadota; class Gammaproteobacteria; order Pseudomonadales; family Pseudomonadaceae; genus Pseudomonas; species Pseudomonas sp. FW305-7. The sequence goes on from NZ_JBYSZA010000002.1 coordinate 439,098, forward strand.
GGGCTGATCGTCCACACCCTGTATCTGGGCGGCATGGCCGCGTTGATCACCGTCAGCGTCGCGTTGTTGCTGGCGTTTGCCCGACGCTTGGCACCGACTCCGGCGATCCGTTCCGGCGTCAGTCTGGCCAATCTTGGCTACGCCTTGCCGGGCTCGGTGCTGGCGGTCTCGATCATGCTGGCGTTCAGTTATCTGGATCGCGAACTGGTGATTCCGCTTTCGGGCTGGCTCGGTGGCGCCGGTAAACCCTTGCTGCTGGGCAGTCTGGCGGCGTTGTTGATGGCTTATCTGGTGCGATTCATCGCTGTCGCCTACGGCCCGCTGGAAAACAGCTTGGCGCGTATACGGCCGTCTTTGCCCGAAGCGGCACGTAGCCTGGGTGTCAGTGGGCCGCGACTGTTTTTCAAAGTGTATCTGCCACTGTTGCTGCCCGGCACGTTGAGCGCGGCGTTGCTGGTGTTCGTCGATGTCCTCAAGGAAATGCCCGCGACCCTGCTGATGCGCCCGTTTGGCTGGGACACGCTGGCCGTGCGCATCTTTGAAATGACCAGCGAAGGCGAATGGGCGCGGGCATCGTTGCCAGCGCTGACTCTGGTTCTGGTCGGTTTATTGCCGGTTATCGGACTGATCCGCCGCTCGGCGCACCGAAACACTTAGTAGTGAGTCCTGAATCATGCGGCTACAATGCGCGGCATTCGGTGCGGTTCGTCTGACAGATCTGTTCGCTGGAATCGGCTGAGAGCCTTCTATTTCAAGGCTTTCACCCGTGCAGCGGCTGTCCGCACCTTCGCCACGCCCGGAAGGAGAAACCCATGGGACAGCGTACGCCTCTGTATGACCTGCATCTCGCCCTCGGCGCGAAGATGGTCGATTTTGGCGGTTGGGACATGCCATTGCATTACGGCTCGCAGGTCGAGGAGCACCACGAAGTGCGCCGCGATTGCGGGGTGTTCGATGTTTCCCACATGACCGTAATTGATGTCACCGGTGTTCAGGCCAAAGCCTGGCTGCAGCATTTGCTGGCCAATGACGTCGAGCGCCTGCACAACCCCGGCCGTGCGTTGTACAGCACCATGCTCAACGAGCGTGGCGGCATCGTCGACGACATGATCGTCTACCGTCTCGAGGACGGTTATCGGCTGGTGTTCAACGCCTCCACCCGTGATCAGGACCTGGCCTGGATGAATGCGCAAGTGGGCGGTTACGACGTGCAGCTGCACGAGCGCTCCGAACTGGCCATGCTCGCCATTCAAGGCCCGCAGGCTCGGCACAAGATTGCCGAACTGGTCACCCAGTCCCGCGCCTCGCTGATCCAGCAGCTCAAACCTTTCGAAGCGCACGCCGACGGCGACTGGTTCATCGCCCGTACCGGTTACACCGGTGAAGACGGTCTGGAAATCGCCTTGCCGGCTGATCAGGCTCCAGCGTTTTTCAACGATCTGGTCGGTGCCGGCATTTCGCCGATCGGCCTTGGTGCCCGCGACACCTTGCGGGTTGAGGCCGGGATGAACCTCTACGGTCAAGACATTCATCAGGACGTTTCGCCGCTCGCCTCGAACATGGCCTGGAGCATTGCCTGGGAACCGGCCTCGCGCCAGTTCATCGGCCGCGCCGCGCTGGAGGCGGAAAAAGCCGCGGGTGTTGCGCACAAACTGGTCGGTCTGGTGCTCGAAGAACGCGGTGTTTTGCGTGCTCATCAGGTGGTTCGCATCGCCGATGTTGGCGAAGGGGAGATCACCAGTGGTAGTTTCTCTCCTACGCTAAGCAAATCGATTGCCCTGGCGCGTGTTCCGATGGCCACCGCCGACCGCGCCGAAGTGGAAATCCGTGGCAAGTGGTACCCGGTACGCGTGGTCAAACCGACCTTCGTGCGCCACGGCAAAACTTTGATCTAACCTTTTCCGGCGGGCAGACCGCTGACAATTTCTTGAGGACACCGAAGATGAGCGATATCCCTGCCGAACTGCGTTTTGCCGAAAGTCACGAATGGGCACGTCTGGAAGCTGACGGCACCGTCACTGTGGGCATCAGCGATCACGCGCAGGAAGCGCTGGGTGACGTGGTGTTCGTTGAACTGGCTGAGGTCGGCAAAGTGTTTGCTGCCGGTGATGCAGCAGGTGTTGTTGAATCGGTGAAGGCGGCTTCCGACATCTACTCCCCAGTTGGCGGAGAAGTGATCGCGGTCAACGAAGAACTGGCCAACTCGCCGGAAGAACTGAACAACGAGCCGTACGCTGCCTGGATCTTCAAACTCAAGCCAAGCGACAAGGCTGAGCTGGACAAGCTGCTGGATGCCGCGGCCTACAAGGCAGCCATCGGCGAATAAGCTTCGAGCGATACCCCAAAGCCCCGACTCGTCGGGGCTTTTTCATGGGCAATGAAAATTCAGTGTGGGAGCGGGCGTCTGTACTGAAAATGAGTTGCGACACGGGCTGCTATGCTGGTTTGACCGTGTTGCATTGACGCCGAGCGCCAGCCTAGAGAGAGCCCGTCATGTCCCAGTTGCCGTCCCTGAGCCAGTTACGCGATTCCGAGGCCTTCCTGCGCCGTCACCTCGGCCCGGATGCCGCTGAGCAACAAGCCATGCTCGACAGTCTCGGTCTCGGCAGCCGGGTCGAACTGATCGAGCAAACCGTGCCGCCGGGCATTCGCTTCAATCGCCCGCTCGATCTGCCGCCGGCGCTGGATGAGCAAGCCGCACTGGCCAGACTGCGCGGGTATGCCGAGCAGAATCAGGTGTGGACCAGCCTGATCGGCATGGGTTATCACGGCACCCTCACGCCGACCGTCATCTTGCGCAACGTGCTGGAAAATCCCGGTTGGTACACCGCGTACACGCCGTATCAACCGGAGATCGCCCAAGGTCGGCTCGAAGCCTTGCTGAACTTCCAGCAAATGACCATCGACCTCACCGGCCTCGAACTGGCTAACGCTTCTTTGCTCGATGAAGCCACCGCCGCCGCTGAAGCCATGGCACTGGCCAAGCGCGTTGCCAAGTCGAAGAGCAATCTGTTTTTTGTCGACGAGAACTGTCATCCGCAAACCGTTTCCGTGGTGCAGACCCGTGCCGAAGGATTTGGCTTCGAGTTGATCATCGATGCTGTGGATAACTTGAAGCAGCACCAGGTGTTCGGTGCGCTGCTGCAATATCCCGACACCCACGGCGAAATCGCTGATTTGCAGCCGCTGATTGACCACCTGCATGCACAGCAGGCGTTGGCCTGCGTCGCCACTGATCTACTGAGTCTGTTGTTGCTGACGCCGCCGGGTGAATTGGGCGCTGATGTGGTGTTCGGCTCGTCCCAGCGTTTCGGCGTGCCCATGGGCTACGGTGGGCCGCACGCGGCATTTTTTGCCAGCCGCGAGGAATACAAACGGGCGATTCCCGGGCGGATCATTGGCGTGTCGAAGGATGCCCGGGGCAACGTGGCACTGCGCATGGCCCTGCAAACCCGCGAGCAACATATCCGCCGCGAGAAGGCCAATTCGAATATCTGCACGGCACAGGTGTTATTGGCCAACATCGCCAGTTTCTATGCGGTTTACCACGGGCCGGAAGGTTTGAAACGAATCGCCCAGCGCGTACATCGGCTGACCTGCATCCTCGCGGCGGGTCTTGAGCGCCACGGCATCAAACGGGTCAACGCACGGTTTTTCGACACGCTGACGCTGGACGTTGGCGGCGCGCAAACCGCAATCATCGAAAGCGCCCAGGCCGCGCAGATCAACCTGAGAATCCTCGGCCGTGGTCGCGTCGGTCTGAGCCTGGATGAGACGAGCGATGAAAATACAGTCGCAAAACTCTTCGATGTGCTGCTTGGTGCCGATCATGGTTTAAACGTCGGCGATCTCGATGCTGAAGTCCTGGTTTCAGGCATTCCCGATAACCTCCAGCGCAAGACGCCTTACCTGCGCCATCCGGTGTTCAACGCTCATCACAGCGAAACCGAGATGCTGCGTTACCTCAAGCAACTGGAGAACAAGGACCTGGCGCTCAACCAGTCGATGATCCCGCTGGGCTCCTGCACGATGAAACTCAACGCCACCAGCGAAATGATCCCGATCACCTGGCCGCAGTTCGCCAACCTGCATCCGTTTGTGCCCCGAGAGCAGGCAGTCGGCTACACCCTGATGATCGAAGAGCTCGAGCGCTGGCTGTGCGCGATCACTGGGTTCGATGCTATTTGCATGCAGCCCAACTCCGGCGCTCAGGGTGAGTACGCCGGGCTGCTGGCGATCCGCAAATATCACGAGAGCCGCCAGCAGGGGACGCGGGATATCTGCCTGATTCCCTCCTCGGCCCACGGCACCAATCCGGCCTCGGCGCAGATGGCCGGGATGCGCGTGGTGATTGTCGAGTGCGACGAGGCGGGCAACGTCGATCTGGATGATCTGAAGGCCAAAGCCGCCGAGGCCGGGGCCAGGTTGTCGTGCCTGATGGCGACGTATCCGTCGACCCATGGCGTGTATGAAGAAGGCATCAGCGAAATCTGCGAAGTTATCCACCAGCACGGCGGTCAGGTGTACATGGACGGCGCCAACCTCAACGCGCAGGTTGGGCTGGCGCGGCCGGCGGACATCGGCGCCGACGTGTCGCACATGAACCTGCACAAGACGTTCTGCATTCCCCATGGCGGCGGCGGGCCGGGCATGGGGCCGATCGGCATTCGTGCGCATCTGGCGCCATTTGTCGCCAACCATCCGGTGGTGCCGATTGCCGGGCCGCTGGCGCAAAACGGTGCGGTCAGCGCAGCGCCGTGGGGCAGCGCAAGTATTCTGCCGATCAGCTGGATGTACATCGCCATGATGGGCCCGCAACTGGCCGATGCCAGTGAGGTGGCGATTCTGGCGGCAAACTATCTGGCGCAACATTTATCCGGCGCGTTTCCGGTGCTGTACACCGGGCGCAACGGGCGAGTGGCGCATGAATGCATTCTTGATCTGCGGCCGCTGAAGGCGCAGACCGGGATCAGCGAAGAAGATGTCGCCAAGCGCCTGATGGACTATGGCTTCCATGCGCCGACCATGTCATTCCCGGTGCCGGGGACGTTGATGGTCGAGCCGACCGAGAGCGAGTCGAAGGCCGAACTGGACCGCTTTATCGGCGCCATGTTGAGCATTCGCGCAGAAATCAGCGAGGTGCAGAACGGCAACTGGCCGGCGGAAGACAACCCGCTCAAGCGTGCGCCGCACACGCTGGCGGATGTTACCGGGGTGTGGGAGCGGCCTTACAGCATCGAGCAGGGCATTACCCCGGATGCGCATACCAAGGCGCACAAATATTGGCCGGCGGTGAATCGGGTGGATAACGTCTATGGCGACCGCAATCTGTTTTGCGCTTGCGTGCCGGTGGATGATTACCGCTGACTTTTCTGGAAGTTATCCAAATCCTGTGGGAGCGGGCAGATCCAGCATATTGGGTGAATGCTGCACCGCCATCGCGGGCAAGCCCGTTCCCACAGGGTTCTATGGCGCATCTGAAATAGCGGGCAAAAAAATGCCGCTCATGTGAGCGGCATTTTCTTCGGTGAAAGGCTTATTCGGAAGCCACTGCGTTCTTCGCCAGAATCGCGTTCGCCAGTTCCATGTCCGTCGCTTGCAGGCCCGGATTGTCGGCGCGGACTTTCTGCATCGCCGCTTCCAGGTACGGGCCACGGATCCCGCCATCACTGGCAACGAAACTGCCGGCATCGTCCTGTGCGGCGACGATCAGCTTGTGATCCTTGAAGGTCAGGTAGGTCGAGCCAGTGGTGGCGCCGGACGAAATGACGTTACGCCAAAAGCTGTCGGCCATCGCTGAACCAACAGGGAGGGACAGCAAGGCAAGGGTGGCGACAGCAAGTTTGAGACGCATGATGAGATGACTCCTGGGGGTTAACTACGGCCTTGGATCGTCATTTGCCCGATCCGGTTCCATGAGTGCTCTGTTTCAGCCTGTTGCGCAATCTAGCGCTAGGGCTCCAACGAGTTGTTTGGCACCATGCGCGATGGTTTTCACGCATGGACGCTGCCTTGAATTTTCCTGCTTTGTTTTATGCCATGTTCTGGTGGTTTCTCATGGTCGGTTTCATCGGCCTGCCCGTGCTGCTGATCATGCTGTGTATACCGGCGTGGCGCAGGCCGTTGCTGCGGCATCCACGCAAGGTCGGGGCCATGGCATTGGTCTGTGTCAGCGTTGTTGGCTTGACCTCGTATCGGCTATGGGTCGATCACCGGGAGCGTCAGCTGCGTAATCCCACGCTCGATCACGCTGTTCAGGTCGGGGAGCTGACTTTGCCGGCTGGTGCCAGTGTGCACCTGAGTACGCTCGAACCGCTGGACGAGAAGGGTGAGCCGCAAATCCATGGTCTGGCCAGTGTACGCAGTGCTGAATTCATCGCTCCGCATGCCATTGCCGGGATAAAGGTTTCGGCATTGAAAATGTATTTCCTGCCCGAAGCCGAGTTGCTGCTGGCAGGGGATCAAGTGGTCGATGGCTGGCCCTGTGCGGGCGGCACCTGGTTGAAGATGAGTGTCACCGAGGAGACCCGTCTGCAACCTGAGCGCTGGCGTTTTAGTGCTTGTACGCTGGTGGCCGGTGCGCAGATTGCCGGAGAGACCTGGCCGGCGCAAAGCCGAATCTATCGGGAGGGCGACGAGTACACCGTCAGTGACTGGATGGCCCGGGAGCCTGTTTCAGTGCGCGGCATCGTGTTGTCGAGTGTCTCCGTGACACTCGACCAGCAGCACCGGCTATTGCGGTGGGACGGTCAGCTGGAAAATCCGCTAACCGTCGGCGACTGGCAATACCCACATGGAATGCGGGTGGCGCAGAACAGTCCGGGCACCTTGATGTTCAGCCCGAGCAAGTCCGACGCGGTACGAAATCTGCGCACCGGGAAAGGACTCAAGCTCAACCACTCGATTCTGCAACGGCAATCCGACGGCAGCGTGCTGTGGATCAAGCCCAATGCCGAGGTCAATGTGATCGACTGGTAGCGTCTCTAGCGCTGCTCGCTCTGTGGCGTCACCCGCAACACCTCCTCGATCGTCGTCAGTCCGGCCGCGACTTTCTGTGCTCCGGACAAGCGCAGGCTGCGCATGCCTTCCTTGAACGCCTGGCGCCGAATCGCCGTGAGGTCGGTGTCGGGGGTGATGAACGCCTTGAGGCTATCGCTCAGTTGCATGATTTCGTAGACCCCGGCGCGACCGCGATAACCGGTGTCGCGGCATTCCAGGCAGCCAATCGCGCGTTGCGCATTCGTCGGCAGCGGTGCTTGCCACGGTCGGGTCAGGGTTTGCCAGTCTTCTTCCTCAAGCGTGAGGGGCGCCTTGCAGTGCGGGCACAGGGTGCGCACCAACCGTTGGGCCATGACGCCAAGCACGGTGGCTTTGATCAAGTAATGCGGCACGCCGAGCTCCAGCAGACGGCTGATCGCGCTCGGCGCATCGTTGGTGTGCAGCGTCGACAGCACCAGGTGCCCGGTCAGTGCAGCCTGAATCGCCATTTCAGCGGTTTCGAGGTCGCGGATCTCGCCGATCATGATGATGTCCGGGTCTTGCCGCATCAGCGCACGCACGCCGGCGGCGAAGCTCAGGTCGATGTTGTGCTGGACCTGCATCTGGTTGAAGGCCGGTTCGACCATTTCGATCGGGTCCTCGATGGTGCAGAGGTTGACCTCCGGCGTCGCCAGTTTTTTCAGCGTGGTGTACAGCGTGGTGGTCTTCCCCGAACCGGTTGGCCCGGTGACCAGAATGATGCCGTTGGGCTGGCGGGTCATGTCCTGCCAGCGGCGCAGGTCGTCAATTGAAAACCCGAGCTGGTCGAAGTCCTTGAGCAGAACCTCCGGGTCGAAGATCCGCATGACCATTTTTTCGCCGAACGCCGTGGGCAAGGTCGACAGCCGCAACTCGACCTCGCCGCCGTCCGGGGTCTTGGTCTTGACCCGGCCATCCTGGGGTTTGCGCTTCTCGGCGACATTCATCCGGCCGAGGCTTTTCAGACGGCTGACTATCGCCATGGTCACCTGCGGCGGGAATTGATAGACGTTGTGCAGCACGCCGTCGATGCGAAAACGCACGGTGCCTTGCTCGCGGCGCGGCTCGATGTGGATATCGCTGGCGCGCTGCTGGAAGGCGTACTGGAACAGCCAGTCGACGATGTTGACGATGTGCGCATCGTTGGCGTCCGGTTCCTGATCGCTGGCGCCGAGGTTGAGCAGTTGTTCAAAGTTGCCGAGGTTGCCGCTTTGCTGATCGGCATTGCTGGCGCCGCTGACCGATTTGGCCAAGCGGAAAAACTCGACGCTGAAACGCTGGATATCCGCCGGGTTGGCCACTACTCGCTTGATCGGCAGTTTCAGGACGTGGGTCAGATCGGCTTCCCAGCCATTCACATAGGGCTGGGCACTGGCCACCGTTACCGAGTCGCGGTCGACCGCGACGGCAAGAATCTTGTGCCGTTGGGCAAAGGCGTAGGACATCAGCGGGGTGATGGCGGCGACGTTGATCTTCAGCGGGTCGATGTGCAAATACGGCTGCCCGGCCTGTTGCGCCAGCCACAAGGTCAGGCTTTCGAGGTCGAGATGTTTGCCCGGACGGCTGAGGTCGTCGAGCTGTTGGCTGGCGATGAATTCCAGTGGGTGCATCTGGCTGTGGGCGGCGTGGCGCCGACGGGCGTTCAGCGCCTGTTCGGCCGAGTCCTGGCTGATGAAGCCTTGGGCGACCAGTTCACGCAACACATCGTTGAGTTCCAGCCAGCGGTCCTGAGTGGCGAGTTGAACGGACATGCGGGCTCCTTTTGAACGACTGTGCGCAAAGGATAGTCGTGGCCCCGCAGACTGTTGGGCCACTACCCGACGAAGCCGTTGCCGGATTTGTCAGCCGGCCGCTTGCGCCTGCGCATCCCACGCCGTGTCGGCGTTTTGCAGGTTCACCGAGCACACGCTGATCAGGTTACGAAGTTTTTCCGCAATCACTTGCGCGCGATGCCAGCTCAGGCCGCCCATGACAAGGTCGATCGACAACAGATCATTCAGGCGCTGCACATTGACCTGCTCGGGGGTAAGGAATTGCAACGCGAACAGGTTCAACACCCGCACCAGCAAATCCGGCTCGGCCTCGGCGAGGATTTGATACTGCGCCAGGCAGTGGGCATTGCTGACGTTCCACACGTCGGCGCGGGTGGGGGCGCTGTTCACGGCTTCAAGGTGCGGCATGGCAAGTCTCCAAATTCACGGGAGAAATTTTTACATTCGCTGATGGGTATTTCTTGGCTAAGATCGGCGTTATTGACGAGTCAGCGAATAGATCAATTCGCCAGGTTATCTGTTTGAGGTTTTTATATGCACAGCGAGCTGGACAGCTACGACCGCAAGATTCTCGCCCTGCTGCAAGAGCATGCGTCGCTATCGAGTGCGCAGATCGCCGAACAGGTGGGGCTGTCGCAATCGCCCTGCTGGCGGCGGATTCAGCGGATGAAAGAGGAGGGCATCATTCGCGGGCAGGTGACGTTGCTGGATCGCAAGAAGATTGGCCTGAATACGCAGATTTTTGCCGAGATCAAACTCAATGCCCACGGGCGTTCAAACTTCACCGAGTTCACCGAGGCGATTCGCGGCTTTCCGGAAGTGCTGGAGTGTTATGTGCTGATGGGCGCGGTGGATTTTCTGCTGCGCATTGTCGCGGCGGACATCGAGGCGTACGAGCGGTTCTTCTTCGAGAAACTGTCGCTGGTGCCGGGGATTCAGGAAGTGAATTCGATTGTGGCGCTTTCCGAAATCAAGTCCACAACCAGCCTGCCTGTAGTGCGGTGATTGTGTTGGTTTCATCGCTGGCAAGCCAGCTCCCACAGGTTTTGTGCTGAAACACAATCTGCATTCCAACACTGAACCCTTTGGGAGCTGGCTTGCCAGCGATGGCGGACTTACATGCGCAGCAGCATTTTCCAGGCACGGTTCTGGTAAACCGCAATCGACTGCTGCTTGCGCGCATCGAGCAGTTCGTCAGTGATCGTCGGCTCGTTGGCCAGTTGCGCAAGTTTGTTCAGCTCGCCGTACAGGCGATCCATTTCCGGGATCTCCAGCACGTTACGCGCGTGGTGCAACCAGACCTGAATACGCTCGATACGCGGCAATTGCTCGGCCAGATCTTCCGGCTGCTGCTGGTAACGCTGCAATTGCAGGGCCGTGGCTTCTTCACCCAATGTGCGCGGCAACCAGCTGTGCAACTGCGCGCCACCCTGACGGTTGCCACGCACGTTGCGCTCGGCCGTCCAGCTGCGAGCCAGCAACCAGCGCGAAGCAGTCAGCGAGAACAGGCCCCAACGCGGGTCTTCCAGTTCTTCGAGGAACTGTTCCGGCGCGGCTTTGCGCACGTCTTCGTCTTCGATGCCGACCTGCACCAGTGGGCGCCAATCTTCCAGCAAGGCATCCAGCGCCACGCGCAGGTCGTGGGTCGACGGACGCGGTGCGGCCTGGCCGAGGCTGCTGAGCAGGGCGCGCATTTCGGCGAGGTTCTCGACCCAGTCCAGCAACAGGCGCCAGTGACCGTTGAAACGATACTGTTCGGCCAGACGCTGGCTGCTGCCGAGCAAGTGCCAGCCCAGCGCGGCGAAAGCGTCGTCCAGCTGGGTTTCCGGCGTCAGCTCGGGTGCCGGCAGGCTCAGCGAGTAACTGTTGGCGTCGTACAGACGATAACCGCGCTCGGCCTTGCTGATGTCACACGGCATCAGCGCCAGGGTTTGCGCCAGTTCAGCGGCCAGTTCCAGCAGCGCTGCAGGCTCGCCTTCGCGCAGTTCCAGTTCCAGCTCGCAGATTTCTTCTTTCTGTTTGCCGACTACCACATGACCCAGGTCCAGCGCGGCTTCGATGACCACTTTGGCCTTGCCACGACCCCAGGCGATTTCGGCGCGCTCGCGGACGAAATCGGTGGTGAAGATCGGTTTCAGGGTTTTCTTGTCCAGCTCGGCCAGCGACTCGGGCCAGCATTCGCCGTCGAGTTTCTTCACGTCGAGCTTGGCTTTCGGCAACTTCCAGTCGTACTCGTTACGCTCGGACAGACCGGCGACGCTCTGGCCGCGAGTCTTGAGGGTCTGAATCACTTCGTCGCCATCCTTGCGCAGGCGCAGGGCAACTTTGGCCTGGGCCAGATCGCGCTCTGGGGTGTCGAAGTACTGGTTCATCAACTCACGGCGTTCCCAGCCATTTTTGTTGCGTTTTTTCAGTAACGGGTGCTCGCGCAGGGCAGCGAGGGTTTCGCGGCTGACGCGGAGTTTGATTTCGGTTTCTTTCTGCATGGCCGGAAAATCCAGGATCGGGAGCGCAGCCGGGGGAATGTGTGGCTGCCAAGGCCGTGCAGTGTACAGGACTCGAACTTCCTACGCCCTGCGGCGGTTTATTCCTGACGCCGGATGGCTCTATGATGGACTTCAAATCGGGAGTGGGAGTCAGCGATGCCTTTGCCGTCCATGCAAGACCAGTTCGCTGCGCTGATTGCCGCGCCGTCGGTCAGTTGTACGCAGCCAAGCCTGGATCAGTCCAACCGGGCGGTGATCGATCTGCTCGCCGGATGGCTCGGTGATCTGGGTTTCAGTTGCGACATCCAGCAGGTCAGTCCCGGCAAATTCAATCTGCTCGCGAGTTTCGGCAGTGGTCCCGGCGGGCTGGTGCTGGCCGGGCACAGCGACACGGTGCCGTATGACGATGCACTGTGGCAGACCGATCCGCTGAAACTCACCGAAGTCGATGGTCGCTGGGTCGGGCTCGGCAGTTGCGACATGAAGGGCTTCTTCGCCCTGATCATCGAAGCCGTGCTGCCGCTGCTTGATCAGCCGTTCAAGCAACCGCTGCTGATCCTCGCCACCTGCGACGAAGAAAGCTCGATGTCCGGCGCTCGCGCGCTGGCCGAGGCCGGGCGACCGCTGGGCCGTGCGGCCGTGATCGGCGAGCCGACCGGGCTCAAGCCGATCCGTATGCATAAAGGTATCATGATGGAGCGCATCGACATTCTCGGGCAGAGCGGCCACTCGTCGGATCCGCGCCTGGGCCACAGTGCCCTCGAAGCGATGCACGATGCTATCGGCGAACTGCGTGGTTTGCGCCTGTTGTGGCAGCGTGAATTCAACAATCCGCAATTCAGCGTGCCGCAACCAACGATGAACTTCGGCTGCATCCATGGCGGCGACAACCCCAACCGTATCTGCGGCCAGTGTTCGTTGGAGTTCGACTTGCGGCCGTTGCCGGGCATGGACCCGAAAGTCCTGCGCGCCGAGATTCTGCGCAAGCTCAACCCGGTTGCCGAACGGCATCAGGTGAAGATCGACTACAAACCGTTGTTCCCGGAAGTGCCGCCATTCGAACAGGCCGAAGACGCCGAATTGGTGCGCATCGCCGAGAAGCTTACCGGCCACAACGCCGAAGCAGTGGCGTTCGGCACCGAAGCGCCTTATCTTCAGCGCCTTGACTGCGAAACCATCGTACTCGGCCCCGGCGACATCGCCTGTGCGCATCAGCCCGGCGAGTACCTCGAAATGTCACGTTTGCAGCCTACCGTGCATCTATTGCGGCAACTGATTGAACATTACTGTCTGACAAGTGCCCCAACGTCACAGGATTTGTAGGAGTGAGCCTGCTCGCGATAGCGGTGAGACAGTCACCGGAGATATTGACTGACACTCCGCTATCGCGAGCAGCTCATTCCTACAAGGGATCTGTGTTTTGCTCGACCAAACGCTGTAAATTGCCAGCATTCCAACCCGTATTCATGAGGAGAGCGCGCGTGTCGCCAAGCCTGTTCCGACGATAACCATCAGCCCGCTGTGCGTTTTCCGTTTCGCCCCTTTTCCGGCTGCTCTTTATTACAGGCCCAGGTTCATGCCCGAATACGTCAATTGGCTTCGTCACGCGTCCCCTTATATCAATGCCCACCGCGACTGCACCTTCGTCGTCATGCTGCCCGGCGACGGCGTGGAGCATCCGAATTTCGGCAATATCGTCCACGACATCGTCCTGCTGCACAGCCTCGGCGTGCGTCTGGTGCTGGTGCACGGTTCGCGCCCACAGATTGAAACCCGCCTCGCCGCCCGTGGCCTGACGCCGCATTACCACCACGGCATGCGCATCACCGATGCGGCGACGCTGGAGTGTGTGATCGACGCCGTCGGCCAGTTGCGCATTGCCATCGAGGCACGGCTGTCGATGGACATGGCTTCATCGCCGATGCAGGGCTCGCGTCTGCGCGTGGCCAGCGGCAACCTGGTGACCGCGCGGCCGATCGGCGTGCTCGAAGGTGTCGATTATCACCACACCGGCGAAGTGCGCCGGGTCGACCGCAAAGGCATCAATCGCCTGCTCGACGAGCGCTCCATCGTGCTGCTGTCGCCACTGGGCTACTCGCCGACCGGGGAAATCTTCAACCTCGCCTGCGAAGACGTCGCCACCCGCGCCGCCATCGACCTAGGCGCAGACAAACTGCTGCTGTTCGGCGCCGACCTCGGTCTGATCGACGAGAACGGCAAACTGGTGCGCGAACTGCGCCCACAACAGGTACCGGCGCATTTGCAGCGTCTGGGCAGCAGCAACTATCAAGCGGAACTGCTGGATGCCGCTGCCGAGGCTTGCCGTGGCGGTGTTGCGCGCAGTCATATCGTCAGTTACGCCGAAGACGGTGCGCTGCTGACCGAGCTGTTCACCCGCGATGGTGGCGGTACGCTGGTGGCTCAGGAGCAATTCGAGCTGGTGCGCGAGGCGGCGATTGAAGACGTCGGTGGCTTGCTCGACCTGATCAGTCCGCTGGAAGAGCAGGGGATTCTGGTGCGCCGTTCGCGTGAAGTGTTGGAGCGTGAGATCGAGCAGTTCAGCGTGGTCGAGCGTGAGGGGATGATCATCGCCTGTGCGGCGCTGTATCAGATTGCCGATTCGGATGCCGGTGAACTGGCGTGTCTGGCAGTGAACCCGGAGTATCGCCACGGCGGTCGCGGCGATGAGCTGCTGGAGCGAATCGAAACCCGTGCCCGCGCGCAAGGTTTGAAGACTCTCTTTGTACTCACCACGCGCACTGCGCACTGGTTCCGCGAGCGAGGCTTCGAGCCGAGCAGTGTTGAACGTCTGCCAGCGGCACGGGCGTCGCTGTACAACTATCAGCGCAACTCGAAAATCTTCGAAAAGACCCTCTGATCTGAATTGGCGAGGCTTTTGTGGCGAGGGGATTTATCTGTGGTGAGGGGATTTATCCCCGATGGGGCGCGCAGCGGCCCTGCTTTTGGGACTGCTACGCAGTCCATCGGGGATAAATCCCCTCGCCACAGGTTTCATTGAGCCAGTGATGGATTTCACTGTTATTCAGTGATGAATTTCGCACTCACGTACGGCGAATAATCCGGCAGCACCGTTTCAACCTTGCCCTGCTCCTTCAAAAACTTCGCCGTCTCGCCAATTGCCTTCGCCGTGCCGCCGTCCAGCAGCGCGGTGGTTTGCTGTGCCTTGGCATCCGGGAAGGCTGAGCCGGCGAGCAGTTCAGGAACATCAGCGGCATTGGCGCCAGTCAATTTGGCGATTTTCTGTACAGGTGCCGAGTCAGCCGTCCAGCTGTCTTTATGGCTGGCGTAGTCGGCGAACGAGTCTAGAGTGACCTTGGCAAATTTGGCCACGACGTCAGGATGCTTCTCGGCGAAGTCCTTGCGTGCGACCCAGACTTCGAAGGTTGGCGCGCCCCATTGGCCGACCTGCGCGGCATCGGTCAGGGTCTTGCCGGTCTTGCGGATTTCACCCAGGGCTGGCGACCAGACAAACGCACCGTCAATGTCGCCGCGTTTCCAGGCAGCGGCGATTTCTGCGGGTTGCAGGTTGACCACTTTGACTTTCGAGGTGTCCAGGCCCCAGTGCTTGAGCGCGCCGAGCAGGCTGTAGTGGGAGGTGGAAACGAACGGCGTGGCGATGGTTTTGCCGACCAGATCCTGCGGGGAGTTGATGCCGCTGCCGTTGCGTACCACCAAGGCTTCGGCGGCATTGATCTGCGCCGAGACGATGAAGGCCACAATCGGCAGGTTTCGTGACGCGGCAGCCGCCAACGGGCTGGAACCGAGGTTGCCGATCTGTACATCACCGGAGGCAATGGCTGTCACAACTTCCGGGCCACTATTAAAACGACGCCAGTCGATTTTCTCGCCGATGGTTTTCTCGTAGACGCCGTCCGCTTGAGGGACTTTGCTCGGATCGATACCGGTCTGGTAGCCAACGGTAAGGTTGGCGGCGTGGGCGGAGAAAGAAATCAGTGCTGACACACAAACTGTAACAAATTGACTAGATAGTGCGCGTTTGGCCATCATGGCGTCGCCTTTTCGATAGGGTTTGACGATTTGGGGTTGCGCAAAAGCTAATCGATCTAAAAAAAGGCTAACAAATACCATTTAGGAATGAGCTTAGTCGCCGATACGCTGTTTCCCGGCGGAGGTGGCAAGATACTGGCCATATTCCGAAATGATATGAAAAAGAATGAATAAATTCTTTTTGGGTTTATCAGGAAATCTTTACTCTGCACGGACCAAATCACTGCGATTAGACCTTGGTCGTAGACACACAAGGTTACGATTGACTTGGCAGTCACGGTCTGGCGCTAATCGCGAATCTTAGGACCCAGGGGCGTCAGATCCCGGGCCAGGAACACAAGAATTAGAAACGAGAGGAGCTTTACATGAACAAGTCCACCTTGGCCCTGGCTGTGGCCGTAGGGGTTATGGCGCAGCAGGCAGGCGCCGCCGGTTTCATCGAAGACAGCAAAGCTACTTTGGGGCTGCGTAACTTCTACATCAACACTGATAACCGTGATGGCGACGTCAACGCTCCCGCCAACAAGCGTAACGGCGTTCAGAGCAAGCAAGAAGAATGGGGCCAAGGCTTCGATCTGCGCTTCATCTCCGGTTACACCCAGGGCACCGTAGGCTTCGGTATCGACGCTATCGGCCTGTTGGGCGTGCGTTTGGATTCCGGTGGTGGCACTAACGGTGCTTCCCCAGCGACCGCCACCAACTACGGTTCCTACGGTGGCACTGTTTTCCCGAGCAAATCCAATGGCGAAGCGGTTGATAACTTCTCCAGCCTGGGTCTGACTGCCAAGGCCAAGATCTCCCAGACCGAACTGAAGCTGGGTACTCTGCAGCCGAAAAACCCGGTTATCGTTACAAACGATGGTCGTCTGCTGCCGCAAACCTTCCAGGGTGGTCAGATCACTTCGGGCGACATCAAGGACCTGACCCTTGTTGGCGGCCAGATCGAGCACGTCAAAGGTCGTAACTCCAGCAACAACGAAGAACTGTCGATCGCTGGCGCCAACGGTCGTACTGCAACTGGTCGCGACAGCAACAAGTTCATCTATGCCGGTGGTGACTACAAAATCACCAAAGACCTGACTGCCCAGTACTACTACGGCAATCTGGATCAGTTCTACAAGCAACACTTCCTGGGCCTGGTGCACAACTGGGCAATCGGCCCGGGCGTGTTGAAGTCGGACCTCCGTTACTTCAACAGCCGTGACGACGGTAAAAACGGCACCGATGCCAACTACTACACCTCGGGTGACTACGGTACTGGCATCACCAAAGGTAAAGTCGACAACAACCTGTACAGCGGTCTGTTCCTGTACACCGTTGCAGGTCACACCTTCGGTGGCGGTTACCAGGTCAGCAACGGCAACAGCGACTTCCCGTGGCTGAACCAGGGTGACGGTTCTTCGAACTACACCATCACTGACATGCAAATCCAGAAGTTCGGTCGTGCTGGCGAGCGTACCTGGCAGGCTCGCTACTCGTATGACTTCGCCAAAGTCGGCCTGCCTGGCCTGACCGCCGGTGTGGTTTACCTGCGTGGCGATAACATCGACACTACCGGTCGCGTCGGTTTCAACCAAGTCAGCGTCAATGCCACCGGCCGTTCCGAGTGGGAACGCGACCTGACCGTTGGCTACGTAGTACCAGAAGGCCCGCTGAAGAACCTGGGCCTGATGTGGAAAAACGCTACCTGGCGCAACGACATCCCAGGTCAACGCGACCAGGATGAAAACCGCCTGATCGTCAGCTACTCGATCCCGCTGCTGTAATAGCGCGTCTCGATTCGTTGATGTAAAAAAGCCCCGTCCGGCATCGCGCCGGACGGGGCTTTTGCGTTTTCGAGTCAGGCTCACCCCCGTAAGCCCTCCCCGAATTTCCCTCTTTGCAGCTACTCAAGGCCTTCTCGAACCTTGCGAACGATGTTCGTCGGGATACGGCCGAGCGTCCAGTGAACAGATCTTTAATATTCTTTTTAGATCTAGATATCTATTTATTTATTCTTTTTCAGAAGATCAAAAGCCAAGCTACAGTTGAGGTCTCCAACAACTCATCAGGAGCAGCACCATGAGCCTCAGACTCGGCGACATCGCCCCCGATTTCGAACAAGACTCCAGCGCCGGCAAGATTCGTTTCCACGAGTGGCTGGGCGATAGCTGGGGCGTGCTGTTCTCCCACCCGGCGGACTTCACCCCGGTGTGCACCACCGAGCTGGGTTTTACCGCCAAGCTCAAGGATGAGTTCAGCAAGCGCGGCGTCAAAGCCATCGCGCTGTCGGTCGACCCGGTGGACTCGCACCACAAGTGGATCGAAGACATCAACGAAACCCAGAACACCCTCGTCAACTTCCCGATCCTGGCCGATGCCGATCGCAAGGTTTCCGACCTCTATGACCTGATCCACCCGAATGCCAACGACACCCTGACCGTGCGTTCGCTGTTCGTGATCGATCCGAACAAGAAGATTCGCCTGACCATCACTTACCCGGCGAGCACCGGGCGCAACTTCCACGAAATTCTGCGGGTGATCGATTCGCTGCAACTCACCGACAATTACAAAGTGGCCACCCCGGCCAACTGGCAGGACGGTGACGAGGTGGTGATCGTGCCGTCGCTCAAGGATGAAGACGAGATCAAGAAACGCTTTCCCAAAGGCTATCGCGCGGTGAAACCGTATCTGCGCCTGACGCCGCAGCCGAATAAATAACCTTTTGAGGCGATCGTTCCCACGTCGAGGCGTCGAACCGTCCGCGTGGGAATGCCGCCCGTGACGCTCCGCGTCACAGTGGACGCGGAGCGTCCTTGGATTCATTCCCACGCAGAGCGTGGGAATGATCAGTGTGTAGCCACAAAGCAGGGGATTTCAGGCCGTTTCCACGGCCTTTTTTTTCGCCCGCCGTTTGCCGGAAGATATATCTCCAAAACGCATAACCAAATGAATAAATATGATTTATGGATATATAAATCAACTGGTAAGGTCACTTCCATCGAAGCGAGATCGCAACCCGCGAATCGCCTGTAACGCTCAAGGAATTGTCTCAATGCTGGTCGTCTCACTCGGTGGCAGCCCTAGCCAACGCTCCCGTTCCGGGGTGCTACTGGAGCGCTCGCAGCGCTGGTTGCAGGAGCAAGGGGTGGAAGTGGTGAGTTATCAGGTGCGCGACTTTCCGGCCGAAGACTTGCTCCACGCCCGCTTCGACAGCCCGAAGGTGCTCGACCTGCTGGCTCAGATTGAAAATGCCGATGGCCTGTTGATTGCCACCCCGGTGTACAAGGCCTCGTTCTCCGGTGCGTTGAAAACTGTGCTGGATCTGCTGCCCGAGCGCGCCCTGAGCCACAAGATTGTTTTGCCGATGGCCACCGGCGGCAGCATCGCCCACATGCTGGTGGTCGATTACGCCCTCAAGCCCGTGTTGTCGGCATTGAAAGCCCAGGAAATGCTCCAGGGAATTTTCGCCGAGGATAGCCAGATCGCTTACGGCGAAGGCAGCGCGGCGGCGCAACTGGCACCGGCGCTGGAGCAGCGACTGTATGAGGCGCTGGACCAGTTTGTCAGCGCCATGGCCCGCCGGCCGAAACCGCTGGAGCCGGGCTTGTTGAACGAACGTTTGTTGAGTGCTCGCTGGAGCATTTAAGTCTCACCCGAACTTGAAGTACTGGCCTTACTCGCCCGCCAACGGGCAAGCAGGTGCAGCCAAAACCCAACAGCAAAAAGGAGAGCGCTATGCGCACTGTATTTTTGCGTCGTGGTCTGGTCGCTCTGTTTGCTGCGGCTGTCACCTTCGGCGCCATCACTCAAGCTCAAGCCGAAACATTGCGGATCGGTTATCAGAAGTACGGCACGCTGGTGCTGCTCAAAGCCAAGGGCACCCTGGAAAAACGTCTGGCCGCCCAAGGCGTCGACGTGCAATGGACTGAATTCCCCGGCGGCCCGCAGTTGCTGGAAGGCCTGAACGTCGGCTCGATCGACTTCGGTGTCACCGGCGAAACCCCACCGGTGTTCGCTCAGGCGGCCGGTGCCGATCTGCTCTACGTCGCCTACGAGCCGCCAGCGCCAAACAGCGAAGCGATCCTTGTGCCGAAAGACTCGCCGATCAAATCGGTGGCCGACCTCAAGGGCAAGAAAGTCGCGCTGAACAAAGGCTCCAACGTTCACTACCTGCTGGTGCGCGCACTGGAAGACGCCGGCCTCAAATACTCCGATATCCAGACCGTATTCCTGCCGCCGGCCGATGCCCGCGCCGCGTTTGAACGTGGCAGTGTCGACGCCTGGGTCATTTGGGACCCGTACCAGGCTGCCGCCGAGAAACAGCTGCAGGCGCACACCCTGCGTGACGGCAAAGGCATCGTCGACAACCACCAGTTCTATCTGGCGACCAAGCCTTATGCGCAGAAGAACCCCGAGGTGATCAAGACCCTTGTCGAAGAAGTGCGCGCCGTTGGCGAGTGGTCCAAAGCCAATCCTGAAGACGTGACCCAACAAGTCGCGCCACTGCTCGGCCTGCCGGCGGACATCACCCTGACCTCGGTGAAACGCCAAGGCTACGGCGCGCTGTTCCTGACCCCGCAAGTGGTCGCCGCGCAACAGAAAATCGCTGACACGTTCTTCCAGCTCAAGCTGATTCCCAAGCCGCTGAGCATCAAGGATGTGATTTGGGCACCACCGGCCGCTGTGGCCAAAGCGCAGTAATTCGAATTCCTAAGGAGACCACTCCATGAGCCTCAACATCTTCTGGTTCCTGCCTACCCACGGTGACGGCCATTACCTTGGCACCGCCGAAGGCGCCCGCGCCGTCGACCACGGTTATCTGCAACAAGTCGCGCAAGCGGCGGATCGTCTGGGTTTCGGCGGCGTGCTGATCCCCACTGGCCGCTCCTGCGAAGACTCGTGGCTGGTGGCAGCGTCGCTGATCCCTGTGACCCAGCGTCTGAAGTTCCTCGTCGCCCTGCGCCCCGGGATCATTTCCCCGACGGTGGCAGCGCGGCAGGCGGCGACGCTGGATCGCCTGTCCGGCGGTCGTGCGCTGTTCAATCTGGTGACAGGCGGCGATCCGGAAGAATTGGCCGGCGACGGACTGTTCCTCAGCCACGAAGAGCGCTATCAGGCCTCGGTGGAATTCACTCGTATCTGGCGCCGCGTGCTGGAAGGCGAGACCGTTGATTACGACGGTCAGCACATCAGTGTGAAGGGTGCGAAATTGCTCTATCCGCCGATCCAACAACCGCGTCCACCGCTGTACTTCGGTGGATCTTCCGAAGCGGCGCAGGACTTGGCAGCCGAACAAGTTGAAATGGTCCTGACCTGGGGCGAGCCGCCAGCCGCGGTCGCCGAAAAGATCGAACAGGTGCGGGCCAAAGCCGCCAAGCTCGGTCGCACCGTGCGCTTCGGCATTCGTCTGCACGTAATCGTTCGCGAAACCAACGCCGAAGCCTGGCAAGCCGCAGATCGGTTGATCTCGCATCTGGATGACGACACCATCGCCCGCGCTCAAGCCTCTCTGGCGCGTTTCGATTCGGTCGGCCAGCAACGTATGGCCGCGTTGCACGGTGGCAGCCGCGACAACCTCGAAGTCAGCCCGAACCTGTGGGCCGGCGTTGGCCTGGTGCGCGGCGGTGCCGGTACGGCGCTGGTCGGCGACGGTCCGACCGTGGCTGCCCGCGTGAAGGAATACGCAGACCTGGGCATCGACACCTTTATCTTCTCCGGTTATCCACACCTTGAAGAGTCGTATCGCGTCGCTGAGCTGTTGTTCCCGCACCTCGATATCGAACGCCCGGAACTGCCGAAAAGCGCCGGTTATGTCAGCCCGTTCGGCGAGATGGTCGCCAACGACATTCTTCCCAAAGCCGCGTCGCAGAGCTGAGGCGCGCCATGAAGAAAATCATCCACAGCCTCGCGCCCTGGGCGTTGCCGGTGTTGCTGCTGGCGGTGTGGCAGTTGTCGGTATCGGCCGGTTGGTTGTCGACACGGATCCTGCCGGCACCGGTGGCGGTCATCGAGGCCGGGGTCAGTCTGGTGCGCAGCGGCGAGATCTGGACGCATCTGGCGATCAGCGGCTGGCGCGCGGCGCTCGGTTTTACCATTGGCGGCAGCATCGGTCTGGCACTGGGCTTCATTACTGGCCTGTCGAAGTGGGGCGAACGTCTGCTCGACAGCTCGGTGCAGATGATTCGCAACGTGCCGCATCTGGCGCTGATTCCGCTGGTGATTCTGTGGTTCGGCATCGACGAGTCGGCGAAGATTTTTCTGGTGGCGCTGGGCACGTTGTTCCCGATCTACCTCAACACCTATCACGGCATTCGCAACGTCGATCCGGCGCTGGTGGAGATGGCGCGCAGTTATGGCTTGGGCGGTTTCAGCCTGTTCTGGCAGGTGATTCTGCCGGGCGCGCTGCCTTCGATTCTGGTCGGCGTGCGCTTCGCCCTGGGCTTTATGTGGCTGACGCTGATCGTCGCTGAAACCATCTCGGCCAGCTCCGGCATCGGCTATCTGGCGATGAATGCCCGCGAGTTTTTACAGACTGACGTGGTGGTGCTGGCGATCCTGCTTTACGCGGTGCTCGGCAAACTCGCCGACCTCGCCGCCCGTGGTCTTGAACGTGTGTGGTTGCGTTGGCACCCGGCCTATCAGGTCGCCAAGGGAGGTGCGGCATGACTGCTCAACAACCTCCACGCCTGCTGCGCGGCATTCCGCTGGCGGTGCGCAATCTGCAGAAAACCTTCGGTGCGCGGCAGGTGCTGCGTGACATCGACCTGCACATCCCGGCGGGGCAATTCGTCGCTGTGGTCGGGCGCAGCGGTTGCGGCAAAAGCACCTTGCTGCGCTTGCTCGCCGGCCTCGATCAACCGACTGGTGGCGACTTGCTGGCCGGCGCTGCACCGCTCAGCGATGCGCGGGAAGACACCCGCCTGATGTTCCAGGAAGCACGGCTGCTGCCGTGGAAAAAGATCATCGACAACGTCGGCTTGGGCCTTAAAGGCAACTGGCGTCCCAAGGCGCTCGAAGCGCTGGACGCGGTGGGTCTGGCCGATCGCGCCAATGAATGGCCGGCGGCCCTGTCAGGTGGGCAAAAGCAGCGAGTCGCACTGGCCCGGGCGCTGATCCACCAACCGCGTCTGCTGTTGCTCGACGAACCGCTCGGCGCACTGGACGCGCTGACCCGCATTGAAATGCAGCAACTGATCGAACGTCTCTGGCAGCAACACGGTTTCACCGTACTGCTGGTGACTCATGACGTCAGTGAAGCGGTGGCGATTGCCGACCGGGTGATTCTGATCGAGGACGGCGAAGTCGGCCTTGACCTGCATGTGGAGCTGCCACGCCCGCGTGTACGCGGATCGCACCGGCTGGCGGCGCTGGAAACCGAAGTGCTCAACCGTGTTCTGTCCCTGCCCGGCGAGCCGCCGGAGCCGGAACCCGTTTCACCACTGCCTACGCAATTGCGTTGGGCGCAATGAAGCAGCTGCGAGCTTCAAGCTACAAGCTACAAGTAAAAGCGTTGTGCTTTTGCTTACCGCTTGAAGCTTGTCACTTGCCGCTTATTTCGACCTCAGGAGAAATATCATGACTATCAAAGCCATCAACGTGCGCAACCAGTTCAAAGGCTCGATCAAGGAAATCGTCCTCGGCGACGTGCTGTCGGAAATCGACGTGCAAACCGCCTCGGGCATCGTCACTTCGGTGATCACCACCCGTTCGGTCAAGGAGCTGGAACTGGTGGTCGGCAGCGAAGTGATCGCCTTCGTGAAATCCACCGAGGTGTCGATCGCCAAGTTGTAATCGATGCGGTACACAGGGCCCCGGACGGCTTGAGCCCTCCGGGGTTTTTTCATGCGCGCTTTTCAAAGGCTGTTCAGGCAGACGTTCGTCGGTTTGGAGGCGCCGGGCAGATCTGCTATGTTCCGGCTTTTGTCCGGGCGCCTACAGGAAGATTATGACGACGAAGCAGAATGCCGCAGGGCATTCGCCCGCTCACCGCGAGTACCGGGAATTTACTCGCGAGCAATGGTCTGCCTTCCGGGACGATGCGGCGCAGAGCCTTTCGTCTGCGCAAATGAATGCGT
Source organism: Pseudomonas sp. FW305-7 (assembly GCF_058786735.1). NCBI lineage: Bacteria > Pseudomonadati > Pseudomonadota > Gammaproteobacteria > Pseudomonadales > Pseudomonadaceae > Pseudomonas > Pseudomonas sp. FW305-7. The sequence goes on from NZ_JBYSZA010000002.1 coordinate 462,459, forward strand.
TGATCAGTCCGACACAGCCCATGACGCGTGAGGAGGTAGAAACCATTCTGCTGCCTTTGGCGCGCCTGCTGAATCTGCATGCAGCGGCGGCGCGGTCGCTGGGTCAGGTGCACAGTGAGTTTCTCGGCGAGCCGGCGCACAAACCGCCGTATGTCATCGGCATCTCCGGCAGTGTCGCGGTGGGTAAAAGCAGTTTTGCCCGGGTCTTGTCGGCGCTTCTGTCGTCGTGGCCGGGCTCGCCTGATGTGCAATTGGTGACCACCGACTCGTTTCTGTTGCCGCTGGCGACCCTGGAAAAGAACAACCTGTTGCACCGCAAAGGCTTTCCCGAATCCTATGACCGGGCGCTGCTTCTCGACTTTTTGCACGCCGTGCGCAACGAAGGCCAGCCGGTGCAGATTCCGGTCTACTCGCACGTCCAGTACGACATTCTTCCTGATGAAACGCAGACCATTCAGTCGCCCGATATCATCGTTCTGGAAGGCCTGAATGTGCTGCAAGAGGACAAACGCGACAGTCTGAATGTCCTCGACTTCGTCGACTTTTCGATCTACGTCGATGCTGCGCAAGAGGACATCAAGAAGTGGTACCTCGAACGCTTTGTCTACTTGAAGAACACCGCGTTTCAGTCTGACGAGTCGTACTTCAACAAGTACAAGTCCCTGTCGAATGACGAGGCGCTGTCAGTGGCGTCCGGCACCTGGGACCGGGTCAACCTGAAAAACCTCGTCGAGAACATCCTGCCGACCCGCGACAAGGCCAGCCTGATTCTCAACAAGTCGGCCGATCATTCCATCGACAGGATTCTGCTCCGCGCGATCTGAACAATTCATCGGGCAATGCGCTGTTGTTTGTTACCGGTCAGACGGCAGCTGTTCGCTTGGGCAGATAGAGCGGCAGATACAAGCCCAGATAGGCATCAAATACGCGCATGCCTTCCTCGGCCATGCGCGGGGTGATTTGCCCGTGCTGCTGGACTGACCGGGCGTAGACGCGGTCGCCCAGTTCCATCGCCAGTGCAAACACATCGACGTCGGTGGGCAGTCGCGGCAATTCGAAATGGTGGTCGAACAGCTTGTGCATCAGGTCGCCCAGCTCGATGTCGTGCTGACGGTCAGCCTGAGTCACTTCGGTGAGCCCGTGTTGGGCGAGAATCAACTGCCGGGCGGCGGCGTCTTCGTCGTAGATCTCCAGCATCCGCCGTTCGACCAGCCGCGACAGATCACGCCAGTCGCGCAGGGCCTCGTGATCGATCGGCGCTTGCAGGCAGGCGCGAAACGCGGCGTGAACGTCGGCGGTCAGCGCTTCGAGCAATGCCGGGACGCTGGCGAAAAAGTGATACACGGAGGAGGGCGGAATCTGCGCGCGCTCGGCGACGCTGTAGATCGACAGACTGGCCACGCCCTCGGAAGCCAGCAGCGTACGCGCGGCGTCGAGTATCGAATCGATCCGTGCCTGACTGCGGGCACGGGGTTTGCGGACGGGGGCGGGACGCGTCATGAAAGTCTCCTGCGGGGCAGCGGGCATTGTACGAGCCGGGTTCGATGTTGTCTGCCTGGACGCCATCGCTGGCAAGCCAGCTCCCACAAGGAAAGTTTTTTTGTACTCGGAATTTAGGTTCGACGAAGAACATGTGGGAGCTGGCTTGCCAGCGATCCGCCGCAGGCGGCCATTCACACCAAACACAGGGGATTAATGTTCGGCCATAAAAAAAAACGCCGCTGGCTGAATCAGCCAACGGCGTTTTTTTGCAGCTGCAACCCGCTTAAACGGTATGCAGGTACCAGTTGTATTCAAGGTCGGAGATGGAGTGTTCGAACTCCTCCAGCTCACTTTCCTTACAGGCAACGAAGATATCGATGTATTTCGGATCGATGTACTTGGCCATCACCTCGCTGTCGTCCAGCTCGCGCAGGGCATCGCGCAAGTTGTTCGGCAGGCTTTGTTCGTTCTGCTCGTAGCTGTTGCCTTCGACTGGCGCGCCCGGTTCGATCTTGTTGGTCAGGCCGTGATGCACGCCCGCCAGTACCGAAGCCATCAGCAGGTACGGGTTGGCATCGGCGCCGGCCACGCGGTGTTCGATACGCACGGCATCGGACGAGCCGGTCGGAACGCGAATCGCCACGGTGCGGTTGTCCAGGCCCCAGCAAGGCGAGTTCGGGACGTAGAACTGAGCGCCGAAACGACGGTACGAGTTGACGTTCGGGCAGAGGAAAGCCATCTGCGCGGGCAGGGTCTCGAGCACACCGCCGATCGCGTGACGCAGCGCGGCGTTCTGCTCGGGATCCTCGCTGGCAAAGATGTTCTTGCCGGCCTTGTCCAGAATCGAAATGTGTACGTGCAGACCGTTGCCAGCCTGGCCCGGGTAGGGCTTGGCCATGAAGGTGGTATCCATTTCATGGTCGTAGGCGATGTTTTTGATCAGACGCTTGAGCAGTACCGCGTAGTCGCACGCCTTGATCGGGTCGGCGACGTGGTGCAGGTTCACTTCGAACTGCGCCGGGGCACTTTCCTTGACGATGGCGTCGGCCGGGATGCCTTGCTCTTTGGCACCTTCCAGAATGTCCTGGAGGCAGTCGACGTATTCGTCGAGGTCGTCGATCAAATAGACCTGAGTCGAGTGCGGGCGTTTGCCGGAGATCGGCGAGCGTGGCGGCTGTGGACGGCCGTTCACGTTTTCCTGGTCGATCAGGTAGAACTCGAGTTCGAATGCGGCGCAGATGGTCAAGCCCAGCTCGTCAAACTTTGCAACAACTTGACGGAGCACTTCGCGCGGATCCGCAAAGAACGGGTCACCTTCGAGCTCGTGCATGGTCATCAACAGTTGCGCGGTAGGGCGCTTCTGCCATGGCTCGTTGCACAGGGTGTCGGGGATTGGATAGCAGATACGATCGGCGTCGCCGATGTCCAGGCCCAGGCCGGTGCTTTCCACCGTCGAACCATTGATATCCAGAGCAAATAGAGAGGCCGGCAGGTTGATGCCTTTCTCGTAAACCTTGTGGAGGCTGGTGCGTTCAATGCGCTTGCCGCGCACCACACCATTCATATCCGCAATCAGAAGGTCAACGTACAGAACCTCAGGATGTTCCTTAAGGAACGCGTTCGCTTCGTTGAGCTGAACGGCACGCGGGGGTACCGACATGATGCAACACCTTTGTTGTTAAAAATATCAATCATTGATCTTTTCTGGTTTCAGTCAACCCGAACGGCCTGCCGAAGTCAAGCGAGGCCTTTTTTGCCCTAAAAAAGCGCTGTGAGGGCATTTATGGGGCACTTTCGGGCGGTTTTTTGTCCTTGGGGCAGTTGCCACCCGCGGGCTTGAGCAGGCCGTGTTGTATTTTTTACGGGGGTGTTGTGTAAAAAAATGAACAAGGCTAAGCTCCGGTCAAACCCATAACAGCAATAATACCGGGGTGCTTCATGTCTCGCCTGCCGTTAATCGGCATCACCGACTGCTCGCAACAGTCCGGTCTGCATGCTCATCACATCAGTGGCGACAAAGCCGTCGATAGCGCAGCCAGCAAGGCTCGCCGCTTGCCGACGATGTTCCCGTCCATGACCGTTCGAGCGTCAGCGTCCGATATTCTGGACGTATGGGAAAGCATCCTGTTTATGGCGTCTCCTTCCAATATAGATCTCTTTGAGTCCCAAAGCCTGTGCCGCTCCTCGAGCCGTGCTCATGATTCTGCACGCCTTGAATGTGCACAGGAAATGCAACGCCAGCGTAAAGGGCAGGTAAGCTCCTCTTTCATTGTCTATGCGCGGTGCCAGGCGTAAGCCGGCACTGCGCGAGCAAGCCCCCTTTAACGCGACGCTCCGGCGTCAAACTTTGCCTGACACCACGTCAGGAGACTCAGCCCAGAGGCATTTATGAGTAACAACCTCGACCAGCTCACCGATTGGTTGAAAGACCACAAGATCACAGAAGTCGAATGCATGATCGCCGACTTGACCGGCATCACCCGGGGCAAGATCTCGCCGACCAACAAGTTCATCGCCGAAAAAGGCATGCGCCTGCCAGAAAGCGTGCTGTTGCAGACCGTGACCGGCGACTACGTCGAAGACGACATCTATTACGAACTGCTCGACCCGGCCGACATCGACATGATCTGCCGTCCCGACCAGAACGCCGTGTACATGGTGCCGTGGGCCATTGAGCCAACCGCTCAGGTGATCCACGACACTTACGACAAGCAAGGCAACCCGATCGAGCTGTCGCCGCGCAACGTCCTCAAGAAGGTCCTCAAACTCTACGCCGACAAGGGCTGGCAGCCGATCGTGGCGCCGGAGATGGAGTTCTACCTGACCAAGCGCAGCGACGACCCCGACTATCCGTTGCAGCCGCCGATTGGCCGCTCGGGCCGTCCGGAAATCGGTCGTCAGTCGTTCTCCATTGAAGCGGCGAACGAATTCGATCCGCTGTTCGAAGACGTTTACGACTGGTGCGAACTGCAGGAACTGGACCTCGACACGCTGATCCACGAAGACGGCACGGCGCAGATGGAAATCAACTTCCGTCACGGCGACGCACTGTCGCTGGCCGACCAGATTCTGGTGTTCAAACGCACCATGCGCGAAGCCGCGCTCAAGCACGACGTGGCCGCCACTTTCATGGCCAAGCCGATGACCGGCGAGCCGGGCAGCGCGATGCACTTGCACCAGAGCATCATCGACATCGAGACCGGCAAGAACGTGTTCTCCAATGAAGACGGGACCATGAGCCAGCTGTTCCTGCACCACATCGGTGGCCTGCAGAAACTGATCCCGGAATTGCTGCCGCTGTTCGCGCCGAACGTCAACTCGTTCCGCCGCTTCCTGCCGGACACCTCGGCACCGGTAAACGTGGAGTGGGGCGAAGAAAACCGCACCGTAGGCCTGCGTGTACCGGATGCCGGCCCGCAGAACCGCCGCGTGGAAAACCGCCTGCCGGGCGCCGACGCCAACCCGTACCTGGCGATCGCCGCGAGCCTGCTCTGCGGCTACATCGGCATGGTCGAAGGCCTCAACCCGAGCGCGCCAGTGGTCGGTCGTGGTTACGAGCGGCGCAATCTGCGCCTGCCGCTGACCATCGAAGACGCGCTGGAGCGTATGGAAAACAGCGCGACCATCGAGAAATACCTGGGCAAAACTTTCATCACGGGCTACGTCGCGGTCAAGCGGGCCGAGCATGAAAACTTCAAGCGCGTGATCAGTTCGTGGGAGCGTGAGTACCTGCTCTTCGCCGTCTGATACGCCGGGTGCGGTGCTCAGGCGCCGCGCCTTCACCGATAACAAGGAGAATTGGCATGACCAGCAACAACCCGCAAACCCGTGAGTGGCAAGCGCTGAGCAGCGATCACCACCTGGCCCCGTTCAGCGACTTCAAGCAGCTGAAAGAGAAAGGCCCGCGGATCATCACCAACGCCAAGGGCGTTTACCTGTGGGACAGCGAAGGCAACAAGATCCTCGACGGCATGGCCGGGCTGTGGTGCGTGGCCATCGGTTACGGTCGCGATGAACTGGCCGACGCCGCCGCGAAACAGATGCGCGAACTGCCTTACTACAACCTGTTCTTCCAGACCGCCCACCCACCGGCGCTGGAACTGGCCAAGGCTATCGCCGATGTCGCGCCGGAAGGCATGAACCACGTGTTCTTCACCGGCTCCGGCTCCGAAGGCAACGACACCATGCTGCGCATGGTTCGCCACTACTGGGCGATCAAGGGTCAGCCGAACAAGAAAGTCATCATCAGCCGCAAAAACGGTTATCACGGTTCGACCGTGGCCGGCGCTAGCCTCGGCGGCATGACCTATATGCACGAGCAGGGCGACTTGCCGATTCCGGGCATCGTCCACATCGCCCAGCCGTACTGGTTCGCCGAAGGCGGCGACATGTCGCCGGAAGAGTTCGGCATCTGGGCGGCCAATCAGCTGGAAGAGAAAATTCTCGAAGTCGGCGTCGACAATGTCGGTGCCTTTATTGCCGAGCCGATTCAGGGCGCCGGCGGCGTGATCATTCCGCCAGACACCTACTGGCCGCGCATCAAGGAAATCCTCGCCAAGTACGACATCCTCTTCGTCGCCGACGAAGTGATCTGCGGTTTCGGCCGTACCGGCCAATGGTTCGGCAGCGATTTCTACGACCTCAAACCGGACATGATGACCATCGCCAAGGGCCTGACCTCCGGCTACATCCCGATGGGTGGCCTGATCGTGCGCGACGAAGTGGTGAAGGTGCTCAACGAAGGCGGCGACTTCAACCACGGCTTCACCTACTCCGGTCACCCGGTGGCGGCAGCGGTGGGTCTGGAGAACATCCGGATTCTGCGCGACGAGAAAATTATCGAGAACGCCCACAACGAAACGGCACCGTATTTGCAGAAACGTCTGCGCGAGCTGAACGATCACCCGTTGGTGGGGGAAGTGCGCGGGGTTGGTCTGCTGGGGGCGATCGAGCTGGTGCAGGACAAGGCCACTCGCAAGCGTTACGAAGGCAAGGGCGTCGGCATGATCTGCCGCCAGTTCTGCTTCGACAACGGGCTGATCATGCGCGCCGTGGGCGACACGATGATCATCGCGCCGCCGCTGGTGATCAGCAAAGCGGAGATCGATGAGCTGGTTACAAAGGCACGCAAGTGTCTGGACCTGACCCTCAGTGCGTTGCAGGGCTAAGTGCTAGGCTTTGGGCGGGGGAGCTGCGGCGCTCTCGCGCAAAGCTGTCAGAAAGGCCGGTCTTTTCTTGAAAGACCGCCTCGGATCTTGCCAGACTAGCCGCGGTTCCAGTTGTCCGGGTTCGGCCGCTGAACAAAGTGGTTCAAAAAAGAAAAATTTGGAGCATTAACGCATGAAGGCATTAGGCAAAAAGCTTGCTGGCAAGACACTTCTCGCCCTGTCCGTCGCGGGCATGATGGCGGGTGCGGTTCAGGCGGACGACAAGGTATTGCACGTCTACAACTGGTCCGACTACATCGCGCCAGACACCGTTGCCAAATTCGAGAAAGAGTCGGGCATCAAAGTCGTCTACGACGTGTTCGACAGCAACGAAACCCTGGAAGCCAAACTGCTGGCCGGTAAATCCGGTTATGACGTGGTGGTGCCTTCCAACAACTTCCTCGCCAAGCAGATCAAGGCCGGCGTTTATCAGGAGCTGGACAAGTCCAAGCTGCCGAACTGGAAGAACCTTGATGAAGACCTGCTCAAGGCCGTTGGCGATGCCAGCGACCCGAGCAACAAGCACGCTTTCCCTTATATGTGGGGCTCCATCGGCATCGGCTACAACCCGGCCAAGGTCAAGGCTGCGCTGGGCATCGACAAGATCGATTCGTGGGACATCGTGTTCAAGCCAGAGAACATCGAGAAACTCAAAAGCTGCGGCGTGAGCTTCCTCGACGCCCCGACCGAAATGATTCCAGCGGCCCTGCACTATCTGGGCAAGCCGACCAACAGCAAGGACAAGGCTGATCTTAAAGCCGCCGAAGACCTGTTCCTCAAGGTGCGTCCTTCGGTTGCGTACTTCCACTCCTCGAAATACATCTCCGACCTGGCCAACGGCAACATCTGCGTGGCTGTCGGTTATTCGGGTGACCTGGAGCAATCCAAGACCCGCGCCAAGGAAGCCGGTGACAAGGTCAAACTGGCCTACACCATTCCCAAAGAGGGTGCTGGCACTTTCTACGACATGGTCGCCATTCCCAAGGATGCCGAAAACGTCGAGGCCGCCTACAAATTCATGAACTACCTGCTGCAGCCGGAAGTGATGGCCGAGATCACCAACGCCGTGCGTTTCCCGAACGGCAACAAGGCGGCCACGCCACTGGTGGACAAAGACATCACCAGCGATCCGAGCATCTACCCTTCGGCTGAAGTGAAGAAGCAGCTCTATGCGATCAGCGATCAGGATGCAGCGACCCTGCGCCTGATCACTCGCAGCTGGACCAAAATCAAATCCGGTAAATAAGCCGGTTTGAAGCAGCAACCGCTGGCCGTCGTCACCGCGAAGGCGGCCAGCGGGATAATTAAATGACAGAAAGTTTTGCTGGAACGGTTTTTCGAGGGTAAGTTGCGCGCCGGTTTTGTTGCCGGGCAGCCATGGCTGTCATGCAGCGCGGGGCAACTTGGGCCCAACTAATTTAGAGGACCTCCACTTGCCTATTTTTTCTTCTTTGCGCAATGCCCTGCTGGCCACTGCCGGCCTGACGATCGCTGTCGGAGCCCAGGCCGCCGGTACGGTGCATATTTATAACTGGTCGGACTACATTGGCGAGACGACCCTGGCGGACTTCCAGAAAGACACCGGAATCAAACCGGTCTACGACGTCTTCGATTCCAACGAAACCCTTGAAGGCAAGCTGCTGGCCGGGCGTACCGGTTACGACGTGGTTGTGCCGTCGAACCACTTCCTCGGCAAGCAGATCAAGGCGGGCGCGTTCCAGAAGCTCGACAAGTCGCAGCTGCCGAACTATTCCAATCTCGACCCGGCGCTGCTCAAGCGTCTGGAGCAGAACGATCCGGGTAACCTGTACGCCGTGCCGTACCTGTGGGGCACCAACGGCATCGGTTACAACGTCGACAAAGTGAAGGCCGTGCTCGGTGTCGACAAGATCGATTCGTGGGGCGTGCTGTTCGAGCCGGAGAACATCAAGAAGCTGCAAAGCTGCGGCGTGGCGTTCCTCGACTCGGCTGATGAAATGATGCCGACCGTGCTCAACTATCTGGGCCTGAATGCCAACAGCACCAATCCCAAGGACTACGCAAAGGCCACCGACAAATTGCTCGCGGTGCGTCCTTACGTGACCTACTTCCACTCCTCGAAATACATCGGCGATCTGGCCAACGGCGACATCTGTGTGGCGATCGGTTTTTCCGGCGATATCTTCCAGGCGAAGAATCGCGCGGCAGAAGCCAAGAAAGGCGTGAACATCGCGTACACCGTCCCGAAAGAGGGCGGCGCCCTGTGGTTCGACATGCTGGCAATCCCCAAGGATTCGTCCAACGTGAAAGAGGCCCATGCCTTCATCAACTATCTGCTGAAACCTGAGGTGATTGCCCAGGTCAGTGATTACGTCGGTTACGCCAACCCCAACCCCGGGTCGGACAAGCTGATGGAACAATCCATCCGTACCGATGCATCGGTTTATCCACCGCAGGCTGTGATCGACAAGGCTTACGTGTCGATCGAGTTGCCACCGAACATTCAACGTCTGATGACCCGCAGCTGGACCAAGGTCAAGTCGGGTATGTAAGGCACACACTATCCAGGGTTCGCCTGCGTGGGCGAACTGCACTGTTTTTTTCTGGGAGTTTCGTAAATGGCAGTTGCCTCCGGCGCCTATAAGAAAGCCCTCGAGGGCGACCAGACACCTAAGCAGGTGTTGGTCAAAATCGACCGGGTCACGAAGAAGTTCGACGAGACGATTGCCGTGGACGATGTGTCCCTGGAAATCAAGAAAGGCGAGATCTTCGCCCTGCTCGGCGGTTCGGGATCGGGCAAATCCACTCTGCTGCGGATGCTGGCAGGGTTCGAACGGCCCACGGAGGGGCGCATTTTCCTCGACGGCGTCGACATCACCGACATGCCGCCGTACGAACGTCCGATCAACATGATGTTCCAGTCGTACGCCTTGTTCCCGCACATGACCGTAGCGCAGAACATCGCGTTCGGCCTGCAGCAGGACAAGATCCCCAAGGCCGAGATCGACGCCCGCGTGGCCGAGATGCTCAAACTGGTTCAGATGAGCCAGTACGCCAAGCGCAAACCGCATCAACTGTCTGGCGGTCAGCGTCAGCGGGTGGCGCTGGCGCGTTCGCTGGCCAAGCGGCCGAAGCTGCTGCTGCTCGACGAACCGATGGGCGCGCTGGACAAGAAATTGCGTTCGCAGATGCAGCTTGAGCTGGTCGAAATCATCGAGCGCGTGGGTGTGACCTGCGTGATGGTGACGCACGATCAGGAAGAGGCCATGACCATGGCCGAGCGCATTGCGATCATGCACCTGGGCTGGATCGCCCAGATCGGTAGCCCGATCGACATCTACGAAACCCCGACCAGCCGTCTGGTCTGCGAATTCATCGGCAACGTGAACATCTTCGAAGGCGAAGTGATCGACGACGCCGAAGGCCACGCGACCATTACCTGCAAGGACCTCGACCGGCAGATCTACGTCGGCCACGGCATCAGCACCTCGGTGCAGGACAAGTCCGTGACCTACGCGATCCGTCCGGAGAAACTGCTGGTCACCGCCGATCAGCCGACCTGCGAATACAACTGGTCGAGCGGCAAGGTGCATGACATCGCTTACCTCGGCGGGCACTCGGTGTTCTACGTCGAATTGCCGAGCGGCAAACTGGTCCAGTCGTTCGTCGCCAACGCCGAACGCCGTGGCGCACGTCCAACCTGGGGCGATCAGGTTTACGTGTGGTGGGAAGATGACAGCGGCGTGGTACTTCGCTCATGAACATGCGCAAGTTCAAACGACGGCTCAACCGAATAATTCCCAATGGCCGCCAACTGGTCATCGGGGTTCCGTTCATCTGGCTGTTCCTGTTCTTCATGCTGCCGTTCTTCATCGTTCTGAAGATCAGCTTCGCCGAAGCCGACGTGGCCATTCCTCCGTACACCGAGATC